>JAFAPR010000279.1 GCA_019247075.1 Solirubrobacterales bacterium
TACGCGTACCCGAGGCCATCGCACGCCCCAACCGGTACCTGTTGTTTGAGACGAGGATCGCGGTGCCCGACTCCATGCCCCCGCCGTGGTGCCAGCTGAGGTCAAGCGGCTGTCCCTGCGGCCCCATCACATCCGGCACGGTCGCAAGCAGCGTCCGCATCTTGGCTTCTCGGTAGCCCGAGCGCTGTACCGCTTCGGCGTACAGGCCAAGGGAGACGTTGTTCACAAATACTCGGCCGTTCACTTCCGCCAGGTCAACTGTGCGCTCGCCGCCGTCGACGAACGCGTCCAGCGCGCCGACGACGTCGTCGCGATCGACCCCGAGATCAAGGGCGAAGTGGTTGCGTGTACCCGCCGGGATGCAGGCGTAGGGAAGGCCGCGTTCGGAGGCAATGGCGGCCACGATCGCCTGCGACCCGTCGCCGCCGGCCATCGCAAGTCCATCGGCGCCATTGCGCACAGCCGCGCGAACAAGCTCTTCCAAGTCGGTTCCCGGGCTCAGCTCGACGGGCTCGATGCCGCGGCGCCTCGCCTCGTCGGCAACGTTAAAGCGGGCGGCCTTGCCGCCCCCCGAGCGCGGGTTGTAGAACAGGACCGGATGAGTCGGACGCAGCGCCGACGGCAGCTGGACGTGAACAGCGAACGCGGTTCGCGCAGCGTCGAGCGATGCCACCACTCCCACCGCGATCAGCAGGTTTGCGATCGGGTAGCCCTCGATGAGCACGACGACGATCGCCCCCGCCAACAGGACCAATGCGGCGACCGCGCCGAGGATTCGAGCGATACCCCGGCGCTGCACGCCATACCAAGCCGCCACCGCGGCGAGCACGAGGCACAGCAACGTCGACAGCCCTCCCGGGAACCGCTTCGCCGCTATCGTGATTGCGAGGCCCAACGACGCCGCGAGCAGCAGGAGCGAAAGGAGCGCGAAGACCCGTCGGCGGTTCACGCTCGGACTCCGCTCCGACAGCCGGGGAGTGTGTCGCCCGTCGTGTGAGTGAGGCCTTTCACCATGGCCCGACCATGCTCGCCGCTGTCTGTGCCCAGTCATCACCCGATGCGGGTGAGACACCGATCTCCCTTACCGACGAAGCGCGTTCCCGGTCCTCGAGCGGATGAGCTAGATCAGCGCGTCAGTGCCGCCGATTGCGAGACAGGTATGTAGCCGTGGACCGACGTGCCGTGTCCCTCCCGCGAGTCGACGGTCATCGTGCCGCCGACAGCCTCGATGCGATCGCGCATGTTTGTCAGTCCGCGGCCCGGGTCCACGCGGGTCGGATCGAAGCCCCGTCCGGAGTCGCGCACCTCGAAACAGAGCCGCCGCTGGTGATCCCACAGGCGCACCACGCCCTCGGCGCCCTCGCCCGCGTGTTTGGCTATGTTTTGAAGCGCCTCGAGGCAGCAGAAGTACACCGCGATCTCCACCTCACGGCTGTAGCGCCCGATCCCGTGGGTGCGCACCGAGATCGGCACAGGAGAACCGCGCGCGCTTGACTTGAGCGCCTCTTGAACGCCGTGCTCGACCAGCAGCGCCGGATAGATGCCCCGCGCGAGCGAGCGCACCGACGCTAGCAACTCGTCCATCTGCTGTCCGATCGAAGCGACCATCCGCCGGCCGCGTCCGGGTTCTTGCTTCAACAGGTCGCCGGCCATCTCGAGCTTCAGCCGAAGGCCGAGCAGTTGCTGCTGGACACCATCGTGAAGGTCGCGCTCGATGCGCTCCCGTTCGTCGTTGGCTGCATCGATCAGCCGCGCGCGCGATGCCGCCAGCTCCCGCGTCGAAGCCATGAGATCGGCCTCGAGCTGTGCCCCCTCCAGCCGCATCAGAGCGGCAGCCCCGGCAGCTTGCACGAACCGCGCCTGGTCAGCCAGTTTCGAGTCGTAGATCACGGCCGCGACTTGGTGGCGATCGCGTTCGATCCACACCACCGTTCGATCGGGGTCGTCGACCGGGACCGCGATCGGAGCCCCCGACGCGTCGACGTAGCTTCCCACTCCCCTTCGTGGATAGGCGACCCGCAGCGAGCTGTCATCGAGGGCGTTCGCCATCAGGACTTGCGGGTCCGCGAGCGTGGTCTGCACCAGATCGTTGATGAACGTGGCGAGTTCGCGACCCAAGAAAAGGCGCTCCAGGCCGAGTCCGAGGAGGATGGCCAAGGGCATTGCGATCACCGTCTCCACATAGGCGGCACCGAAACCGCTCGAGACACCAGGGACCGCCGCGTGAGTGGCAAAGAACGCGAGCCACAGCAGCATGTTTGCGACCGCCGCGACTGCGACGGGTAGCACGGCTCGCCGCAGGGGGGCTGCCGCGGACTCCATTCGGCGCACCAGCAGCAGCGGCGCACCACACGCCAGTGCCCCCCAACAAAGCCATGCGAGGGCCTTTAGCGCGTCGCCGAGGGCCGCCGAACGCATCCCGGCGAAGAACACGTTTTGCGGGCAGCGCGGTCCACACAGCACCAGCGGCGTACGGAACGGCGGTTGGGCAGCAGTGAGAACGAGCAGCCCCCAAAACACCACCCCGGCACCTCCTAGAACCGCCACGAACCGGCGGTCCCTGCGTCTTTCAAGCCGCCCGCTCGGGTGCGCGAGGATGACGTAGGCGAGCATCGGCACCGCCAAGCCCGAAAACAGCACGCCCACGCTGAAGGGCAGCCGCGCGGCCGCTCCATTGAGCAACCACACGGCACAGTAGAGCCCCGCCGCAACGAGCACCATGCCCATCCGTTTTTGGATCCTGCTGGTGCGCGCGTAAACGCCCGCCGCGATGAACGTCACGATGATGGCCACTCTGACCAGCACGGCGGCGTGAGCGGGTGCCGCATGGGGATTCTGCGACGCCAGGTAGCCGGCCAGAGCCGCGCCGGCTGCTCCCAGCAGCGCTAGAGCGGGCAGTCGCGACCGCGAAGGGATCAGCGGCTCTACTCGCTGAAGGACGGGGAGCCCGCGAAAGCGTGAGGCGGCGATGTCGCTCACCGTCGCTCTGGAGCCCCGATGGACCCCGCCGAGCCGGGGCTAGATGGAGGGGAGAGTTTCGGCGTCAAGGGCGCGTCCGGACTGAGTCCTCGTTGGACTCAGAGCCATGTCGATACTGACTGAACGCTCGCCCCGAATTCGCCCTGCCGCCGATCCCAGGCGGGCAACCACGGATATCATAGGCAATGGCTGGCTGTTACTTATCAACCATGTGTAAACCTCGTGCTTGCCTGCCCCTAGGTGAGAGGCACGCTTCCTTGCCTTGTGGTCTCCCGTCGCGGACCATGCAATGGCCGAGTGTGAAGCAACTGTGAAACCGAGCAACCTGGGTCCGGAGCGCGCCCGCGCGATCGCGCGCCAAGTGATCCTGGCTTCATGTGAACCGCGCCTGGCGGACCCGCCGCGCAAGGGCAGAACGACGAAGGCGGCGGCGTGACGTCCGAGGCGCTTCCCGCGGGTGACACGGTCACCGAGCAAGAGCAGCAGCGCCCGATTCCCTTGGTCGTGGCGGAAGACTCCTACGTCATCCGCGAGTTCCTCATGGCCACGCTCAGCTCGGCGCCGGAGGTCGAGCTGATGGCGGTCTGCACCAACGGCAAGGAGCTCGAGGCCGCGATCAAGACCTGGCGCCCCCAGGTCGTACTCACGGACATCAGGATGCCGCCGTCCCACTTTGAGGAAGGAATCCGCATTGCCGCCGAACTGCGCGAGTCCGATCCCGAGGTGGCGGTAATCATTCTCAGCCAGTACGGCGATCCCGAGTACGCGCTGGCCCTTTTCGACAAAGGATCGAGTCGCCGCGCCTACCTGCTCAAGGAGCGCATCCGGGACCGGGCGGAGCTGATCTCCGCAATTCAAACGGTCGCCCGTGGCGGGTCGGTTATCGACCCATCGATCGTTGACGCGCTGATCCAAGGCCGCACACGCGTCGCCAACTCGCGCCTCTCCGAGCTCACCCCAAGGGAGCGCGAGCTGCTCGCGGAGATAGCGACGGGCAAGAGCAACGCCGCGATCGCCGAATCACTCTTCCTCACCAAACGCGCGGTCGAGAAGCACGTCAACTCCATTTTCTCGAAGCTCAACCTTCCCGAGACCCAGGACGTGAGTCGACGCGTAAAGGCCACGCTGATCTTCCTCGCTGAGGAGGGGGCCGACATCCCCGCCTGAGCCGCGCCGGAGGCGCGCCTCCTGGACGGACACACGCCTGCACCATGATGGAACACTCGCGAGAGCTGACGCGGCTGCGTTTCGGGAGCGAGGTCAGGTGTTCGGATGGGCGGTTCGGCGAACTCGCCGACGTCGTGATCGATCCGAAGCGACGCCGAGTGACCCACCTCGCGGTCGACACCACGGAGCTTGCCAGCTCGCGAGTCCTTGCTCCGATCGAGCTGGCCGAAAATCCCAAAAGTGGCTCCGAAATCGTGCTCCGTTGCACCATGGAGGCGGCGAGGAAATTGCCGCCGGTGCAGGACGTCGTCGCTTTACAGGTCGGAGAGCCTCCGTCAGAGGCCCAACCCGACGATCCGGACTGGGATGTGGGGGTCAGGGACGTGTCCTGGATGCCTCAGTCCGATACCGGCGCGATGATCGATTACCCCGAATCAGAGCCAGAAATGATGATGACGTACGACCGGGTACCAAAGGGTGAGATCGAGATCCGGCGTTCCACGCCGGTCGCCACCGCGGATGGAGACGACGCCGGCCGGCTGATCGGACTACTCCTGGACGGGGGTCAGATCACGCACTTCCTGCTGCGAAGCGGCCCCCTGTGGAGACGACGCGACCTCGCCGCGCCGATCAAAGCCCTTGAGACGTTGACCACCGACAACGTCACACTCGGTCTCACGAAGGCCGAGCTCCGAGAGCTTCGGTCGTAATGGGACATCACGTTGGCAGCGCCAGCCCGACGAGGTATGTCGCGCCCCCCACGAGCACGCCGGCGACCGTCATCTCGAGCCCCGCCGCCCACCAGCTCCGCAGCGTCACCAGCGATTTAGCGGCGCCGACGAGAAAGTGGGCGACCAGCGAGATGATGGCTGCGATCACGATCGCGCTGGTCCCGGTGGTGAAGATGAACGGGATCACCGGGATGATCGCCCCGAGTCCAGTCGAGATCCCGGCGGCGAGCGCCGCTTCCTTGGGATCGCCGCGATCGCCGACGCCCCCGAACTCTTCGGTCGCAAGCGCCTGAAGCATCGCTTCCGGCTGGCGCGAGAGCTGCTCGGCGAGCGCATCCGCGGTGGGGCGGTCGATGCCCTTGAGCTGGTAGAAGAGCGACAGCTCCTCCTTCTCCTCTTCGGGATGCTCGGCAATCTCGGCGCGCTCGCGCGCGATGTTGGCTTCGGTCATCTCCGCCTCCGAGCGCTCGGCCAGGAAGGCTCCCGTCGCCATCGACAGGGCTGAGGCCAGCGCGCCCGCGATGCCGGCGGTCAGCACAAAACTCGACCCACCTGTCGCGCCGGAGACCCCGGCGACGATGCCGAATACCGCCGCGAGGCCGTCATTGGCGCCATAAATGGCGCCCGAAATCCAACCACCACCTGTGCGGTGCCATCGCTCACGTCCGAGGATCCGGTCAAGCCGGGCGCGGGCCTCTTGCTCGCCGGCCGATGGCTGGTCGGCCACTGGCGACCAGCGGTCCTCGCCCGAGGCGGCGAACTTCGCCTCGCCCGGGCCGGCGTAGTCGCGCGTGCGCATCTCCTGAACCGAGCGGGAGTGGGCCCGCTCTTCGCGCCGGATCTCGCGCAGGAGCCGATCTGTGTCGGGGTCCCCCGTCGACCGCCGGTAAAGGTCGTCCACCTCGTCGTCCTCGGCGGCCTCGCGCGCGGCAAGCAACCCTTGCACGGCAGCCACCCGCGCTTGCAGCCGCAGCCAGAGCGGCACCTTGACCGACCGTGGATCGGGCACGGAGATTCCCAGCTCGGTCATGCGCCGCTCGAGCCGGTGCCGATGGCTCCCCTCGGCCTCGGCCATCTTGCGCAGAATCGAGGCGTCCCGAGGGCTCATGCGGCGGGCGATCAGCTCGTACACGGCGCCGGCGAGGATCTCTCCTCGCCACGCCTGCAGCAGCCGCGCT
>JAFAPR010000300.1 GCA_019247075.1 Solirubrobacterales bacterium
ACTTCGCCTCCACGCCGGGGTCGCTTGTGTACCGCGACGTCACTCCCGGGGGGCATCTCGGCCTATTCATGGGTCACCAGGCGTTGCGCGGGCACTGGCCGCCGCTGCTGGCGCGAGTGCTTGAGCATTCCGTCATCGGGCGCTCCAGGACACGGGGCGCCAAGCTGTCCGCCGCGTCGAGAGGCCCTACCTCGCCGTCCAGCCCTGGTCCATCGTCACCGGCGCGCCCGTGAACGCACGGCCCGCTGGGCCGGCGAGAAAGGCGATGACTTCGGCGACCTCGGAGGGCTCGATCAGTTGCTTGACTGCGTGGGGAGCGAGGATCACCTCCCCTTGCACCCGCTCCTCGGGTAGACCGTGTGCCCGCGCCTGGTCGACGATCTGCCTCTCCACCAGCGGCGTTCGCACATATCCGGGGCAGACCGCCGTCGCCGGGATGCCGTCGCCCGCGCCTTCGAGCGCGAGCGTCTTGACCAACCCAAGCAGGCCGTGCTTGGCCGAGACGTACGCGGCCTTGTACGGCGATGCGACCAGGCCGTGGACCGAGGCGATCGCGATGAACCTGCCCGACCCGCTCTCGCGCAGCGCTGGCCAGGCGTGCTTTGCAAGCATGAACGGGCTGGTCAGCATCAGCGCCAGGATCATCTCCCAGCGATCGAGCGGAAACTCGTCGATCGCTGCGACGTGCTGAATTCCCGCGTTTGGAACCACCAGGTCGAGGCGTCCGAACCGCTGGAGGGCGGCGTCCACGACGCCGGCGTTGGCGGCTGGTTCCGTGAGGTCGGCGCGGTGGCTCGCGCCGGGACCTTCTGGATCCGGGTCGAGGTCGACCGCCAAAACGCTCATCCCGGCCTGCTCGAGCCGCGCCGCCACCGCACGGCCGATGCCGCTCGCCGCGCCGGTGACGACCGCTGCCCTGCCCTCGAGGCTCATTGACCCGAGGCTCATTGACCCGAGGCTACATCTCCTCGCCGCCAACCACGTTCATGCAAATGCGAGGCCTGGCGCTGCTCCAGCCCGAGCATGCGGCGTAGATAATCGTGCTCGGCCGTCATCGCCGCGTCGGCCACGGTCATCGGCAGCATGATGAACCCATGTGGCGCCTCGGGCCAGACGTGAAGCTCGCTCGCAAGGCCCGCGGCCCGCCACCGCGCCTCCATGAACAGCGTGTCGTCCAGCAACGGATCCTGCGTACCAATCGTGAAGACGGCCGGTGGCATCCCGGAGAGGTCGGCATACAGCGGGGAGATGTCGGGGTGCCGGCGCTGCTCGACCTGCCGGCCAGGCAAAAACTGGTCGGTGAACCATCTGGTGATCGGCGTCGAAAGCACCAGGTTGCGCTCGCCCCACAGCCTCTGGCTGGGCGTCAGCGAGAGGTCGAAGCACCCGTACTGAAGTACCGCCGCGGCGAACGCGCCCGTGATTCCGTGGCGGTCGCGCAACCGCAGCAGCGTCACCACGCTCAGGTGCGCGCCCGCCGAATCGCCGCCGATCGCGAGCCGTTCACCCCCGACCTGTGCGCGATCCCCGTCACGAAGTAGCCACAGCGCGGCAGCCTCGCAGTCGTCGGGCCCGGCTGGGTAGGGGTGCTCGGGCGCGAGTCGGTAGCCCACGCTCACGACCGTGAGCCCGGTATCGCGTGCTAGCCGGCTGAGGCGGGGATCCTGCAGGTCGTTATCGCCCAGCGTCCACCCTCCACCGTGTATATGCAGGAACGTCCCGACCGCGTCCCGCCCCGGTGAGAGGATCCGCAGGCGAACCGGTCCTGCTGGTCCCGGAACCTCGAGCGTGCGCGCGTCATGCAGGAACACAGGCGCCGGGTAGATGCCACGGCCTTGCCGGCGGGCGCGGCGAGTTTCCTCCGGCGGGATCTCGTACACCGGGGGCACCGTCGCCAGGGCACGCTCGAGCTCCGAGTTGAACGCCCGCGTCTCTGCGACCAGTCTGTGTGGGTCGGGTGCGCCCATGGACCCGCGAACCCTAAGTGATCGAGGCCGACCGATCGGCCGCAGCCCACGGCGGGGTCCACCCCCTACTGCGAGCCTAGACGCGCTGGTAGATTCAGTACTCCACGGTGGGCGTAGCTCAGCTGGTAGAGCTCCGGGTTGTGGTCCCGGCGGTCGGGGGTTCGAATCCCCTCGCTCACCTTCAGGATTGCCTGCAAAATAGGCACTTTGCCCGGCGTGAGCAAGGCGACCCGAGTCGTGGCAAAGCAGTCGTGCCGAACCCCGGCTCGGCGACGCTCCAGATTGGCGAACTCGAAAGCGACGATTGGACTGGTCGCCCGCCGGATCAGTAGCAGCGCTTCTGTGGCAAACGGGAGGCGCAGGCGCAGAACAGTCCGCGCGCCCGGAAACCGTTGTTGCGATCGTCCGAACGGCTGAGGAGAGCGAGCGTCCCAGCGGGCGGAGCGAGGGTGCGGCGGTCGCTCACCCGGGTGTTGGATAGGCGTGATCCGCCGGCCATGGAGAGCATGCCATCAGCCGCGACTACGAGATCCCGAATATCGGGATAACCCGGCGTCCGTCAGCGCATCTAGATCTAATAGTGCTATCTTAGATATAACCATGCTCCGAGGGAAGGTGGACCCTTCAGAGCTGACGCCGCTCTACCTCCAGGTCGCAGCTGAGATCAGACGCGCGATCGCCGAAGGCGAGGCCGCGCCGGGCGAGCGGCTTCCGCTGGCCAAGGACCTCGCCGGTGTATTGGGCGTGAACACCAACACCGTGCTTCGCGCGCTGCACGCGCTGCGCGATGAGGGGCTGTTGGAGTTCCGCCGCGGTCGCCGCATCACCGTGGCCGGCACGCCGGAGCGCGGCGCCGTCCTCAACCGGGTCAATGAGCTGATCCGATTCGGCCGCGCCCACGGCTACCGGCGCGAAGAGATCATCGACATGATCGAGAGCGCCCGCTGATGGTCGTGCTCGAGCAGCCCCGTCGGGATTCCGGGGGCCTCGAACGCGAAGCGCTGATCAAGGAGGCCAGGCGCCGCCAGCGGCGGCGTCGCGGCTCGATCGCTCTGGCGTTCGCGCTAGTCGCAGGCGGCGTCGCGGCCGCCGCATCTGGCGGCGGAAACGCCGGCCGAACGATCCGTCGCCCTGTGACGCGCCCGGCGTCCGGCGGGGCGGGTCGCTTCCTCGCGCGGGTTCTCGCGCCGGCGATCCGCGTGCCGGCCGGAGTCGCCGGCCTCGCCGTCGGCGACGGTGCCGTGTGGGTCGCCGGCTTTGGGACGGTGAGCCGCCTCGATCCATCAACCGCTCGCATCATCGCGACCCACCGCGCGCCGGGCACCGGGCCAGACAGCCAGGTAGCGGTCGGGGAAGGAGGCGTCTGGGTCACAGGAGGGTTCAGCCGCCACAGCACGGTCTACCGGATCGATCCCACAACCAACCGGGTACTAGCGCGCATCCATCTGGAAGCGTTCGGACTCACGGTCGGTGGCGGGCGCGTATGGGTCACCGTCATCCCGGAGGCTGGCCCGGGAGAACTCGTCCAGATCGATCCGCGTACGAACCGGGTCGTCGGTCGGGCGCTGAAGGTGGGGCCCGGTCCGAACACGTTGCTGTACGGAGACCACGCCGTGTGGGTCGAGGACACCTCTCCGTCTTCGGTATTGCGGGTTGACCCGGCGAACGGACACGTCGCCACCCTTATCGGCCTCCAGTCGAACGGGTTCTCGGGCGGGTCGATCGGCTTCGGCTTCGGCTCGGTTTGGGCGGCCTCTGGCGACTCGCTCACCCGCTTCGACCCCAACACGTTGAGAGCGATCGCCACCATGGCCATACCCCGTCCCGCCGAGATCGCGTTCGGGATCGGGGAGGTCTGGGTCCTCGCCCGCCCGCGGTCGAGCTCGCCCACGCTGTTCTACCCTGTCAAGGGCACAGCCAGGCTGTGGACCGCCAACCCGCGCACCAACAAGATCGTTGGCGACGCGGTCCCGCTCAATACGCTCGAACCAATCGCGCTCGCTGCCGGCAATCGTGTGATGTGGATCGGCGACTACGCTGCGGGAAGCGTCACGCGCGTTCGCGTCGTCAAGTGACGCCTGTCTACGCACCCCTGATCAACCCGTCGACAACTGACTCATCCCAGCTGACCTTCTGCCCGGGTCGCTCCGACGCATCTTCCGTGGGATGCGCGGTCTCATAAGCCCGATTAGGGCGACCATCGCGGGCGTCATCCCACGGGCTGATCATTTCCGACGGAATCTCGCCGAAGCGATGGCGTCGCGAGAGGGGCCGCAGGATAAAAGCGATCGCGCGGCTTCGGCACCCGGAGGCTCGGCCGCTGCCGTGCGCTCGGCCCAGTCTTCTGCTTGGTCAGTGAGCAGTGCGGCGTTGCCGCTGGTCGTCGTCTAACGCCGCAGGCCAACCGCGACCGTGACGAGGCGTGCGGCGAGTTGCGCCGACAAATGAGCGCGGCGTGGGCCGCGCGGCTCACGCGCCAACGCCGAGTTCCTTCTCGTAAATCACAAAGCCGAGCCTGGGCGACATCCCAGCGCGCTCGTAGAGGCGGAAAGCGCCGGTGTCGCTCGTGGCGTCCACGCCGAGCCCAACGCTGTGCTCGTCGCGCTCCCAGAAGCGCGCGAACGCGTCGCCCAGGAGCGCCGCGCCGACGCCGTGCTTGCGCCATGGACGGCGAGTGAAGAGCGTGTGCACCCAGCCGCCACCGTAGGTGTTGGCCGTGCAGATCGTCCCTGCGGCGGTCTCGTGCCCGGCGCGAACGACGCACCAGAGCGTCGGGTCAAAACGCCCGCTGCCGAGGTAGCTCCTTGACCAGACCTCGAACGCGCGCGGGGTGTACTCCCAGTGATCCGCAAACGCCTCCTCGTGCGCGGCGTGGAACTCGAGCGCGTCGCGATCGGGGTCAAACGGGACGACTCGCAACCCGACTGGCCACATGGGTACCGACGGCGGCGCGTCAAGCTCGATGCGCATCTCACGGAACACGCGCACGGCCCGGTAGCCGAGCGACCCAAGCAGCCGGCGGGCAGCCGAGTCGCGCTCGAACGCACGCGTGAGGATCCTGCGGGCGCCGCCGCGGGCCGCGTACCCTTCAAGCTCGGTCACGATCATCTTTCCGATCCCCTGTCCGAGCGCGTCGGGATGGACTGCCCCTTCGGCGTCCCAAAGCTCGCCTTCCTCGCGCACCGCCCCGTAGCCGACGATGCGGTCGCCGTCGCGGACGACGCGAGCGTGGCTGAGGTCAAGGTCCAGCCACTCGTCCTCTAGATCGGCCTGCGAGAACGAACTATGGCCGTAGAGCGCGGTCTCCAGCGCCACCACGACCTCCGTTACCGCGGCCGCGTCAACGGCCACGGCCGGGTCAAGCCGAAACGAGGTCATCGACACTGTCCGCGGGAGCGGCGACATCCGGCCGTGTGATCAAAAGCGGTCGTCCAACGCACTTCGGGAACCCCCCTGTCGCCCAGAGCAGCCTAGACCTGGCGGAGCGTGTAAGTCGCTTGGCAGCGAATTTACAGGCGCGCTGCGCACCATCTAGGGATTCGTTCTGCTTTCGCATGCTCTCGAGCGTCCGAGATACACCCGATCGCTTTGTCTTCCCGTGCTTATCCACCCGATGATCGCCTTGGTCGCCAAAGCGATCGCGCTCGAGCGTCTTGCGGTGCAGGCGAAACGATCGTCCGCGAGTGCGCGGTTTCCGGGGTTTGCGGGACGCTCGTCGTCCGTGGCGGGATGCTCCCGTCGGTGGCGGGATGCTCGTCGCCGAGTGGAGGCAGGTCTCGCTGATGGTCTGGTCGGGACTGCGCGCGGCCGAGGTGAGCGTTGGTCGATTACGGGCCTTGAGCCCTCAGATCGGCGTGTGGCGGCCCGCTGCGGGTGGCTATGCCGGTCGCAGACTGGTGTGAACGGGCTACCTACTGCTGTTTGAAGGCGGGACGCGCGGTTGGTCTTGTCCAACTCGCACGACACGATGTGCTTTTTCGGACTGGCCGCCCCATGGCTACGACGACCGTCCGCAGACCTGGACGCGGGTCGAAGCATGAGCGTGGCGGGGGCGGTCGTGGTTCCAGAGACCTCCTCGCCGACGTACTGGACCCTCGTCAGGGTCGCCCGCACATAAGCGATGCGCTGCGCGTCGCAGGGGACTGGAGGCGGCCAAGGACAGGAGGGCCGCAGTCCGAACGGGCTAGTTGGGGGATCCCCGGGTACGGGTAAGAGTGCATCACTGGCGCTCGACTGACGCGAACCGACTTGATGACCCACGCAAGAGCTGTGAGATCCGCGCCGCTGGCTTTGGCACCTACCTCGGCATTCGCAATGAAGAGTCGTCCATTGGCCCGGAACCACCGAGTCTCCATGTAAGGCAGGCCCGCCAGCCGACTCCCTTTCAGCCATCTCGTCGGGGATGGCAGCGGAGGCACCGCAACGGTGCCATGCGAGAGCCCCGCCTCAGTGTCCGTGGCGATAATGAGGCCAACGCCGCGAGCCGGAAGTACCCGGTCCTGGACCTGGATCGGGTACCCCACGACAAGCGTTGGTGCCGAGAGTCGAACGCTCGAGATCTGGACTCCGGTGGAAACGACACCCCTCTTCGACTCACTGAACCGGACGATGTGCCACCCATGCGGCGCCGCGACGCTCCACTCCGCTAGGTCCCGGTAGACCTGCGGTGCGTGGTCGACGACGTGTCCGATGTCGCCGCTTGCACTGCACGCACCGACCGTGAGCACCGAAATCGAACAGATGAGCCATGGGAAGACTCGCCGCATAAAATCTGCCTTCCTCTCAGACTACGCCTAGGCGCGCCAACCATCACAGGGCGTAGTCCTCCGAACGGGTGCGCATGCACACAGCCCGGCGATCAGACCTAGCCGATCGACCACCAGCGCCGACGGCGAGGTGCCGCGCGAGACGACAAACCAGTGCCGTCCGCCCTAACATCTACCGTCCTGACGCTCCAACGTCCCATCACCTTCACGGTGAACCTCCTGAGCGGGGGGTCGACGACTCGACATCGAGATCCTCATGGTCAGGCGGACGTTGCCGGGCCCGTGCCACCCTCAAGACGGCAGCGCTACTGACGGATCGAGGCTAGGGAGCAGGGGCTAGGAGCTAGGAGTCAGGGACTAGGACCGAGTCCCCGATTGGCTGACAGAGGCTTAGCCCCAATCCCATTTCCGGTGGGCTTCCCAATTGGCCGAGCGCTAGCGCTTTGCAGACGAGTACCCCTACACGTTCCCGGCACGATCGAGTCGAAAATGTCCGGCAAGCAAAACGCCAGGCTCCCGAGGAACCCGCGTTTTCGTTGCTGTTTGTACCTCCGTGTGTCAGCGCGCTCCGCAGTTCGGGTTGGGAAGCGGGGCGCTCGCCAGGTCGAACTGCCCCTTGAAGAAGCCGTGCTCAACCAGGTGAGCGTATTGATGATCACGGCCGAACGTGTTCCCGTTGGTCATGTTGCCGAACTCCCACACGCACTGCCCGCCGACACTAGCCTGCGTGTAGTACGGGTAGAAGTGCCCGGGGGCATGCGGCGGCGGGACCGCACAGCCCTGCCGGGTGTCCGGCGCACACGTGTTGATCTCACTGGCCGGAGCGTCGGTCTCGAACTGGATCTTCGAATACCTGGCCCCGCCCAAGGTTGTCGGTTGCTGCTGCAGGAAGGGTGACGGGAAGGGACCAGGGGTCAGCGAGTTCGGCCAGTCGGCGTAGTAAGGAGTGCCGTCGAAGTCCAGGTCGCCGTTTTGGGTTAAGAAATCGGCGCAGCCGGTCACCTGATCAGGGGGCGTGGTCCCGCCATGCGTGTAGCCCTTCGGGTAGCACGGCGCGTCTGTCAGCTCCTGGCTCCGCTGGGTGCCGTCGGGAGGGCCCGCATTCTCGTAGGCCCCGTGGCAGGACAGCCAGACCTTGCCGGCCACCCCTTTGACGGGAACCGGCTTGGTGACCCGGCTGCAGGGCGTGAAGTGACCGGTCTCGTACTGGGTGAGGATGCCGCTCAGCAGCACCGACCAACCGATCGAGTTCTTCGCCCGGGCGGTGTTGAACAGCGGCTGGAAGTTGAACGGGTGGCCGCTGCAGTCGAATACCGACGTGTTCATGAACCCGTTAGCGGCCGACGCGACCATGAACCCGCTCTGCCCGGTCGTGAGATCGCTGACCTTGACCTTGAACGCGTGCTGCCCGTGCCCGATGCTCGCATCGAACATATGGGTGCGTATCACATCACCCGGGTTCATAAACAGCGTCTGACTGTTGGGCGTCATCGTGGCCGCATTACTCAGCTGCGGGCTGGGCGGCCCAGCGGGCACGCCGTTTCGCTGGATGAAGGCGAAGTTCACCGGTTCGACGCAGGAGAGGTTAATGTTCCCGGCCGCGCTGGCCTCAAGGGAATCGATGTTGAGCGCCGCACACCACTGGGTGTTGGAGTTGCAACTGATCCCGCCCAAGAACGGGGAGAAGCCGGGCGGGTAGAACTGCATCTCCATGAACGCAGCGCCGCCGCCGGGAAAGACGCCGTGCGGCGCGTTGTTGTCGCTGTTGGGCCTGCAGTTCCGTTGCGGGTACGAGCGCGGGTCGCAGAGGCTCATCCCGAACCATGGCGCCGGGGAAAGCTCAAACCAATGGGTGACATCGCGGCCGGGATGGGTGACCGTCGGCCTCGCGGCCGGGTCGCGCGGGAGCCGTTCGGTAAAGGTCACGTTGTTGCCCGAGCCAGGGCGGCTGGACAAAAAGCGGATCGATGGCTCGTCATGGCCAATGTAATGCCCGTTGTCGTAGAAGCGGTGGCCGTAGCCTCTAAGACCGCGGATGTCGGTGCACAGCAAGGTGCGCTTGACCGACCGCTGGATCGGGCTATAGCCGTTGCAGTCGAGTTCGCCCACCGCGTTCGGCCGGACGCCATGAGATGCGGGCGCCGCGTTCGACATCGCGCCGGGCAGGGCCTGGGCCGCGAGCAGGCTGAGGCCCACTGCGGCTATTGACCACGTTCGCTTCGATAGCCGAGTGTGTCTGGTCATGGCGCTCCTTTCGCCAGGACCCCTTCGTGCCTACCGTCGGGATCCGCCGGACCCCCGCCAGCGCGATATCTAATCACTTGTCCGCCGACAGCACAAGGAGAGCCGTTCGGAGCTCATTGGCAGAGTTGAGTGCGCCGCCACGGCCGGGGGACCGACCGTAGCGGCGCACTCACACCGACCGGGACTTCGGGGTGAGTCGTGCTGAGGTTCTTGACCCTCGGCCGCTTGTTACTCGATGGACTTGGGGCCTCGTTAGCCACAGGACCGTCCCGTGTTCGGTCAGGGTGGGGCATCGCTACGCCGGGCGCCGCAAGCCTCGACCCGCGCGGAAGGAGCATCAACGCTGGCGATCGCTTTTGCCTCTGACGCCGCGCTCGCGCGCGCCACCGCCTTGGCGACGTGTCGCTCTTGTTGAGCGAGCGCGCTGCGGGTGTGTGCTGAACACCGCACTAAGGCCAACCGCCTGGACACCTGCGGGGTCCGGACCGACCCGTCGGCGCGGGGACGATCGTGGGTTCGATCGTTGTCCAGAGGAGGGACGTCATCGAATCGGTATTGCCGTTGGGGTGCGCCGGGCGTCGCCGCTCGCCCGCGACTCTGTCCAGGTTTCACCAGGGGCGCACGCCACGGAGCAAGGGTTTGCGATATTCGCCGGACCCGCCGACCGTGGAGGAGATCATCGCCGTCATGCGAGCGGCCGGCGGCGGGCCCGACGGCATCAGGCCTTGCGGGTGATCGTCGTGCTGTGGCGCACCGGGTTGGGGATCAGCGAAGCGCTTACATTGGCTGAGGCCGACCTTGACCGGCAGCGGGGCGCCGTCCTGGTGCGCGCCGGCGAGGCGGGAGGGCGGAATGGATCGCTGGGCGTGGGAGCGGCTCGATCCCTGGCTCGAGCTCGTACCGGCCTGCCGGCAGGCGCGTTGTTCTGCGTGCTGCGTGGGCCGACCCGCGACCGGCCGTGTGCTCCCGCTGGGATCCGTGGCCAGTTGCGGAGCGCGGCCCGTCCGCCGGGGTGCGTCGCAGGTTAGCGCCGCACCGGCTCCGGCACGCTCACGCTGTGGAGATGTCCTGCGAGGGCATCCCGCTGCTCGTCATACCGCGACAGCGCGGGCACGCAGACCTCCGGATCCCCTCGGCGTACCTGCGCGGGATCGACAACACCGAGATCATCCACGCGGTCAATGAACGGCTGGCGCTCGCCGCCCCGGGCGCCGACGCGTGCCCCAAAGCGGCGCGCCAAGGCCACGACCGGCCAAGACGTCTGCTTCGCGACGGGCTGTTTCAGTTGCGATGGCGACGGATCGCCTCGAGACGCCGAAGGCTCCCGGCAGGCCAAAGCTGGTCGGTGTCGTAGTAGGCGTCGAACGCCGGCGTTCCCTCAGGGAGAGTGAGCCAACCGACCTTCGATCGCGTGTAGATATGCACGTCGGGCATGACGTCCGTCGGGTCATCGAGCGTGCCACCGCGCACGAACCACACCTCCGGTCGACCATATTCGCTGAAAACTGCGACCTGACAGCGCGGACAACGGAAGATCCGCTGCACACCGTCGTGGTCACGCGGCACAGCGACCGGCTGCGGTGGCGCGGCGAGCATCTCGACACGCTCTGCCTCGATCAGCAGATTGATGACAAAGGCGCTGCCGGTCTGACGCTGACAGTTCAGACAATGACAGCAATGAACGAACAGCGGCCCTGACGATAGGCGGTATCGGACGGCGCCGCACGCGCAGCCGCCCTCGCGTCGAGTGCTCATGGACCGCCATCGTACGACCGCATTCACGACCACGTGCCACCGGGCCGATGGCCGCTCTCCTCGGGGACTACATCACACCGCAGCGGCTAGAGTCGGCCCGCGGAGCAGCCGCCTCGGCGACCCTGTCGTCGCCGAAGACGTCTATAACTCCGCCCGCTGGCTGGTATTCAGGCCGACGTTCGATGCGCCATGAGCAGTTCTGAAGATCACTGCCCGCTCACTGCTGCGCCCGATCGTTGCCCGCGTTGTTGCGGTAGCGCAGCGAACGTCCCCCGCCGATCGCGACCAAGGCTACCTATCGAACTCTTAGGCACTCTGGCTGTCATGGGCCAGAGTGTCGGCTTCATTCCAAACTAGAAGTGTCCACGGCTCCGATTTGGTCCCTGAAGGCTGATGGCCCAAAGGGCAGCGCGGTCGGACTCCCGTCTGGCGGCGCCTTTCCTCGTCGTTTCGGCTGCCGGGCTTCAGACCCCGCGCGGGCTAGCGACGGCCCGCGCGGGCCGAAGTTACCGGGCGCTCAGGAACCGATCCGCGCCCAAGCGCGCACCTCGCTGTGGAAACCGCAACGCCGGTCTCCGGGGTCCTTACCGCCCGTGTTGAGAACCTGCCCGGTATCGCTGTAGGACAGCGCCCGCCCGTCCACGGTTACGTGAAAGACAGCGATCTTTCGGTCATTCTTGGTGCATTTCGCACTGTTCTTATGCGTCTCAGAGGTGTAAAAGTTGTCGCTACTGGTGGTGGTGTGACAGGGCGGCTTCCCGCCGGTCTGGGTGAGAATCAACTTCTTTCCGCCCGGGAGGGTCACGTGCAGTCCAGGCCATGGTCTAAACGTGCACCCCGATCGTGACGCTCGCGTTCGTCACGGTCATTGCATGAGCCGTGTTGTTGTCAAGCCTGAGGGCCCCAGCATCATAGCGGTGGCGGCGTTTGGGACAGCGACTCGGAGAGAAGTAGTTACAACCCCTGAAGACAACCTTCGGGCTGCCCCGCCACAGCGACGGATGCGTACGACCCGTCCGCGGATGAAAACTGTCGGTATAGCCGACAAAAACCTTCAGCCCACGGGGCGGCGCCGCCACAGCCGCCGCGGCGACCCCCCGGACATCGCCCCCAGCGCGACAACCAAACCCATGGCAGCCCAACGCCGTCCCGGCGCACTAGATCCAACCCACTTCATCGGAGAACCCCCTTTGATTTGCCCGGCCACTCCTATAGCGCCGCGAATCTAGCTGATCCCCACCTTGGTCGCGCCAGTTCAAGTCCCGGGCTGTCAATGGCCATCTGTTTCTCCCCAACTGCGGCCATCAGTTCTCCCCATGGGTGGCCGTTTGTTCTCCCCATTGGTGGCCATTAGTTCTCCCCACCCGTGGGGTTAGGTCAGGGGCTTCACCCCCTTTCCGGCGGTCGCTTGCGCGAGCCGGTAGCTGTCCTGGCCCTCGGTGATGAGGACGTGGGCATGGTGAAGTAGCCGGTCGACGGTCGCGGTCGCGATGCTTTTCGGCATCAGCTCGTCGAATCCGCTGGGGTGGATGTTGGATGAGATCGCGATCGAGCGTTTCTCGTAGGCGGCGTCGATCACTCTGAAGAGCGCCTCGGCCGCGTCGCTTGATACCGGAAGTAGGCCGACGTCGTCGATCACGACGAGGTCGGCGCGGATCAGCTTCCCGATCGCTTTGCCGACTGAGTCGTCGGCGCGATGGCGGCGCAGTAGTTGCGCGAGCGTCTCGAGGGTGTGCCAGGCGACGGTCTTGCCTTTGTCGATTGCGAGGTGTCCGAGCGCTTCGACCAGATGGCTCTTGCCGGTACCGCTCGGGCCGCAAACCACGAGCGCTTCGGCGCGGTCGATCCATTCCGGGGTGTGGAGCGCGCGCTGGGTCTTGGCTGGGATCGCGCAGCGCTCGGGCTCCCAGGCCTCGAACGTCTTGCCGGCCGGCAGCCCGGACGCCTGGCGGCGCATCCGGATCGTCGCCTGGTCGCGGCCAGCGGCTTCCTCTGAGAGCAGCACGCGCAGGACCTCGGCATGCTCCCAGCGCTGCGCGGTCGCGTTGGCGATTACCTCCGGCGCCGCCCGGCGAACATAGCGAAGGCGCAGGCGGCGCAGCAGCCGCTCGAGCTCTGAAGGCAGCGGCGGCGGGACTGGCGGTTTGACGGTCATCGCCGGCCACCGACCCGCCGGATCTGGCGCTCTGAGGGGTGAGGGATTGGTCGCGGCGAGGTCTCGGAGGGCCGCAGATCGCCTCTCAGCGCGCCGGTTCCGGGGTCGAGGTCGAGAATCGGGGTGTTCATCGTCCGAATCCCTCCCAGCTGCGGGTCGAGGCCTGCAGCGAGCGCTCCTCGGAGGCCCTGAGCGGCAGCTGGATCACGGTTGCCTGCTGCTGGTGGGCAATGACGCTGGCCAAGTCCCCATCGGCGAAGCGGTCGTAGCTGGCGCACCGCTCGAGCGCCTCATTGACGGGCCCTTTGCCGTGGAGCTTGGCCAGGTCGATCGCTTCTGCCATCTTGCGCCGGATCCGTTGCGTCCCCTCGGCTGCGGCCCGCCGCAGCCACCGCTGGGCGCCCTCACCAATCGCAAGGAACTCTCGCTCCTCGGTCGACCGGGCCCGGGGTTTGCGCTCCAGCGCGCCGACAGGCCGCGGCGGGTAGTGCGCGTCGTTGATCGAAGGGCGACCCGGTGTGGTCAGCTGATGGCGGGCGACCTCCCGCGGCCCGGCGAGCTCGTCGACGTGCACGACGACCAGCTGCTCGCTCTCGGCCCGGACCCACACCCGCTCGCCTATCAGCGCGTGCGGCACCGAGTAGATCGCATCACCCACGCTGACCGTCGCCTGGCGGTCGACCTTGCGGGTCTGCCCGAAACACAATGTGTGCGGCAGCCTGGGCACCCGATGCAGATGCTCATGCTCCTGCCCCAAAAGCACCAGCGGCGGCTGGCGGGTCGCCCGGTGCGGCCGCGTGTTGACCTCGGCCATGAACTCCTGACACGCCCGCTCCAGCGCCTGCCAGTCCGCATACTCATCGCGCAGGTTGTGATCGGTCGCCACCAGATCAGCCTTTGCGATCTTGACCGTGACCTCGCTGCCGCCCTTGCTCTGAGGGTCCGCCGGCTCACACGTGGCGATCGTCAGCCCGTAATGGCGCGAGACCTCAACGATCGTCGGGTTACGTACCGCGATCCCGCACACATGCTCGACCGTCACCGTCTTCTCGTTATCCGTCAGCGCGTAGGTGGGACACCCATCCAAGTAGCGCAGTGTCCGGTCCAGCCCGATCACCACCGACGCCATCGTCTTATCGCGCAACGGCACCACCACCCGAAACCGCGACCACGCCAGCCACGCGCAGAACAACACCGCCCGCACACCCTGAACTTCCGGCCCGTCCCCGTAGTCCCACTGCAGCCACTTCCCCGGCTGCGGGATCCACGGCCGGGTGCGCCGCCCGTGCATCTGCCGCCAGCGGCGCTTGGCCTCCGCGACCGCCCGCCGGGTCGTGCGATACGACCCCTCATACCCCATCGCGACCAGCACCCCGTGCGCCTTATCGGCCCGGATGTGCGCGTGGGAGTGGTCGACTAGCTCCGCCACCTTCCCCGCGAACGGCTCGACCATCACCAACGCCGGCCGCGCAGCCCGCCCCGGCACCCCACCACCAGCCGCCCCCCGGGCGGCGACCAGCCGCGCGACCGTCTTGTGATCACAATCCGCCAACGCCGCCGCGCCACGCAGCGACCCCGTCAAGTCATACGCCTCAAGGATCTCCATTGCTTCCTCCGGTCTCTTCACGATCGCCCTCTCGGGTCGCGCGTTGACAGCAACGCGCGCCCAAGTACCGGCGACTCAGGACAGAACCGTGGGGAGAACAAGTGGCCACCCATGGGGAGAACTGGTGGCCACCAGCGGGGAGACTCAGTGGCCGCTTACGGGGAGGTTTTCACGGCCACCGTCAC
>JAFAPR010000250.1 GCA_019247075.1 Solirubrobacterales bacterium
GGTGAGGGCAACTCGCCCATGAGCGAGTTCAAGGACGCGATGATCGGTGATAGTCATCCGACTCTGTCCGAGTCTCCGGAGCAGTCCGCCGCACCGAGCCCCCCCGCGGCTGAGCCCGCCGCCGTCGCCGAGCCCGAGCCTGTGGCAACGCCGGCCTCCAAGGACCCGGGCGAAGCCACCGGCTAGCGAGCGCAGCACGGCGGAGAGGTGGCGGGCCCGCTGATCTCGGCGGAAGCGCTCGCCGCGAGTCCGTCAACCCCAACTCTGCTCGACGTTCGCTGGACGCCCGGCGGCCCCCCCGGCCGGCAGGAATACGAAGAAGAGCACATCCCGGGGGCGGTCTTCGTGGATCTCGACACAGAGTTGTCGGGACCCCCGGGTGGCCGCGGCCGGCATCCTCTTCCGGAACCCGAGCCGTTTCAGCGCGCCATGCGCGCAGCAGGAGTCTCGAACGGTCGTCAGGTAGTGGTGTACGACGCCGCCAGTTCGGTAGCCGCCGCGCGGGCTTGGTGGCTGCTGCGCTTCTTCGGGCACGGCGATGTCGCCGTCCTAGACGGCGGAATGGCAGCTTGGATGGCGGCTGGTCACCCGCTTACGGAGGACAAGCCTCGGGTGGAGCCGGGAGACTTCGTTGCGCGGCCCGGCGGGATGCCGGTATTGGACGCGGACGGGGCGGCGGCGGTGGCTCTTCGCGGGGTCCTCTTGGACGCTCGCGCGCCGGAGCGCTTCAGGGGAGAAGTGGAGCCGCTCGACCGGGTGGCAGGCCACATACCCGGCGCGCGGAATGTACCGGCCGCGCGTACCACCGAACCGTCGGGCCGTCTCCTACAGCCGGACGTGTTGCGCGAGGTGTTCGAGGAGGCGGGTGTCGAGCGAGGGGTAGACATTGGCGCCTACTGCGGCTCCGGAGTGACCGCCGCCCATGAAGTGCTCGCGCTCGAGCTGGCCGGATACGCCGGTGCGCTCTATCCCGGCTCATGGAGCGAGTGGATTACGGACTCGCGGCGCCCACTAGCGCGCGGAAGCTGAGCCTTGCGCTCCGTCTCACGCGCCAGGGGAACGAAGGCAGCCTGACCTTACGCGCGGGGTCCGCCGGCGGCGGCGATCTGAGCCGGTGTCGCGTCGATGATGCGGTGCCCGTCTTGCTTGGCCGTCGCAGCGATGCGGTTGAGGACGCCGTTGACCGACTCGATCTCGGCCAATGACGGATGGTCAGAGAGGGCGGCGCCGAGCGCCTTGAGCTTGTCCGCCGTCACCTCCATCGCCGCAAAGAGGCTCCACAGGCGTTTGTTGTGCTCCGCATTGCGGGCGGCGAGCTTGAGCTCGCGGTATGCGAACTGCGCCGCAGCGGCGCCCTGACTTACCGCCGGCGACACCGGACCGAAGAGCTTGCCCGCTCGGGCAGGGATCCAGATGAACCGGTGGTACGCGCCGACCGCCAGGCTGGCTTGCCGCAGAACCACGGGCCGCTTCGCATGCTTACCGGCGGTCGAGGTGTGTTGCGTCCCGACGCCGCAGCCGGCGGCTGCCAGCGCCACCACAGACACGAGTGCGACTGCGATGGTTAGAAACGGGCGTCGAAGCATTGAGTTCGTCCTGCTTCCGAGCAAAGACCCTCTGGACTCGGCCGCAGATAGGACCTTAGACGGCACCGGGATTACACCAGCCGATCGTGTCGCCACCGTGAGGAGTGCGGGAAGGATGGTTGTGTCCAGATAGTCAAAAGTCGCCGAGGCGCCTGGAGCCGTCGCATTGGCGCGCTAGGCTCGCCGCGCATGTCTTCAGCGGTCGAGAAGGCCGCGCTCGTGGCGCTCCTCCGTAAGGGCCGGCGGCCATGGCAGGTTTATGCGGAGCTTGTGGAAGAGACCGGGAGCGCGCTGCGCGTACTGGAGCGGGAACTGGAGCGCAACGACCATCCCGCGACCCTCTTTGATTTGCCTGTCGAGGGACGCGCCGCCCTCGATCGCGTCGACATCACTAAGGCGCTCGATAAGGCCGCGGCCGACCTCGCCGCCTGGCGCGCCGCCGGGATTGATGTTGTGACGGTGCTCGATTCGAGCTACCCCAAGAACCTCCGCCATGTCGACCGTCCGCCGCTGCTGTTCAGCGCCGGAGAGCTCAGCCCCGTGGACGCCCGCTCGGTCGCGGTGGTGGGCACGCGCAATCCCTCCGCAGAGGGCATCGCGACGGCCGAACAGCTTGCGGCCGACCTCGTCAGCGCCGGTTACACCGTCATCTCAGGACTGGCCTCGGGCATCGACACCGCCGTCCACCGTGCGGCGCTCGCGTCCGGAGGTCGAACGGTTGCCGTCGTCGGCACCGGTCTGCTCCACTGCTACCCGCCGCAAAACGTCGCTCTGGCGCAGCGGATCGCGCACGAGTGCGCGGTCGTCTCTCAGTTCTGGCCCGAAGCCCCGCCGACGCGCCGGACCTTCCCCATGCGCAACGCCGTCATGTCTGGCATGACCCTCGGCACCGTGATCGTCGAGGCTTCGCACATGAGC
>JAFAPR010000258.1 GCA_019247075.1 Solirubrobacterales bacterium
CCGCTACGACAGGCTGATCGAGCGCGTGCGGCCGCAGATCGAGCGCAACTTCGTCCGTCCCGGTGCGGACCGCGCGCTGCGCCGGCTGCTGTTCGAAACCCTCCCCCATCCCGACCGCCTCCGGGCCCTCGTGCCGGCCCTCGCCGCTACGCGGCGGGCTCCGCTCGGCGGACTCCCGCAGTCACTGCGAGCGATGATCCAGCTCGCTCCCAGGGCACCGCTTCGCCGTGCCCGCCGGCCCAAGCTTCCCGCGCACACGCCGGCTCACGGTCAACAGCGGGGACGTGTGGGGTTGCTACTGGGATGCGTGCAGCGAGTCTTCTACCCCCAGGTTCACGCGGCGACGGTGGGCGCGCTGGCGACGGAAGGGTTCGAGGTCTTCGCGCCACCCGTTCCCGACTGTTGCGGCGCGCTCGAGCTCCACGGGGGCGCGGAGACGGCCGCGATGGAGCGTGCCAGGGCCACGATCAGCGCCTTCGCGCACGTCCCGGAGCTCGACCACGTGGTGATCAATGCGGCGGGTTGCGGCTCGGCAATGAAGGAGTACGGCGAGTTGCTCGGTACCGACGAGGCCCGTGCATTCTCGGCGCGGGTCAAAGACGTCTGCGAGCTGCTGGCGTCTGTCCCCCAGCGCGCGCCGAGGCGGCCGCTCCAGCTGCGCGTGGCCTATCACGACGCCTGTCACCTCGCGCACGCCCAGGGCGTGCGCGACCAGCCCCGCGACCTGCTCCGCGGGATCCCCGGCCTGGACTTGCTCGAGGTGGGAAGCGAGGCCAGCGTGTGCTGCGGCTCGGCCGGGATTTACAACATCGTGCAGCCAAGAGCGGCGGCGGACCTGGGCGAGCGCAAGGCGCGGCACCTGCTCGAGACCGGTGCCGAGGCGGTCGCGGCGGCGAACCCGGGGTGCACGGCCCAGCTCGACTTCCACCTCCGCAAGCTCGGCCGGCCACTGCCGATTCACCACCCGGTCGAGCTGGTTTGGCGGTCGATCAGCGCGCCGGCGTCTCCGTAGCCCATCGGCGCGGCGGGCCCGGCTAGGTCGCGTACATGGCCTCGATCTCGGCCGCGTACTTGGCGGCGATCGGCCGTCGCTTGAGCTTCATCGTCGGCGTCAGCTCGTCCCCACCGGGTGGCCAGTCAGCCGACACGATCGTGAATCTCTTGATCTGCTCGACGCGCGCGAGGTGGCGGTTTGCCTCGTCGACAGCCTCCTGGACTGCCGCCACGAGTTTGGGCTCGGCGGCGAGCTCCTCAAACGTCGCGCCCTCGATCCCCTGCAGGCCCGCCCAATGCGGCGCGAAGTCCGGATCGAGCACCACCAGCGCGGTGTTATATGGGCGCCCGTCGCCGATCGCGCAGACCTGACCGATCAGCGGGCTGGCGACCTTCAGACGGGCCTCGATGTTGGCCGGCGACATGTTCTTGCCGGCCGTATTGATGATGATCTCCTTCTTGCGGTCGACGATCGTCAGGTAGCCATCTTCATCGAGCCGGCCGATGTCGCCGGTGTGAAGCCAGCCCTCCGCGTCGATCGTCTCCCGCGTCTTGGCCGGATCGTTGCGGTACCCCGACATCGACGAGGGTCCCCGCCACAGTATCTCGCCGTCGTCGGCGATCCGGATCTCCGACCCGGGCGACGGCGGCCCCACCGTGCCGATCTTCAGCTCCCCAGGGCGGTTGCACGCGCCCACCCCGCAGGTCTCGGACATTCCCCACAGCTCCGCGAGCTCGATGCCGAGCGCGTTGAAGAACTCGAGCACTTCCACCGGCGTGGGCGCGGCCCCGCTGTTGATCGCGACCGCCTCGTCGAGTCCGAGCATCGCGCGCACATTGGAGAACAGTTCCCGGTCGGCCCGCGCGACCCTCGCCTCGAGCTCCTCGGGCACCGGCTCTCCCCGCCGGCGCAGGCGGTTGCGCTCGATCGCCGCCTGAAGCGACTCCTGCACCGGCCGTCGTTGTTCCTCGGGCTGGGCGGCCTGCATCGCCTCAAGCCCCGCCTTCAGCTTCTCCCAGATGCGGGGGACGGCGAAGAACCAGGTTGGTTTGACCTGCGGCAGGTAGGAGACCACCTGACGCGGATCCGGGCAGCAGGTGATGGTTCCCGCGTACACCACGGGCACATAGTGGTGAGCCATCCGCTCCGCGATGTGCGCCGCCGGCAGCCACGAGATCAGGCGCGCGCCGGGGCCGATCTCGATGACCTCTTCCACCGTCCGCG
>JAFAPR010000070.1 GCA_019247075.1 Solirubrobacterales bacterium
AATACCTCCACTCGCCGTCGGTTCTCACGCAGAGCATGGGCAGCACCCAGCTGCTGGGCAACGGCAACGTCTTCGTCGGGTGGGGCGCTGCGCCGACCTACTCCGAATACACCACGGGCGGATCCCAGATCTTCTCGGCGTCCTTCCGCTCGCCAGTCGACTCCTACCGTGCCTTTCGCTCCAGCGAGTTCAAGGGAGAACCTCTGTCTCCGCCCGCGATCGCGGTCAGGCGCTCGTCCTCGAGGGGTCTGGACAACGTCTATGTGAGCTGGAACGGCTCGACCGAGGTGACCCGGTGGCGGCTGCGAGCCGGCAAGAGCAAAAAGCATCTGGCGTCGGTCAAAAAGGTCCGATGGGCCGCTTTTGAGACCACCATCAAGGTCCGCCGCGCGAGCTACTTCCAGGTTCAGGCGCTCGGTTCCAAAAGCCGCGTGCTCCCCCATGGCACTTCGCGGATAGTCGCGGGCCGTTAGACCGATGAGTCCTCCTGCAGGTAGGGCGGGACGTGTAGCGGCTGTGCTGGCTGCGGCTGGCGCGTTGCTGGGGGCTGCTCCCGGTCGCACCGCCGCCGCGGCCCGTCCGAGCACGCCGGGCCTGTCCTCCGCTCCGCGGGGACTCGACGTGCTGCCCTTTCCCGGTACCCCCGACGCGGCCCCCGCCACCAACATCGACTTCCCCGCCATCCCCGCACGCCAGATCGCCTCGATCACCGCCGTGGGTTCCCGCAGCGGACTTCACAGCGGCCGCCTGAGCGCCCAACCCGCCGGCCACGGCACCGCATTCACGCCCAACCGCCCCTTCACCCCCGGGGAGACAGTCTCGGTCACCGCCACCCTGCGCACCCCCGCCGCCGGCACCGCCTCGGGCGCCCCCCACGCAACCCGCCTCCACTACACCTTCGCCACCGCCCGCGTCGCGCGCCTCCCCACGATCAGCCCGGCAGCGGCGCCGCTCGCCGCCAGCTCGCGCACGACTCACTCCTTCATCACGGCGCCCCGGCTGAAGCCCCCGATCGTGACCCTGAGCGGCCGGGACACCGACGCTCGCTCGGGGCACATCTTCCTCGATGCCCAGAACTCCGGCCAGCCCGCTGCATACTTCATCGACCACCGGGCCGACTTGATCTGGTACAAGCCGTCCTCGACCAAGCGCCGCGGGCCCTCCATCTTCAACGTGCGCGTGCAGGGCTACCACGGCCATCCTGTGCTCACCTACTGGCAGGGCCGGGTGGTGCCCCCGGGAGTCGGCAAGGGCAAGGACCTGATCCTCAACGAGCACTACCAGACGATCCACACGGTCACCGCTGGTGACGGCTACCGGAAACGGGGCACCGACCTGCATGAGTTCACTCTCGGGCGCCAAGGTCACGAGGACGTCGCCTTCGTGACGGTCGCCGCGCCCACCGCTGCCAACTTGACCTCCGTGGGCGGCCCTGCCAACGGAACCGTGCTCGACTCGATCATCCAGGAGATCGACGTCGCCACCAACAAGGTGGTGTGGGAGTGGAACGCCTTGCATCACGTGCCGATCAACGCCTCATACCAGCCGTACGTGAGCGGCCAGCCCTATGACTACTTCCACCTGAACTCGATCGAGCAGCTCTCCAACGGCCGCATCGTCATCTCCGCGCGCAACACCTGGGCCGTCTACTCGATCGACAAGTCAACGGGCAAGATCGCCTGGCAGCTCGGCGGCAAGCACTCGAGCTTCCGCCTGGGATCGGGCGTGCGCTTTTTCTGGCAGCACCACGCCACGCTGCACAACAACGGCCTGCTCACCCTCTTCGATGACGGCGCGCCGCCGCCGGAGGAGCAGCAGTCGCGCGCGCTCGAGATCCACATCGGCACCCACACCCGCCAGGCGACGCTCATCCACGCCTACACTCACAATCCGCCCACTCTCGCCTACGGCGAGGGCAGCGCCGAAGTGCTCGGCAACCACGACGTGTTCGTCGGCTGGGGCTCGCGGCAGTACTTCTCCGAGTACGCCCCGGGCGGCAGCCAGATCTTCAGCGGCTCCTTCCGCACGCCCGTCCAGTCCTATCGGGCCTACCGCTTCAACAACTGGGTCGGCCTTCCGCTGCAGGCGCCGGCGGTGGCGGTCCGCAAGGCGTCGACCGCGCACCATTTCAACGTCTATGCGAGCTGGAACGGATCGACCAGAGTGGCCAAGTGGCGAGTGCTTGGATCCGGGAGCCGACATGGCTCGTTCTCGCCAGTCGGCAGACGCGTGTCCTGGTCGTCCTTCCAAACCACGATCGAGATCACGTCTCGGGATAGATGGTTCAAGGTGGAGGCGCTGACCGGCCGCGGCCGCCTTCTTGCACATGGCACATCCCGCGTCGTGTCCCCGTAGAATTTGCGCGGGGACGGGAAGGTCAACCTAGCCGAAGCGCGGGTATGCGCCTGATCGCATTGAAGGAAAAACCATCGAGATCTCGTGCACGCACAGCCGCGTGCGCGGCTAGCCTGTTTGCGGCGACGGCAAGCATCGGCCCCGGCTCGCCGGCCGCCGCGGTGGTCGCGCACCCGCCCGCTGGCGAAGCCCTGGCGTCCGCTTCGCAGGGGCTCGACGTGCTGCCCTTCCCCGGCACCCCCGACGCGGCCCCCGCTACCAACATCGACTTCCCCGCCATCCCCGCACGCCAGATCGCCTCGATCACAGCCATGGGCTCCCGCAGCGGACTTCACAGCGGCCGCCTGAGCGCCCAACCCGCCGGCCACGGCACCGCATTCACGCCCAGCCGCCCCTTCACCCCCGGGGAGGCAGTCTCGGTCACCGCCACCCTGCGCACCCCCGCCGCGGGCACCGCCTCGGGCGCCCCCCACGCAACCCGCCTCCACTACACCTTCGCCATCGCCCGGCGCGCGACTGTGCCGGTGCAGAGCTCGTCCTCCGCCGGCATCCTGGGCGCGACGGGCCCGCACAGGCACTCCACGCACCGCTTCGTCACCGAGCCGGGCTTCAGGGTGCCCGTGGTGACCATGGGCACCAATCGCGACCACAGGGCCGGCGACGTCTTCCTGGACGTCTCCCGTTCCGTCCAGAGCGCGGCCATGATCCTCAGCGGGAGAAACCACCTCGTCTGGTACCGGCCACTGCCCAAACGCCCCTTGTCCAGCGCTTACAACGTTGAAAGGCAGACCTACCGCGGCCAGCACGTGCTCACCTACTGGCAGGGTCACGGGGTGTGTCCTCCGTGCGGGGGCGAGGGCGACGACCTGATCCTCGACCACTCCTACCGGACGATCCACAGGGTCACCGCCGGCGACGGCTACCGGAAGCAGGGCACGGACCTGCACGAGTTCCTGGTCACGCGCGACGGCTCGGAAGAGGTGGCGTATGTGCCACTCTGGTCCCCGGTGAAGGCCAATCTCACCTCCGTGGGCGGCCCCTCAAACGGCACCGCATTCGACTGGATCATCCAGGAGATCGATATCGCCACAAACAAGGTGATCTGGGAATGGCAGTCGCTCGGCCACGTGCCGCTCACTGACAGCTACAGCCCATACACCCCGGGTCAGCCCTACGAGTACTTCCATATGAATTCGATCCAGCAGCTCTCGGACGGCCATCTCATCATCTCCGCGCGCAATACCTGGACCGTGTACTCCATCGACAAGGCCACCGGCAAGATCGCCTGGCAGCTCGGGGGCAAGCACTCGACCTTTCGCCTTGGAAGAGGCACGCGCTTCTACTGGCAGCACGACGCCACGCTGCACAGGAACGGGCTGCTCACGCTATTCGACGACGGCGCCGCTCCCAAGGAGGAGGCGCAGTCGCGCGCGCTCGAGATCCACATCGGCTTGGGCCGCCACCAGGCGAGGCTCGTCCGCCAGTTCACCCACAGCCCCCCGACGCAGACCGCCGGCGAGGGCAGCGCGCAGCTGCTCTCGAACCGCGACCTGTTCGTCGGCTGGGGTTATAGCCCGTACTTCTCCGAGTACTCGCCCAACGGCGCCCAGATCTTCAACGGTTCATTCCAGCCGCCGATCCAGTCCTACCGCGCCTTCCGCGACAGATGGGTGGGAATGCCGCTGCAGCCGCCCGCGATCGCGGTCAGGGCCTCTTCCACCGCGGGCCGCGACAAGGTCTACGCGAGCTGGAACGGCGCTACCCAGGTCGTGCGGTGGCGGCTTCTCGCGGGGGCTAGCCCAACCGCACTGAAGGCCGTCAAGCGAGTTCGGAGGTCGGGGTTCGAGACCGAGATCGAGGCCCATAAGGCGAAGTACTTCGAGGTACGGGCGCTCGATTCGAAAGGCCACGCGCTCCCCCACGGGACATCGGCCGTGGTCCGGGGAGCGTAGAGTGGCGCGCGTGCCTCGAGCTCGGCGACGCCACCGCCCCCGTCGCTTCCGAGGCGGCGTCGGGTGTGTCCTGGCTGTGCTGGCCGCGGTTTGCTTGCTGGCGGCCCGTTCCGGTCCCCCCGCGGCCGCGGCACGATCCGGCGCGAGCCATGGGCTGTCGCGCTCCGAGGCTGTCGTGCCCGCCCCGGAAACGCTCGGGCTCGGGGCGGGCGGCCGGGCAAGCGGGTCTCAGCCGGCCACGCGTTCGTTCGTATCCGAGCCGCGCCTCCATCCCCCGATAGTGAAGATGACAGGCACCGACACTGACACCGCCGCGGGTGACTTCTTCCTGACGGCGCAGAACTCGGGCCACAACGGCCCCTACATGCTGAATCCCGCCGGCGACCTGCTCTGGTACCACCAAACAGCAAGCTCGGGCCACGGCCCGGCCGCTTTCAATTTCCGAGTCCAGAGCTATCAGGGCCAGCCCGTGCTCACCTACTGGGAGGGTCACCTGACGCTCCCGACCGGTTACGGCAACGGCGTCGGGGTGATCCTCAACGAGCACTACACGCGGATCCACACGGTCACGGCGGGAGCTGGCTATCAGCGCGACGGAATCGACGAGCACGAGCTCACCCTGGGCCCCAACGGCACGGCTTGGGTGGTGATCACGGCGCCCGTGCACGCCAATCTGAGATCGGTAGGCGGCCCATCGAACGGAACGGTGCTCGACTCGATCGCGCAGGAGATCGACATCTCCACCAACCGGGTGCTGTGGGAGTGGGACGCGCTCCACCATGTGCCGCTGCGATCCTCGTACGTCAGTTACATCCCCGGCCGTCCCTACGACTTCTTCCACCTCAACTCGATCCAGCCGCTACCGAATGGACACGTGATCCTCTCCGCCCGCCACACCTGGGCGGTTTACTCGGTCACCGAGAAGACCAAGAAGATCGACTGGGAGCTCGGCGGCAAACACTCCAGCTTCAACATGGGGACGGGCACGCGTTTCTACTGGCAGCACGACGCGCAGCTTCACTCGGGTGGTCTCCTGACGGTGTTCGACGACGGCGACGCCGGGGGCACCAACACCAAGGAGGAGAGCCAGTCGCGCGCGCTCGAGATCGCCCTTCACTTCCGGACGCGACGGGCGACGCTGGCGCACGCCTACACGCACCGCCCGCCCCTGCTCGCGGCCAGCCAGGGTAACGTCCAGCTCCTGCCGAACCGGAATGCGTTCGTCGGCTGGGGGTCGCAACCAGACTTCTCCGAGTACACCCAGGGCGCAAGCCAGATCTTTAGCGGGTCGTTCATCGCGCCTGTCAACTCGTACCGCGCCTACCGCTTCAACGACTTCGTCGGCCAACCGCTGGGGCCACCGGCGGTCGCGGTCAGGCGCTCATCGCTGCACCGCCACGACGCGGTCTACATGAGCTGGAACGGGGCCACGCGGGTGGCGAAGTGGCGGGTCCAGGCCGGACGCAGCGCGCGGGGACCGTTCGCCACGGTCATCAGCGTCGGCTGGACCAGCTTCGAGACCTGGGTGCGCGTCGCCGCCACCGCCGGGCCGTACTTCCGCGTCCAGGCGCTCGACTCAGGTGGCAACGTGCTGCCGAACGGGACCTCGGTTGCGGCCAAGGGGCCGTAGCGGCCCCGACTGCAAGCCGCCGTGCCGGAGCGCTCAAAGTGCTGGTAGGAGGCGTGTCACGAAGGGGGGCAGCCCTGGGAGCCCTCGGGCGTAGAGCAGTCGGCTGCGCCGCGCTGCTGGTGACAGCCGGTGGTCTGGCCACGGCCAGCGCCGCGATAGCGACGGCCGCGCGCTCGCGTCCCTCGGCTCTGTGGGGGCTCGATGTCCTTCCTTTTCCGGGCACGCCCGACGCCGCGCCGGCTACCAATATCGATTTCCCGGCGCTCGCGCCGGGGCGGATCACTGCAGTCAGGGTGATGGGCTCTCGCAGCGGACTTGACGCCGGCCGCCTGAGAGCTCAGCCGGCTGGCAACGGCACGGTGTTCTCCCCCGACCGGCCGTTTCTGGCGGGCGAGCACGTAAACGTGACCGCTCTGCTGCGATCGCCAGCGGCCGGGACCGCTACGGGGGCGCCGGGCGCACGGCGGCTTCGGTTCTCATTCGGGGTGGCGCAGCTTGCGGCACCGAGCAACGCGACCGCGCCCAGCGGGGCACCGCCTGACGTCGAGGCGCCGTCGAGGCGTATCACCCACACCTTCGTCTCGGCGCCCAAGCTGCACCCTCCAGTGGTCAGGATGAGCGGTGCTGCCACCGACCGGGCCCAGGGGGACATCTTCCTGGACGTCCAGAACTCGGGTTTTCCGGGAGCGTACATTCTCAACCGGAAGGGCAAGCTGCTCTATTTCCACGCCGCGCGCACGTCGGTGTTCAACACGCGTTTGCAGATCTACCGCGATCGCCGCGTGCTCACCTACTGGGAGGGCCGCGTTGTGCCGCCGGGCGTGGGACGGGGCAAGGACCTGATCGTCAACGACCACTATCAGACGACCCACGCCCTCACCGCGGGAGACGGCTACCAGAAGCGGGGCACAGACCTGCACGAGTTCACGCTCGGCCACCGCGGGCATGAGGGCGTCGGGTTCGTCACGATCGCGTTGCCGGTGACGGCCAACCTGACTTCGATCGGCGGCCCCGCGAACGGCACCGTATTGGATTGGATCATCCAGGAGATCGACATCGCCACGAACAAGGTGATCTGGGAATGGCACGCCCTGGGCCACGTCCCAGTCGACGACTCGTATGCGACGTACGTTCCCGGCCAGGCATACGACTACTTCCACCTCAACTCGATCCAGCAGCTTTCCAATGGTCGCCTGATCATCTCCGCCCGCGACGCCTTTGCGGTCTACGCGATCGACGAGGCGACCGGGCGGATCGTGTGGGAGCTGGGCGGCAAGCACTCCAGCTTCAGCATGGGGCCGGGCGCGAGCTTCGAGTGGCAGCACGACGCGACGCTGCATAACAACGGACTGCTGACCGTGTTCGACGACGACTCGCCGAGCGTCGCTGGCCAGTCGCGCGGACTGGAGCTCCATATCGGTATCGGTTCCCATAGGGCGACGGTCGTCCACTCCTACTTCCACCGGCCTCCCGTGCTCGCGCTCAGCCAAGGCAGCGTCGAGGTGCTCAGCGACCACAACGTGTTCGTCGGCTGGGGCTCTTCGGGGCACTTCTCGGAGTTCACGCCGGGCGGCACCCAGCTGTTTGGGGGCTCTTTCCGCGGTCACGTCCAGTCCTACCGCGCCTACCGATTCAGCGGCTGGACCGGCAGACCGCTGCAGCCACCCGCGCTGGTCGTGATGAAGGCCGGGGCGGCCGGCCACTACTACCTCTACGTGAGCTGGAACGGCGCGACGCGGGTGGCGAGATGGAGGGTGCTGGGCTCCACGTCCGAGACGGGCCGGTTCGTGAAGGTCACGTCGTCGGTCCCATGGTCGGGCTTCGAGACGCGGATTTCCGTCAAGTCTGCGACGAGGCCGTATTTTGAGGTTGAGGGCCTCGACTCGCAGCACCATGTGCTGTCCCACGGTACCTCGGCGGTGGTACGGGGACCGTAGCGGCGCGAGATCCCGCGATCCAACCGGCCGGGCGGGCCGCCTGCCACGATAGGCGTGTGGACCTGGCCCTTTTAGAGCGGACGTTGAACGAGCTGCGCGAGCCTTCCTACCGGGCGCGGCAAGTATTGGGATGGACGCTGCGCGGTGCCCCCAGCTTCGCGGAGATGACCAACCTGCCTTCCCGGCTGCGGGCGGAGCTCACCGCGCGCGTGCCGTTCTCGACACTCGCCGTGCAGCGATGCAGTCAAGCCCGCGACGGCACGATCAAGGTTCTCTTTTGCACCCGCGATGGACGGCCCGTGGAGGCAGTGCTGATGCGCTTCGGCGATGGGCGGCAGTCGGTCTGTATCTCGTCCCAGTCGGGCTGCCCCCTGACCTGCACGTTCTGCGCGACCGGTCAGATGCGCTTCGGGCGCAACCTGACCGCCTCCGAGATCATCGACCAGGTGCTGCACTTCAAGCGCCTGGCCGGTGGTCCAGACCACGCCGTGTTCATGGGGATGGGCGAGCCGTTGCTGAACCTGGATGCCGTGCTCGAGGCCTCCCAGCACCTGCCGGAGCTCGGGATCGCGCATCGCCGGGTCGCGATCTCGACCGTGGGCTGGGTCCCGGGAATCAAGCGCCTGGCGGCGGAGCCCATGCCGTTGCGACTTGCGCTCTCTCTGCACGCGGCCGAGGATCCGCTGCGATCCGAGCTGATGCCGGTCAACGAGCGCTATCCGGTCGCCGAGGTGCTGGCCGCTTGCCGCGACTACTGGAGCCGGAAGCGCCGCCGGGTGTTCGTCGAGTACGTGATGCTCGCGGACGTCAACGACTCCTACCCCCAGGCGGTCGCGCTCGCGAGCGTACTCGACCCGCGCATCTTCAAGGTCAACCTGATCCCCTACAACCCGACAGCTTCGCCCTACCGCGGCTCCAGCCGCAAGGCGATCGACGCCTTTCGAGGAGAGCTTCAGCGCCGCGGGCTCATGGTCACTGTGCGGGTGGAGCGCGGCCGCGAGATCGATGCCGCCTGCGGACAGCTGGCGGCGGCCGCGCCTCAGAAGACGTATGGGGCGGTGTCCGGGTTGGCGCGGAGCGCCTCCCACTCCGGGTCATCGAGCGGCTGAGGCCGGTCGCGGTCGCGGTCGACCGTACAAAGGAAGCCGAACGGTTCTTCGCCCGCGTTCATCCAGCGGTGGGGCGCCAGCGAGCTGACGTAGACGGCATCGAAGGGCCGGCAGGACACCACCTTGTCGTCCACCAGCGCCCTGCCAGAACCGCGCAGGACTACCACGAAGTGCGCGTGGCGGTGCTTCTCGAGGCTGGAATACCCGCCCGGCTCGAACTCGAAGTAACGCAGCTCCCAGCTCGCCGGCAGCTCCTCTGGACTGGCGAGGGTCTGACGCGTGACCCCGGCAAAGCCCATCCCTCTCGCGCTGCTTCGCTCGGGTTGCTTGTAGGCCGTGGGCGCCACGTCGGCCCACCTGAATCGGCGCGGGTCGAAGACGACGCGCGGCTCGGTCCTCCGATCCCTGATCCGCCGCGTCCGGATTCGGGCCCGTTCTCCGGGCTCAGGCGCTGGCACGAGCCTCGCCCGCTCTGAGGAGCCGGTCGCGCAGCTCGGCCTCGACCCCGGGGGACGGATCGAAGGCCGAGGAGTCCGGCAAGTCGTGGAGCGAAGGCAGGCCGAAGAGGCGCAGGAACAGCTCCGTCGTCCGATACAGGACCGCGCCAAACTGGGAGCGGCCACTCTCCTCGATCACCCCGCGCTCGAGTAGGGTGGCGACCGCCGAGTCGGGGTTGACGCCGCGGATGCGCGCGATCTCGGGTCGCGTCACCGGCTGCAGGTAGGCCACGATCGCGAGCGTCTCCGCCTGGGCGGCGGTCAGCGGCGGCGTTCGCGGCCTCGCCAGCAGCCGCCGCGCGGCTGGCTCGGCGTCCGGATGGGTCGCGAGCGTATAACCTCCGGCGAGCTCGCGCACGACGAGGCCCCGGCGGTCGAACTCGAGCTGCTCCCGCAGCCGCTCGGTCGCCGCGACGACCTCGTGCAGCTTGGCGCCGGTCGCCTCGGCGAGCACCTCGGCGCCGATCGGATCGGGCGAGAGGAAGAGCAGCGCCTCGACCACCCGTTCGAGGTCGGCGGTCATGCCGGAACCTCTGCCCGTTGAACGTGCCCATTCCCGCGCGCGCCGGTTGCGCGGGCCGCGCGCCTGATCGTGATCTCGCCGAACGGCTCCTCCTGCACCCACGTGAGCTCTTCCTGCCTGTAGAGCTCGAGCAGCGCGTACACCGTCACTGCGACCGTCACCCGGTCGGCCCGCTCGACGGCTTCGTCGAAGCTGAAGGCGCCGCGGCGCAGGAGCGCCCGCAGACGCGCCAGCCGCTCCGCCACCGTCACGCGCGGCGCGACAATGTGACGGGTGTCGACCGGGTCCGGGACTCTCAACAGGTCAGACATCGCGCCCGAGAGCGCCGCCGGGTCGTAGGCCGGACGCGCCTCCTGGAGCGCCGCGCGCCTGAATGCGGCGGGCAGCGGCGCCGAGCGAAACCTGTACACCTCCTCGCCCTCGAGCCGCCGGCGGAGCACGTCGGCCGCCGCCCGGTAACGGTGCGCGTCCAGCAGGCGGGCGAGCAGCTCTTCAGCGGCTTCGCCGGGATCCAGCTCGAGCTCTTCGAGCTCCTCTCCGGGCAGCATCAGCCGCGACTTCAGCTCAAGGAGCGCGGCGATCAGGACCAGGAACTCGGTCGTCGCCTCGAGGTCCAGCTCCGAGCGCTGCTGGAGATGGTCGATGTAAGCGATCACGACCTCGGCGAGATCGATCTCCAGCAGGTCGACCTCCTCGCGCAATATCAGCGTGAGCAGGAGATCGAACGGGCCCGCGAATACGTCGAGGTCGAGCTCGAGTTCTGCCGGACGCACGGGGCAGAAGTTAGCGGTGGGCTCGGACCGGCCCCACGCCCATCGCTTCGCGCACGTCAGCGACCGTCGCGGACGCGATCGCGTGCGCCTTGTCGCCGCCTTCGACGAGGATCCGCTCCAGCTGCGTCTCGTCGGCGCGCAACTCCTGATAGCGCTCGCGGACCGGCGCCAGGTACGCGACGACGGCGTCGGCCACCGCCTGCTTGAACGCGCCGTAGCCCGCGGAGTCGAACTCGCGCTCGATCTCCTCCGGCGAGCTTCCACGCACAGCGGCGAGGATCTCGATCAGGTTCGATACCCCCGGCTTGTCTGGGGCGCGCATGACCTCTGCACCCGAGTCGGTCACCGCGGAGCGGATCTTTCTGCTGACCACGCCCGGATCGTCAAGCACGTACACGATGCCCTGGGAACTGCCCCCGGTAGTCGACATCTTGCGGTCCGGAAACTGGAGGTCCATGATCCGGCCGCCCACCTCTGGGTAGCGACCCTCCGGGACAACCAGGATCTCGCCGAAGCGGGAGTTGAAGCGCTGCGCGATGTCGCGCATCAGCTCGACGTGCTGGCGCTGGTCCTCGCCGACCGGGACCTCGTTGGCATGGTAGGCGAGCACGTCGGCCGCCTGCAGCACCGGGTACAGGAAGAGGCTCGCCGAGACCAGGTCCCTCTGCGACCCCGCCTTTTCCTTGAACTGGTGCATGCGGTTCAGATCCCCGAACGCTGTCACGCTGCACAGCAGCCAGCACAGCTCGGGCTCCTCCCGCACGTCGCCCTGGCGGAAGAAGACGCATCGATCGGGGTCAAGCCCGGCCGCCAGCAGGGTCGCAGCGGTGTCGTAGACGGCCTCACGCAGCCCCGCGGGGTCGTACGGCACGCTTGTCGCGTGCAGGTCGACGATGCAGTAGATCCCTTCGCCGCGGTCCTGGCCCGCGACGTACTGGGTGATCGCGCCGATGTAGTTGCCCAGGTGCTTACGCCCTGTCGGCTGGATGCCGGAGAAGATGCGAGTCATCGGAAAGCCTCCGCGCTTGGAGGAGTTGGACCCCGGAGGCTACTTGTCGGACGGGCCGGCTGACGGCCCACGGGCGGCCGGGGAGAGCCTGCGGCTCCGGGATCCCAGCCCAACGGGAAGCTCCCTGCGGCCGCGCCGGTCCCAGCCAGCGAGCAGCCAGGCAGCGATGATGCCCCCAAGCGCGCCCGTCAGATGCCCCTGCCAGGAGACGTTGCCGTGCGGCACGAGGCTCGCGATCAGCGCCCACCCCCACAGGAGGCCCACGATCCCCCCGACCAGAAGCTCGACCACGCTGCGGTCGAACAGGCCCCTGGCCAGCAGGTAGGCGGCGTACCCGAAGACCATTCCGCTCGCGCCCACCGTGTCGGTGCCCCCGGGGGAGATCAGCCACGTTCCCAGGCCGCCGATGATGATCACGATCGCCGTGACCAGCGCCAGCCGCGCCGCTCCCTGCAGCGCGATGATCGCTCCCATGAACACGAACGGGATCGTGTTCGCGATCAGATGGCCGAAGCCCGCGTGCAGGAATGGAGAGGTGAAGATCGCCCACAGGTGCTCGATGTTGCGGGGGTAGATGCCCCCGGTGGTGTCGAGCTTGTTCGAATGGAGCGCGTTGATCACCTCCACGATCCACATCGCGGTGACGATCACGGCCAGCAGCTTGAGGCCCTCGACCGAACGCTGCCGCCGGCGCTCCAGCGCGCCGATCGGGCCCTTATGAGGTGGGCTCGTTGCAGCGCTCGAGGCGACTTTGTGTTTGGTGGGAGTGGAGACCCCGGTGCGATCGACGCTCATGGTCAAAAGGATGGCAGCCCGACGAGGTGTGCCCCGCTTTGTCCGCGTGAGGGTCCGCTTAACCCGACCGCCACCGCGCGACATACCGGGGCAGCGCCACGCGGCCGTCGAGCTTTTCATCGGGAACCGGCGCGCCGGGCACAACCGCCAGCGGCACCACGCCTGCCCACACGGACAGCTGAAGGTCCTCGAGGTCATCCACCGGGGGACCAGTGCGGACCTTGGCGGAGGCTTCCTCGAGCTCGATCGCGACAACCGTGGTCGCGCGCAACTCCTTCGCGGTGGGGCCGCGGGCGTCGGCGGCGCGACCGGGGACGATGTGCTCGACGACCATCTCGAGCGCCGTCCGCTTCTCCCTCTCGTCGACGACGCGCCGGCCCGAGCCGATGACCACCGCTGAGCGGTAGTTCAGGGAGTGGTGGAAGACAGAGCGGGCGAGGACGATGCCGTCGACGACCGTGGCCGTGACGCACAGCGGTTCGCCCGCTGCGGCCACGCGTAGCATCCGGCTCCCGTTCGACCCGTGGAGATAGAGCGTGTCGCCGCGGCGGGCATGGATCGTCGGCATCGCATACGGCTGGTCTTTGGAGACGAAGGCCACGTGGCAGATCAGCGCGCGGTCGAGGATCTCGTGGATCAGCTCGCGGTCGTAGCTGCCTCGCGCGGGCTTGCGGCGTACCCGCGTGCGGGATGTGGGCTTGAGCGGCGCGGCGGACGGCGCGAGGGGAATTTGTTCCAGTACATTATCCATATGCAACTAGAACTATATCGTGGCGGCTCGGCCCGCGAGCTGATGGAAGGCATCGAGCGCGCGATCTTCGCGGGTCAGCTTGCCCCCGGGGAGCTACTTCCTCCGGTCCGCACGCTCGCCCGCCAACTGGGGCTCAGCCCGGCGACTGTGGCCGCCGCATATCGCGAGCTGGGCCGCCGGGGGATCGTCCACGCCGAAGGGCGGCGCGGCACGCGCGTGCGGCCCCGGCCGCCACTGCTGGCCCCGTCTCCCCCCTCTCCGCCGGCCGGAGTCGTCGATCTGTCGACAGGCTTGCCGGACCCCCGCTTCCTGCCCGACGTGGGCGCGGCCCTCGCGGCCATCGCGCGGAGGGCCAGCGCGCGCTTGGGACGGTGGGGGGGCAACGATCCCGTCCTGCTCGAGCGGGCGCGCGCGGCGTTCACGGCCGACGGGATCGGGGCCGGCGAGGTGGCCGTGGTCGGGGGCGCGCTGGACGGGATCGAGCGTGTGCTCGACAGCCACCTGCTCGCGGGCGACCCGATCGCGGTCGAGGACCCCGGCTTTCCGCCCCTGCTCGACCTCATCGCGGCGCTGGGGCTCGAGCCGCGGCCCGTGGCGGTCGACGATGATGGGCCGCTGCCTGACGCTCTGGCGTCGGCGCTGCGTGGCGGCGCTCGCGCCGTGGTGATCACGCCGCGGGCCCAGAATCCGAGCGGTGCCGCGCTGACGCCTCAACGCGCCGCGGCGCTAAGGCCGCTGCTGGCCGGCCATCCCGACGTGCTGGTCGTCGAAGACGACCACGCCGGGCCGGTGGCCGGAGCGCCCGCGGTCTCGCTGACGGGGTCGGGAGGGCGCAGGTGGGCGATCGCGCGCTCCGTTTCGAAGTGGCTGTCCCCCGACCTGCGGCTCGCCGTGCTCGCGGGCGACGAGCGGACGCTCGCCCGTGTACAGGGCCGCCAGCGCCTCGGCACCGGATGGGTCTCGGGCATGCTCCAGGCGACGGTCGCGGAGCTGTGGAAGCGCGACGGCGCGCGCCGTCTGACGGACCGGGCCGCGGCCTGCTACGCCGAGCGCCGCATGGCCCTGCTGCGGGCGCTCGCCGACCACGGGCTCGAGGGCCACGGCCGCTCGGGCCTCAACGTCTGGGTGCCAGTGGGCGACGAGCATGCCACCACGCGCGCCCTGCTCGACAGCGGCTGGCAGGTCGCCGCCGGCGCCCGGCACAGGCTCCGCGCGGCCCCGGCGATCCGGGTCACGGTGGCCGCAATGAGCCCCGTCGACGCACCCCGGATCGCCGACGTGATCGCCGCGGCGCAGGTGGGAGGGCTCAGGTCGCGCGCGTACTGAAGCCGCTCGCAAGCGCCTGGACGGGAGGCGCGTGCGGCGGCGGCGCGGTCGCCTGGACGGGACGCGCCTGCGGCGGCGGCGCGCGCGCCTGGACGGGACGCGCCTGCGGCGGCGGCGCGGTCGCAGCCGCGCAGGTGCGACACTCGGGCCGCTCCATGGATCCCATCATCGCCACCGATGCTGCCGAGATCGCCGCCCACGCCGAGCGCGAGCTCGAGGCGTTGGTCGCCGTCTCCTCCCCCTCCGGAGACGTCGCCGGCGCGGAGGAGGCGGTCGCCCTGTGCACCGCGCTGTTGCCGGTAAACGCATCCGTGGAGCGTCCTCCGTGCTCCACGCCAGGATGCGCGCCCGATCTGGTGGCGCGGATTCCGGGGCACGGAGCGCGGCGGCTGCTGCTGGTCGGCCATCTGGACACGGTGTTCGGCCACGATGCCCACGAACCGCTGCGCCGCGACGGCGAGCGCCTGTACGGGTCCGGCGGCGCGGACATGAAGGGCGGCGTGGTACTCGCCCTGGGCCTCGCACGGACGCTCGCCTCGCGCCCGGAGGCGTTCGCGGAGGTGGCCGCCCTGCTGGTGAACGATGAGGAGTGGCGCTGCGCTGATTTTGCCCATCTCGAGCGGTTCGCCGGGTACGACGCGTGCCTGTGCTTCGAGGCCGGCGAGCGGACGGCCGACGGCGCCGAAGGGGTGGTGGTGAACCGTAAGGCGGCCGGGACGCTGCGCATCACTGCCGCGGGTCAGGCCGCCCATTCGGGCAGTGCGCCCGACCAGGGGCGCAATGCCTTGCTGGCGCTCGCGCAAGCCGCGCTTGCGGTCTCCGCGTTACACGACCCCACGGGACCCGAGCGCCGCAGCGTCGTCCCCACGGTGATCCGCTCGGGCGAGGCCTTCAACGTCGTCCCGGCCGCCGGAGAGCTGGTATTCGACGTCCGCGCCGACCGCCTCGAGGCCTTCCAACAGGTGGTCGGGGCCGTGCCTCCTAACGCTGACGGGGTGGCGCTGGCGCCCTCCCTTCTGCGGCGATGGCCGCCGATGGACACCCGGTCGGCGACGGAAGCCTTGATCGCGCGGGCGGCGTCTCGCATCGGCCGGCCGGTGACCGGGATCCGTCGCGGCGGAGCCAGCGATGCCAGCCATTTCGCCGCGGAGATCCCGCTCACGATCGATGGTCTAGGCCCGCGCGGCGGCGGCGCTCATACTCAGGGCGAGTTCGTGCTAGCGCCATCTTTGCGCGAACGGGCCGAGGTCGCCCTCGCAATCGCGCTGGAGGCGCTGGGGCAGTGAGCGGCCGGCGGCGCCGGATGGGTGAGCGGCCGGAGGCGCTGGATGGGTGAGCGGCTGGCGGTCGTCGGCCATGTGGAATGGGTTGATTTCATTCCCGTGAAGCATCACCCCAGCCCTGGCGAGGTGATGCACGCGGGGGACAGCTTCACGCGCGCCGCCGGCGGTGGTGGCGTAGCGGCCGTCGTGCTGGCAGAGCTCGGCGCCGAGGTCGACTTCTTCTGCGCCCTGGGCGACGACGTCCATGGTCACGCCGCCGCCGACCAGCTGTCGGGTCGCGGCGTGCGCGTCCAGGTCGCCTGGCGACGGGAGCCAACCAGACGCGCCGTCACGCTGCTCGAGGGTCACGATGACCGCACGATCATCACGATCGGCAAGCGGCTGGACCCCCTTGGCTCGGACGCGCTCCCTTGGGAGCGACTCGAGGCTGCCGACGGGGTCTACTTCACCGCGGGCGATGCCGACGCGCTGTGCCGCGCCCTGGCGGCCAAGGTCGTGGTGGCGTCGCCGCGGGCCAGAACTGCGCTGGAGCAGCCGGGGCCCGAGATCGACGCGCTCATCTTCTCCGCCAACGACAGCGACGAGCAGCGGTGGGTACGGCGTTTCGAGCGCCGCGCCCGGCTGCTTGTAGGTACCGAGGGAGCTCGCGGCGGCCGCTGGTGGCGGCTCGAGGACTCCAATGAGCGCGGCCCCTCTCACGCAGAGAGTCGCTGGGCGGCCGCGGAACCGCCGGGACCCCCCAAGGACTCCTATGGCTGCGGTGATTCCTTCGCAGCGGGCTTCACGTTCGCGCTCGCGCGCGGCGCGTCGCCGGGGGAGGCAGCGGCGGTGGGCGCCGAGCGCGGAGCGCGCTGCCTGGCGCGCGTCGGCGCACCGTAGCGCGCCTCTGGGCCCACGGGGCGCACCGTAGGGCGGCCTCTGGACCCGCTGCGCAGCGCACCATGGGCGCCCCCTGGGCCCGCTGCGCGTGGCCCCGGAAAGGCCGAGTCCTCCCCCAGGGCTATCGAGGTTCAGGCGCCACTCGCCATCTCGGCTGTCCCCGGCGGCGGACATCTGGCACCGCACCGGCATGCGTCGCCGAGGGTGCGGTTGCTGGTGTTCGCCATGCGGAGGCCGCGCACCGCACCAGGCCGCGCCCACCCGGAGTGCGGCGCGGGATGTCCGCCTTCAGACGCCGCAGCCCGCGACTTCGACTAGGTCCGCGCCCTCGGCGGGGCCCTCAAGCCACGTCCCACGCCCTCAAGCCGCGCCCTCAAGCTACGTCCCACGTCCCCAGGACGCGGGCGGTCTCCTCCCCTGAAAGCCGCGCCCCGAGGCAGCACAGAAGCGCGATCCGCGCCGCCTGGGCGGAGAGGAATGGCGCGCAGACGGCGCCACTGGCTCGCACGTCAGCCTCGGATCCCTCGAAGCCGTACGTCTTGAGGAACATCGCGGGGCGGTCGGGCCGACAGGTCACCACCACCGGCACCCTGGCGACGGCCGCGTGCAGCGCCGCGAGCAACCGGGGCGAGAGGTGCCCCGCGCCGAACGCGACCAGAACGACCCCGTCGGCGCTATCCGCGGCTTGGCGAAGCAGCAGGCCGTGATCGCCGACGCCGGGATACACGATCTCCACACGGTGCTCGAGCGCAGCCACGGCGAGGCGAGGTGGACGCAGCGGGCGAGCGTGAAGCCACACGCGCCCCTCGACCACGCGGCCGAGCGGGCCGGCAGCGGGCGAGCCAAAGGTCGCGGGTCCCGTGCTGTCAACCTTGCGGACCATCATCGCCGCGTGGATCTCGCCGGCGAACACGACCACGGCCCCGAGGTCCAGAGCCGCCTCGGAACCGGCCACGGCGACCGCGTCGAGCAGGTTCGCCGGCCCGTCGGCGCCGGGATTGGTGGCGGGACGGCTGGCGCCGGTCAGGACTATCGGTGCCGCCGCATTGTGCAGTAGGGCGCACAGGACGGCGACCTCTTCGAGCGTGTCGGTCCCCGTCGTGACCACCACCCCGGCGCCCTCGGCCGCGACCGAGGAGGCGTGCCGGGCGAGCTCGAGCGTCTGCGCCAGCTCGAGGTGGGGACCGGGCGAATCGAGCACGGTTTCGGCCGCGAAATCTGGGACCGCCGTCAGCTGCGGGACCGCATCGACCAGCGCCTGGGCGTCGAGCTCGGGCACCGCGCGGGGCCCGCCCATCGCGATCGTGCCTCCCGCGGCGAGCAGGCGCACCGGCCGCGAGAAGGCGGCGAACGAGGGCTCCACGAGCGTCAGTCCGGTGGCGAGCCCGCTCGCTTCACGGCGCCGGTCACGGGCGCTAAAGCGGCTGGCGGACCACTGGCCGCCGGGCCGCGCCGGCCTCATCGAGCCGCCGGACGGGGGTGGTGTACGGAGCCGCGCGCGCGACCTCGGGATCCGCGCGCGCCTCTCGGAGGACGTCGGCGACCGCGTCGGCGAACCGATCCAGGGTCTCCTTGGTCTCAGTCTCGGTGGGCTCGACCAGAAGCGCCTCTTCGACGATGAGCGGGAAGTAGACGGTCGGCGGGTGGACGCCGTGGTCGAGCAGCCGCTTGGCAAGGTCGAGGGTCCTGATCTGGAGCTCGCGCTTCATCGGCGATCCATCAAGCACGAATTCGTGCATGCAGATGCGCTCGTAGGCGGCCGGCAGGTACTCGGCCACCCCCGCCCGTCTCAGCCGGGCGAGCAGGTAGTTGGCGTTGAGCACCGCCGTCTCGGATACCTCGCGCAGTCCCGCCTCGCCAAGCGAGCGGATGTAAGCGTAGGAGCGCACGAACACGCCGTAGTTGCCGTGGAAGCCACGTAGGCGGCCGATCGACTTGGGACGGTCGTAGTCGAGGTCATAGACCGCCTCGGAGCCGTTCCCCGCGGGTGCGCGACGTACCACCACCGGCCTCGGCAGATAGGGCTCCAGCCGCTCGGACACGGCGATTGGGCCGGCGCCGGGTCCGCCACCGCCGTGGGGCTGGGTGAACGACTTGTGCAGGTTGAAGTGCACGATGTCGAAGCCCATGTCTCCCGGCCGGCTGATGCCCATGATCGCGTTGAGGTTCGCGCCGTCGTAGTAGAGCGTGGCGCCGACACCGTGCACGACCCGCGCTACCTCCTCGATCGCGGGTTCGAACAGCCCCAGGGTCGAGGGGTTGGTCAGCATCAGGCAGGCCACGTCTTCGCCCGCCTTGGCTCGCAGGTCGTCGAGGTCCACGTTGCCGTGGCTGTCGGTACCCACCTTGACCACGTCGTATCCGGCCATCGTGACCGTGGCTGGATTGGTGCCATGCGCGGTGTCCGGGGTCAAGACCTTGTGGCGCCCCTCCCCGCGTTCTTCGTAGTAGGCGCGCGTCAGCAAGACGCCCGCGAGCTCTCCGTGGGACCCGGCCGAGGGCTGTAATGAGACGTATGGCAGCCCGGCGATCTCGGCCAGCGCCTGCTGCAGGCGCCACATCAACTCCAGCGCCCCCTGGGCGCGGAGAGGATCCTGCAAGGGGTGGAGGCGGGCATGGCCGTCGAGGGCGGCGACCCGCTCGTGAAGCCTGGGGTTGTGCTTCATCGTGCACGACCCGAGCGGATAGAAACCCGTGTCGACGTCGAAGTTGCGCTTGGAAAGGCGGTTGTAGTGGCGCACCAGCTCGGGCTCTGAGACCTCGGGCAGTCGCGGCGGCGAGGAGCGCCGCAACCGGGAGGGCAACAGCTCATCGAGCGGACGGTCCGGCACGTCGCACTGGGGCGCGACGAACGCCCGCCGGCCTGGCCGCGAGCGCTCGAAGATCGTCAGCTCGTCGTCGGCGGCTTCGCTGAACCAGCGCGGCGGCCTCGCCGCGCGCTGACCGTCGTACCGCGTCTCGGCGCTCACGCCCGTGCCTCCACGCCCCGGTGCTCCGCCGTGACCGCGCCCTCAAGCGCTTGCGCCAGGCGCTCGATGTCGGCACGCGTGCGCCGCTCGGTGAGCGCGACCACCAGGCAACGCTCGAGCTCCGGGTAGTCGTTGCCGAGCGGATAGCCCGGGTTGATCCCCTCCTGTCGGCAGCGCTCGATCACCGGCTCCACCGGCGCGTCGAGCGAGATCGCGAACTCGCGCACGACCGGCTGCGCGTGGGCGAGCGAGACGCCGTCGACCTCCTGGAGGCGCTCCTGCGCGTAGGCCGTGCGCCGCACGAGCAACTCTGCCAGCTCGGTGATCCCGCGCCGCCCCAGCCAGCTGAGGTAGATGACGCCGCCGAGGGCGTTCAACGCCTGAGCCGTACAGATGTTCGAGGTGGCCCGCTCGCGGCGGATGTGTTGCTCGCGCGTCTGCAACGTGAGCACGAAACCGCGGCGGCCATCGTGGTCGTGGGTCTCGCCGGCGATCCGGCCCGGCAGCCGGCGAAGCAGCGTCTCGCTCGAGGCGAAAAAACCGAAAGATGGGCCGCCGAAGTCGAGCCGGCCGCCGAGCGGCTGCCCCTCGCCCACGGCCATGTCGACCCCGCACTCGCCCGGGGGCTTGAGGATGCCGAGCGCCACCGGATCGCACGAGCAGATGGTGAGCGCTCCGGCCTCGCGCGCGCTCTCGGTCAGCGCTTCGAGGTCCTCGACCGCGCCCAGAAAGTTAGGCTGCTGCACCACGAGGGCGCTGGTGGAGGAGTCGAGCTCGAGGGCCGACGTTACGCCTCCTTGAAGCGCCACCTCCACCATCTCCATGTCCCAGGCGTGGGCAAGCGTGGCGAGGGCCTCCCGCGCGTGCGGGTGGACGCCGCGTGAGACGACGAACCGCCGCCTGGAGTTCTCGAGCCTGGCCACGTAGCCCGCGGCGGCCACGGCGCTCGGCCCCTCGTAGACCGAGGCATTGGCGACCGGAAGCCCGGTCAACTCGCAGATCGCGGTCTGGTACTCGAACATCGCCTGCAGCGTCCCCTGCGA
>JAFAPR010000265.1 GCA_019247075.1 Solirubrobacterales bacterium
CCGGCCGCGCGGCTGCTATCCGCGCGCGCCTTCAACCAATGTCGTTCGACACGGCGGGCCGGCCACCTTCAACCCACGGCGCCGCCGAACCGACACATGCCATCTTTGCAACGGCTGGGCAGCCCGACTCCGGCCGGACATGTCCGCCTCCAGCTCGATCCCGTTATGCGGCTTGCCTGTGACATGGACCGGGAGACAATCTTGTCGCCCCCGTCGAGGAACTCGACCCAAGCGGGCAGCCAGCGTCCTATCCGCGGTAGTCTGGCCGGGATGCCTCGCACGTCGATGGGGGTGCAACCGGACCGGCGGCGCCCTCGTTTCCAGGCCTTCCACGCCGTCTTGCTCGGCATCGTGGTGGTCGCCGGGCTGCTGGCTTATGCCGCGCAAACCGCGGCAGGGGCACGAGTCCGGCGAGCCCAGCCGATACCCCACGCGGTCGTCGGATCATGCTCGGGACGGACGGGCGTCCTTTGCGGCAACATCAAGGTTCCGCTCTACTGGAGCGCCCCACGGCGCGGCAGCCTCCACGTCCACTTCGAGGTGTATCTGCACTCCGACTCGGCGCTCCCCGCCCTGGAGCCGATCGTCGCCATGGAGGGCGGGCCCGGGTACCCCTCGACCGGGTCGGCGGCGAGCTACCTGTTCATGATCGGCTCGCTGCACCGGCGCCACGACCTCATCCTGATGGACCAGCGCGGCACCGGAGGATCCGATGCGATCGACTGCACCGGCGTGCAGGACTACGACGCACTCGCCCGGCCGGACCACTACTCCGCGGTGGTCGCCGCTTGCGCCAGGAGGCTCGCTGGACGGGCCAACGCCTACGGCAGCGCGGCCGTCGCAGAAGACCTGCGGGCAGTGCTCGAAGCGATCCATGTCAGGAAGGTCGACCTCTACGGCGACTCCTACGGCAGCTACGCCGCCCAGGTGTTCGCAGTCCACTACCCGCGCTTCGTGCGCGATCTCGTGCTCGACGGCACCTACAACGAGCACTTCGACCCGCTCGAGCCGGAGGCGATGACAGCGCTGCGCCGGGCGTGGGACACGATCTGTCGCAGCTTCGCTGCCTGCAAGCGTGGCGGTCTCCTCGATGACATCGCCTCGTTCGATCGGCAGCTGGCCCGCCATCCGATCGTCGGCGTGGCCGATGACGAGTCCCATACGCCGCAGCACATCGACCTTACGGCGGGCGCCTTTGCCCAGCTCGTGTTCGATGCGACGTATAGCTACACCTTCTATCGCGACCTGCCCGCCGCCCTGGTAGCAGCCCGCCACCGCGACCTCGTGCCGATCAAGCGGCTCGCCGCCGAGGACGCGGCCTTCAACGCAGGTGGCGGCGCGCCGAGCAGTTACTCCGCCGGCGACCTCGCGGCGGTGTCCTGCCACGACTACCCGACCGCCTGGGACAGGAGGTCGAGTGGCGCCGCGCGTGCGGCGGAGCTGGCGCGCGCCATCGGACGGCTCCGGGCGCGGGTGTTCTTCCCGTTCCCCAAGCGGGTGTGGCTGGCGTCCCTCGACGAAAATGAGCTGGTCTACGGATGCCTCCGTTGGCCGCGGACGACCGTGCCGGATCCGCCGTTCCCGCCCAGCGTCAGCTTTCCGCGGATCCCGGTACTGGTCCTCGACGGGCTGCTCGACCAGGCGACCCCGCTCGGTGACGCCAGCAGGGTGGCGGCCGCCTGGCCGGATGCGACCTTCGTCCCCGTGGCCAACTCCAACCACATCACTGCCCAGGTCGACTTCCTCCATTGCGTGTCGGTGATCACGCGCCGGTACCTTGCCACGGGCCGCGCCGGCGACACCTCTTGCGCCCCGCGCGTGCCCCCGCAGTACGTCGTCCCCCGCTTCCCGACGAGCGTCCACCACGCCCCGGAGGCGGTCCCCGCCGGCCCTGCCGACCATTCCACGAGGCTCGGCCGGCAGACCGCGTGGGTCGCGACCGAGACAGTCGGCGACGCGCTCGAGCGCTGGTATAACCTGCTCGCCGGCGGGCCCGGCTACGGCCTCTACGGCGGGTCCTTCGGCGTCTCCGGCGGCTACTACGCCTATGGGCCGCTCGTGCTGCGTTTCCATTCGACCCGCTTCGTCCCCGACCTCGCGGTGTCCGGGACGGCGACCTGGGACAGGAAGGCGTCGGTGCTGCGGGCAAGGCTCACAGTCGCCGGGCCGCACGGCCTGAGCGGCCGCCTGCGGATCGAGTGGTCAACCGACGAGAAGAGGGCCACGGCCACGGAAGAGCTGACGATCGACAAGCGGAGCGTGACGCTGGAGATGCCGGCGGCATACTCCGCCCACGGTTGAGCACCCGGCAGCGGCGTCGCCGCGGCCGAAGGCGGTGCCGGCGCGGCGACTGTGAGAGAGGCTCCGCGGGGCTGGCTGCCGGCCGTCGCCGACGGCCCGCTCGCTCAGCTCTTCTGCTGACGCCGCCCCTGGTCTCCGGGAAGTCGCGCGGTTCAATGTGTGGCGTGGGCAAGATCGCGACTGAATCCGCGCTTTGCGGGGGCCGCTCGACGGCAGCCATCCCGCCGTCGGCTCTCATCTTTGAAGCATCATCACCCCCGGCCGGGTGGCGGCCAAGGTTGGGGAGGGTGGCTGACGTTTAGGCTGCTGCGCGCGCATATGCGCCATCGTTCCGGGCGGACGCTTGCGCTGTTCGGCGCGATCAGTGTTGCGGCGGCGAGCTTTGCCACGTTGACGGGCGCGTCGGAGACTAGCCGACTGGCCGTGATCGGGACGCTCAAGCGTCAGCCCAGGGCGCTGTACGACGTTCTGGTACGCCCCCGGAACGCCGGGTCGCGCGCTCCTGCGAGCAGTGGCCTTCTACCACCGAACTTTCTGTCGGGGACCTTCGGCGGGATCAGCATGGAGCAGTACAGCGTGATCAGCCATATCCCGGGTGTTGCGGTGGCTGCCCCGATCGCGCTTGTGGGGTATGTGCTTCCGCAGGTGGATGTGCCATTGCGACTGGGGAGATATCTTGGTCCGGGGCAGCGGCAGTTGTTTCGCGAGCGGCTGGTGTGGAGCGCCGATCGCGGGCTTTCCCGAGTCCGCGACGCCGACTCCTATATCTATGTGACAGCAGCGAGCATGCAGGCGGGCACGAGTTATGCCGCGAACAACCCCGCCTCGCCCGGGGCGGAGGAGTCGGTCTCGAGCAAGAGATCGGTGCCGGTGTGTCCGTATGTGACCTTGGTGCAGCCGACGATGTCGCCGTTTTCGGTATCACTGCGCGCGCAGCTGCGCGCGCAGGTCCTGTGCTGGAGCCGAGTGACGGGCCTGGACGGGCTCACCAAAAGTCCGATTGGGTTTGATCCGGGTCTCCCCACCACGGTCTCGGACCTTGGCGGTGCGGTTCAGTTTCCGATCCCGCTGTTGGTGGCGGCAATCGATCCGGTGGCCGAGACCAAGCTTCTGGGTCTGAACCGCGCGGTTGTGTCGGGTCGCTATCTGCGCGAGGGCGAGGCGCCGCGCCAGGTGAGGGCGTCTGGTTACGATCAGGGGCTGGCGCTGAAGGCCGCGCCGGTCTTGGTTCCGACCGATCCGTATCTGGACGAGTCGGCGCGCGCCACGATCAATCGGCTGTCGGGCGCCGCGGAGGTTCTCAGGCTGCCGACGCCGGCAGGGTTCTACAGGTTCCTGGCCTCCCGCCGCAACGGGCGCCTGGTGCTGGCGCGCACTGTCACCGCCGCGCAGGCATATCGCACCTTCCTGTCTGAGGCGCAACACGCCGTTGAGCTCAACGGATATTGGACGGCCGGGGAGGTTCATCAGCCCCGAGGCCCGAGTGGCGTGTGGACGCCGCGGCCGGTCCACAACCCGTGGAGCGTGTGGCAGATCGGCTACACCTCGCCCCCTTATGTCGATGTGCCGATGATGGTGGCCGACGGCAGCTTTCGGGCGGTCTCAGAGTACGAGGAGTCACTGGGCTGCCCAGGGGGATGCTTGTTTCCCGGTATTCACGCGGTCGGTGCTTTCGATCCTCGGCGTATCCCTGGGTTCGAGGACACGCTCAAGCAGTCACTGAGTCCATTCCGGCTGCCAAGCATGACGGCCGCGAACCCCCGGACAGCGCGGCTTTTGCGCGGCCGTTCGCTTGTGCCCGACGGGAACTTCACGGGGTATCTGGCCGAGCCGCCGCTGGCCCTGACCACCTTCGCGGGGCTGCAGGACGTTTTCCGCTCGACAACCGGACCGCAGCCCATGTTCGAAGGCGCCGCGCCCCCGAGTGCTCCGATCAGCTCAATCGCGGTGCGCGTTGCCGGCGTACGGGGCAACGGGCTCGATTCATTGAGCCGGGAGAGGGTAAGGGTGGTGGCGCAGCTGATCGCGCAACGCACCCACCTGCACGTGGATATCACGACTGGTTCTTCCTACGCCAACGAAACGATCGATCTGCCGGCCGGGCACTATGGCCGGCCTGCACTCCAGCTGAAGACTGTGTGGACGAAGCTCGGGGTGGCGGTCGAGATCCTCAACGCCATCGACCGCGAGAGCGTCGCCCTGTTTGTGCTGATCCTGGTGGTGTGCGCATTGTTTGTGGCCAACGCGTCGGCGGCGATGGTGCGGGCGCGCCGCAGCGAGTTTGGGATTCTCGCCGCCACCGGGTGGTCGTCGGCGAGCCTGTTCGCGCTGGTGTTGGGAGAGAGCGCGGGCATAGGTGCGTTGGCTGGCGGGTGCGGAGCGTTGGTGTCGGTTCCTGTCACGCTTGCGTTGGGCATCCATCTCTCGTTGCTCAGACTGGCCTTATCGGGCCCGATCGCGATGGCCGTCGCCCTGCTGGGCGGGGCGTGGCCGGCCATCTCGGCCGCTCGTACGCCGCCCTCGACCGCGATCGTCTCGCCGGCGTCGTCGCGAGGGAGCGCGCACGCGACAAACCGCGTGTGGAGCATGGCGATGCGCAACTTGGTGAGGCTTCCCCTGCGGACGGCCCTCGCCGCATTCACGATGGCGGTGGCGATCGCGGCGCTGACCATGCTGCTGTCGGTGCTGATCGCCTTCCACGGCTCTCTGGTGGGGAGCGTCCTGGGAAGTGCGATTGCCCTGCAGGTCCGCTGGGTCGACACGGTGGCCGTGGTGATCATGCTGGTCTTGGGAGGAGTCGCGATCGCAGATGTGCTTTTCCTCGAGCTTCGCGAACGAGGCGGCGAGCTGGCGACACTCGCCGCGACGGGATGGTCGGAGATCCAGCTAGCGAGCCTGATCGCCTACGAGGGGATCCTGATCGGCGCGCTGGGCGCCGCCGCGGGTGCGCTGGCCGGTCTGATCGGCGCCTCGCTGTTCGCCGGCGGGCTTTCAGGATCTGTGGTCGGCGTGGCCGTGTTGTCGGTGGCGGCCGGGATTGGCGTCTCCGGCCTGGCCGGCGGAGCGCCGTTCTGGCTTCTGCGGAGCTTGCCGATGGGCGAGTTGCTGGCCGAGGAATGACCCAGAGCGAGCACGCGCGCGGGCTGGCGATCGAGGCCAATTCCGTTACGAAGACCTACTGGATGGACTCGGGCGCCGCGGTCAAGGCGCTCGACGACATCACCGTGGAGATTGCGGCCTCCACCGTGGTCGCGTTGATGGGGCCCTCGGGCTCGGGGAAGTCGACGTTCCTGCAGGTCGCGGGAGGTCTGACCTCACCGGACTCCGGAACCCTGATTGTCGGCGGCCAAACGATCACCGGTCTCTCGCGCCGCGAGCTCACTGAGTACCGTCGCCACCTCGGATTCGTGTTTCAGCGCTTCAACTTGTTGCCGGCGCTCACCGCGCTCGACAACGTGATCGCGCCGGTGATCCCCCAACGCGTTGCCTACGACAAGGTGCAGAGAGGACGTGAGCTGCTGGCCGCGGTCGGCCTGGCCGACAAGGCGCGGCAGCTTCCCGCGCGTTTGTCGGGCGGAGAGCAGCAGCGCGTCGCGATTGCTCGCGCGTTGATCGGGGACCCCAGGCTGATCCTTGCTGACGAGCCCACCGGCAACCTAGACACTGCGACTGGCGCCACGATCATCGAACTGCTGTGCTCGCTGCGCGACACCACGGGCGTCACGATCGTGGTCGGGACCCACGACCCCGACACAGCACGCCGATGCGACCGTCGATTGCACCTTCAAGACGGGAAGATCAGCCAGGACAGCCCACGGTCGATTAACGCATGAACGCAATCACGGGCGCCCCAGCGACGCCGCCCGGAGCCCTAGGGCTGTTGCCTAAACGCGGCGGCCCTCGCACCCCGCTTCGCGCCGCTCCGGTCTCGTGGTTGCGACGGCGGGCTGTTCAGCCCCCGATGCGTATCAGTTTCTTGTTGACGAACTCGTCGGCGCCGTAACGGCCTAGTTCGCGGCCGAAGCCCGAGCGCTTGACGCCCCCGAACGGGAGCTCGGCGCCGTCGGCGCCGACCACATTGATGAACACCATGCCGGCGTCGAGCTTGTCGGCCACCCGGCGAGCCTGCTCCTCATCGGTGGTCATCACATACGACCCAAGGCCGAAGGGAGTGTCGTTGGCCAGCTGGACCGCCTCGTCCTCGGAGCGGACCCGGTACACCTGCGCGACCGGGCCAAACAGCTCCTCGCGGTAGGCGTCGTTGTCGGGGGTTATCTCGGTGAGCACGGTGGGCGAGAAGAAGTTCCCCTCGCGCTCGCCCCCCACCACCAGCTTCGCGCCCTGGCTCACCGCCCGCCTCACCTGATCCTCGAGGCGCTCGGCGGCGATCTTGGATGACAGCGGGCCAAGGGTGGTCTCGGGCGAGCGCGGGTCACCCGGCTTGACCGCGGTCAATGCGCTCGTGAACTTCTCCAAAAACGGCTCATAGAGCTCATCGACGACGATGAACCGCTTCCCCGCGTTACACGACTGGCCCGTGTTGTCCAGGCGCGCCTCGACCGCAGCCTCAACCGCCGCGTCGAGATCGTCGGTCTTCAACAAAATGAACGGATCCGATCCGCCCATCTCGAGCACCACCTTCTTCAGATTGCGCCCCGCGATCTCCGCCACCGCAGCACCCGCCCGCTCCGAGCCCGTCAGCGACACGCCGCGCACGCGCGGATCGGCGATCACCCACTCGATCTGCTCGTTGGTCGCGTAAATGTTGATATAGGCGCCCGCAGGGAACCCAGCCTCGCCGAAAATCCGCTCGATCGCCTGAGCCGACTCCGGGCACTGCGGCGCATGCTTGAGCAAAATCGTGTTACCGATCACCAGGTTCGGGCCCGCAAAGCGCGCCACCTGGTAGTAGGGAAAGTTCCACGGCATGATCCCCAAAAGCACACCCAGCGAGCTGCGGCGGATCAACGCCGAACCCTCTCCATCAAGCAGCTCGATCGGCTCATCAGCCAGCAGCTCTTCGGCCCTGTCGGCATAGAACTCGTAGATCGCCTTGCAGAAATCCAGCTCACCCAGCGCCTGCTCGATCGGCTTGCCCATCTCCCGCACGATGATCTCCGCCAAGCGCTCGCGCTGCTCGCCGTGCAGCTCGCCCACCCGACGAATCAGCTCGGCGCGCTCCCTCACAGTCGTCTGAGCCGACCACTCGCGATAAGCCTCGTCAGCGCGCGCGATCGCGTCCCTCAGCTCATCATCGCCGATCGTCTCATACTCCCTGACCGTCTCACCCGACGCCGGATCAACCACCGCATAAACCGCCATCACACCCTCGCTCTCATCCCGCGCTGGACGCCGCACGCGTCGATCCGCGGGCTACAGCCGAAGACGCGCGCGACCCTTCAAACATGCAGTAAGAGTACTCCGCACACCCGGCTCGAGGCCCCCGTGATCACATAGGATCCGGATCATGGGGAGCGACTTGGTAGTCGGCGAGACCAGGGTCACCCGCGTCGGTCTGGGCACGAATCGGTTGACGAACACGCCGGGCAATCAGGCGCTCCTGCTGGAGGGGCTCAGTGCCGGTGTCAACTTCATCGATACCGCCCATCTCTACACCGGCGGCGACAGCGAGCGGACGATCGGTGCCGCGCTCGCGCCGTTCTCGGAGGAGTACATCGTGGCTACCAAGGGCGGGTACTCGCCGGGCGAGGGGCGCCCGGAGATCCTCGGCGCGCAGATCGAGGAGAGCCTGCACCGTCTACGGGCCGCTCAGATCGAGCTCTACTACCTCCATCGGGTCGATCCCGAGACGCAATTAGAGACAAGCCTCTCGGCAATCCGGGAGTATCGCGATCAAGGCAAGATCCGGCACGTCGGCATCTCCGAGGTCGGCATCGAGGAGATCGAGCGAGCGCGTGAGATCGTGCCGATCGCTGCGGTCCAGAACCATTACAACCTCTCCGAGCGCAAGCACGAGGAGGTCGTCGACTACTGCGCCCAGCAACAGATCCCCTTTGTCCCGTACTTTCCTTTGCGTGGCGACGGCGGACCGGCGCTGAGGGAGATCGCCGAAGCACACCGAGCAACACCGAGCCAGATCACGCTCGCGTGGCTGCTCAAGCGCTCGCCGACGATGCTGCCGATTCCTGGAACGCTCTCGCCAGAGCATGTACGGGACAACCTCGCCGCCTTGGACATCCAACTGACAGAGGAGGAGTACCGGGCACTCGCATAGCGAGTGCCCGGGAAGCATTTTTCCGGCTAGGTCATCCTCTGCGGGTGAGGCTATGAGCGGCACCCGGACCAACCATGGCGAGATGCCGGATGAGCTCAGCCCGCGGCGGCTTCGCCGCAGGCTGCTCGAGTTCGCCGCAGTCGGACTGCTGATCGGCATCCTCGTCTTGTTGGGTCCGGGGCTTGGAAGTTTGCGCAGCCAGCTGCGCCATGCCTCGCCGGGCTGGCTCGCGGCGGCCGTTGCGCTGGAAATTCTCTCGACTCTGTCGTATGTGCTGGTTTTCCGCGTGGTGTTCTGCCGCCGGATGAGCTGGAAGCTCAGCTACCAGATCGGCATGGCGGAACAGGGCGCGAATTCCGTCCTGTCGGTGAGCGGCGCCGGCGGTCTTGCGCTTGGGGCGTGGGCTCTGCGCCGGGGCGGCATGAGCACGGAGTACATCGGTCGGAGAACCGTCGCCTTCTTCATTCTCACCAGCCTGGCCAACGTCGCCACGCTGATCGTCTTCGCCGCACTCTATGCACTCGGCATCCTCAACCACGATCGCAACCCGGCGCTCACCTACGGGTTCGGAATCGCCGCCCTGGTGGCCACCGCGGTCGTGGTGCTCGGACTGCCGCGGCTGCGCAAAGCTCCTTCGGCTCAGCCTGGTGTGCGCTTGGGAAAGATCGCGGCCGCCCGGCGATTAGCGCGTGATTCGCTCGGGCAAGGCGTCCGTGACGGGCTCGTGATGCTTAGAGAGCACCCCGTCGGCGTTCTGGCCGGCTCCTTTGGGGTCATGGGATTCGACCTGGCCGTTCTCGGCTTCTGCTTCCGCGCGCTTCACTACTCGCCTCCCGTTGGCGTGCTCGTCGTGGGCTATCTGATCGGGCAGCTCGGCGGGAACCTTCCGATCCCGGGCGGAATCCTTGGACTGGACGGCGGCTTGATCGGCACCTTCGCGCTCTACAAGCAGCCGCTCTCGACCACCACCGGCGCAGTGCTCCTCTATCACGGGATCGCGCTGTGGGTGCCAGGACTCCTCGGGACCATCGCGTTCGTGCGGTTGCGACGCATCCTGCAACGTGAAGCGCAGCCCGCCGCGATCTGCACGCCTTTAGCCGAACCGATCGAGACAGTGCAACTGCCCGTCGCGGCCGGCGGCCGCCCGGCTCCCTAGCGCGGGTGGGGAGGGGTGATTGGCCAAATCCTTTTCACAGTTCGCGGCGTGCGAAGCTGGCCACTGCCGCGGTCAGGACAATCAAGAACCAGCAGGCCACCCACAGCAGATACGGCCAGGACGGCGCTCCTTGGGAGTAGAACGCGTTCCCCTCTCTGCCACCGGTCAGGTGCTCGGCGATGAGCGAGGGTGGTTGGAGGTAGTAGATGACGGCGTGCCACAGCCCGTCGGTGGGCAGCAGGAGCCGTCCAACCTGTCCGATAGTCCTAAGCGCGGCGATGTTGAGCGTGGCTCCCAGCGTCCCCACCACTCCGGCCAGCCACCCGGCGCCGAAGACCGCGACGGCGATGACACCTGCGGCGATGACCGGCATCCGCGTGCTCAGGAACAAAGAAAGGGTCAGCAGCAGCACGCCCTCTCCGAACAGGCAGACGCCGGCGAGCACGGGGCTCGGGGGCAGGAAACCGCTCGCCCAACGGACTACCGCAAACTCCAGGGCGCAGACGCCGGCGGCATAGGCGGCGAGCAGCGCCGCGAGTCCGAGCCATTTGCCGATTAGCACCTCGGCCCGCCTGATGGGGCGGGTCACGATTGTCATCAATACGCCGGACTCGATCTCTGAGGAGATCGATGGCGAGGCGATCGCCGAGGCGCTGAGGGCAAGGACAAAGCTGAACATGAACATGAACAGGATGAGGGCCTGAGGAACCGCGAGGTTGCTTTCGCCGGAGGTGAGGCTGTGGGTATGGCTCAAGCGGCCAAACCCCCACGCGCTCAGTCCGACGATCACGACTGTGATGGAGATGAACGCGAGAAGGAGACGTCGTCTGATCGCCTCTTGGATCGTGAGCGCGGCGATGGTCAGTGTCGGGTTCATCGCTCGCCGAGCAGCTCGAGGAAGCGGGCCTCCAGGCTCTGGTGCTCAGGAATCACCGCCTCCACCCGCCCGCCCAGAGCGACTAGCTCGTCGACCAGGTCGGCGATCCGAGACCTGTCGATCCCCTCGACCACGATCCACTCGTTCTCCCGATGCCAGCGACCAAACCGGCCGAGACCGTGGCACCAGTTCTCATTAAGTGCTCCGACTTTGAGCCGCACTCTGCTGTGGTGACCCAGCAGCTCGTCAAGGGCGCCTATGGCGATGGCCCTTCCTTTGTCGATGACCGCCACGCGGTCGCACACGTGAGCGGCCTCTTCCAGCAGGTGCGTGTTCAGAAACACGGTAGACCCGCTCTCCCGGAGCCCACGAATGATCTCGCGTACATCGTGGCGACCGACGGGGTCCAGCGCGCTGGTGGGCTCGTCGAGCACCACCAATGTGGGGTTGCCGAGCAGCGCGACGCCGAGCCCGAGCCGCTGCTGCATTCCCTTTGAGAAGGTGCCGACGCGGTCGTCGCCTCGCTCGAGCAGGCCTATGGTCTGCAGGGCGGCACGCTCCTGCTGCTTCCATGCCGCCTTGGGCAGCGCCAGCAGTCGGCAATGCAGGCGGAGCACCTCTCTCGCGGTGAGCAGCGGTTGGAAGCGAAACAGCTCGGGGAGATATCCGATCTGCCGCCTGGTCTCGCGGTCCCCCAAAGGGGCGCCGAGCACGAGCCCCTCGCCTCCGGTGGGACGCGCCAGCCCCAGCAGGAGCTTCACCACGGTGGTCTTTCCCGCCCCGTTTGGTCCGAGGAACCCGAAGACCTCTCCTCGCTGCACCGTCATGGACAGCGAGTTCACGGCAAACGTCTTCCCGTAGCGCTTGCTCAGCGCGACCGTGTGGATCGCCGGGGAAGCCGTGCGCTGGTCGGCGTGATCAGCCAACAGAGGATTCGCAGCCTGCGCCAACCCGACGGCGGCGGCAGGCGACGAGCGCCCGCGTCGGTCCAGCGCGGTGCTATCAGCCCAATTGGTCTGCGACATTCAGCACATCTTGCGAATCGAGCAGTCCCGCGACCACATGCAGCATTCCCCGGCCGTCCTCCCAGATCACCCCGGCGGCCGCGTGCGAGGAGTCAGCGAGGAGTATGCCTGGCCAGCCGGCGACGCGTACCGAGCGAACCGACGCGCCTGCGGGGACTGGCACCGGGAGAGTCGTTCTCAAGTTTCCGAGCAAGCGGATCTCCTCGGCGAGCTGCGGGGGGATGCCGGGCTGCCCCAGCAAGAACGCCTCGATGCGGCCCATGCTCGCACCGCTGGAGAGCGCGGTCGGACGCCGCATCGTCGCCACGACCAGCGCCGGCAGGTGAGGGCCGCTCACCGCTGGGTATTCCGCGACCACTGCCGGGCCGGCGCCTAGTGTCACCGCGCTCCCTCTCAGGGCCGCCGCGGTCGAGTTGAACTTCACGGTCGCGTGCACCCGCGGCTGAACGAGGAACTGCCGTCCGGCGCCGACTCCCGCCGGGAGGCGGGTGGGTAGCGAAACCGGGAAGCCGGCTTGCGCGGTCGCCTCGGCAAGCGAGGAGACCGGATGAGCGGAACCCGAAGAAGACCATTTGATCGTTCCAAAATGCACCGCCCTCGACCCGCTTGAGGTGGGGAAGCCCCCGAGTACGTGGCTGTCGCCCAGCCCCACGAGGGCGCTGATCGCCCGCACGTCGCTCCGGGTCAGGGAGACCGGCGCCACACGGGTCGGCGCGAAGATGGTGGTGAGCGTGGCCGCAGCAGCGGTTCCCGCGACCGCGACTCCGACTGCGCCAATGACCAGTCCAGCCCGCAGCGACAATCGCGGGAACCGCGCTCGCCGCCAGAGACCAGACACGGGCCGCCGATGCCGGTCGGCTGAATCCAGCGGAGACCCGCGCAGCTCATTCCGGAGCCGAGCCCAAGCGACGTCGGTGTCCGGCACGAGCTGTGGACGGGAAAACAGCCGCGCCGCACGCTCCGTGTCTCGCGCAATTTGCACCCGCCGCGCGCTGCAGCGCGCACAGCCGACCAGGTGTTTCGAGACTCTGTCCGGGACGGCCAAGGGCTCGTCGTCGAGCCGCCGAAGCACCCCGTCAGGAACGTGTCTCACGGTCCATCTCCTTTCGAAGCGCGGACTCAGCCCTTCTAAGCAGAGTCCCCACGTGTCCAACCTTGATCCCGAGCGCGTCGGCGATCTCCCCGTAACTCATGCCGCCATGGCGCATCACCAGCGCTGCGGCAGACCGGCGCGGCAGACGCCGCAAGAGATCGCGAAGCTCTGCCCGCGTCTCCCGCTCGAGCACGGTGTCCTCGGCGCTGGGCAGCGAGCCCACCGCGGGCACCGAGACCTGACGCCTGTCGCGACGTCGCTCCCCGCGAACTACATTGAGCGCCGTGTGCACGGCCGCGACCCTGACCCATCCCGCTGCCTGCTCATAGTCGCCACCGAAGCGGCGGTACGCGGCTAGAAAAACGTCCTGCGCCACGTCCTGCGCGCCCTGGGAATCGCAGACCACACTCTGCGCGAGACGCACCACCACCATGTAGTGGTCGCGAAAGAAAGCCTCGAAGCCGGCCAAATCGACTCCGCCATCACGGCACTCCGCCCGCTCGTCGTCTCGCGCCAACAAGCCCATCACACCCCCTTAAGCACCGCGGCGCCCCCAAATGTGACACGTCCTGACGCCGCGGGGACGGTCGCGGCGGCTGGAAGGCGACGCAGCGGGGCCGTTGCGACTCGCCGTTCTCGTTTGGGTGACTGACCCCACCGGAAGGCCTGACCGACGGCTAGGAGCTGTCTGGCGGCGCGGCTGACGCCGGCGGCGTCTCGCTCGCCGGGTGCTCGACCAGCGCCACGACGCGCGCGGCCATGAACCTGGCAGTCCGCACCGGCTCGCCGGTGCGTGTCACCTCAACGACTTCGACAATGCCGCGGCCCGTCGTGACTTCGACCCGACGACCAGCGCGCGTAGCGACGATCTCGTACGTGCGAGAACCATCGTCCGCGGCCACGACGACCTCGACGCGGTCACCTCTCATGGTTTGAGCGTACTTCCCGATGTCGGTGCGTGAGCGGGGCCGTGCGCTTACCGCGCCGCGGCGATCGCCAGCTCTTGGATCGCGCGCGGGATCGCCGACTCGGCGATCAGCCCGTATCCGAGTAGCAGCGCGGGCGGTAGCGACCCGCTGACGGCGCAGTTTTGGTGGAGGGTGTGGATCGCCACGCCGCGCCTAGCCGCGGCCTCGGTGATCTCCGCCTCCTGGGTTCCCTCGGGCATCCACGCGATCAGGTGCAGACCTGCCGCGGCGCCGCCGACCGAGGCTCCAGGCAACCGCCGCGCCAGCGCGTCAATCAACGCGTTGCGCCGTGCGTGATAGACGCGCCGGGTGCGGCGCAGGTGGCGATCGATCTCCCCGCGCTCGAGTAGCGACGCGTACGCGGCCTGCGTGACCACGCTCGGCGCGGCGCGAGCGACCCCGTGCTGGTCTGCCATCTCGCCGACGAGGTGGCTCGGAACGAGCACCCAGCCGAGGCGCACGCCGGGCGCGAGCGTCTTGCTGGCCGTCCCGACATAGGCGACGCAGTCGGGCGCGAGCCCCTGCAGCGCAGCGATCGGCTCGCGGCCGTATCGGTATTCGGCGTCGTAATCGTCCTCGACGATCAGGCCGCCGCTCCGCCGCGCCCAGGCGATTACCTGCGTGCGCCGCTCCGGCGCGAGGACCGTGCCCGTCGGATATTGGTGCGCCGGAGACAGCGCAACGGCGTCGACGTCGATGCTCTCAAGCTGTGCCACGTCGAGGCCGTGCTCGTCGACGGCGATCGGGACCGCTTCGAGTCCCGTCTGCGCGATGGTGTCCGGTATCGCTGGCCAAGCCGGGTCCTCGACAGCAACACGCTGAGCTCCGCGCTCTCGCAGCGTCTGCCAGAGGAGCCCCATCCCGTGTGTCGCCCCAGCGGAAACGAATACCCGCTGCGGATCGGCAACCACCGCACGTGAGCGCCCGAGATAGTCGCTCAGCGCGATGCGCAGCTGGCTCATCCCTCGGCGTGATCCGTACGACAGGGCGGCGTCTGGCAGCGCGCGCAACGCGGCCAGCGTCGCCGACTGCCACTCACGACGCGGAAATAACGACAGATCCGGCAGCCCGCTACGCAAGTCATATCGAACCCGCCGCGCCCGCAGCGGTGGTGCGCGCGGCCCGGGTGGCGGCTGAACAAGTCCTTCGGCGATCCTGGTCCCGTCCCCTGGGCGCGCCACGAGGTAGCCCTCGGCGACCAGCTGCGAATACGCCTCGACCACAACGCCCCGTGAGACTTCGAGCTCGTCGGCCAACACGCGGCTCGCTGGCAGCTTCGCTCCGGCCCGGAGACGGCCGGAACGAATCGCCGCGCGCAACTCCCGCTCCAACTGCGTGCGCAACGGCGCCGCTCGATCCAAGGCGAGATGGACGTCCACTTACCTAGGCAGATCGTAAAACCGCGGCAGCCTAGAACCGAGCTTGGCAGCGGCCCGGGGTTGGTCCTGGAATCGGCCCGAGGAATGGACCTTCTCAGATGACCAACGCCCCCCTAGGTTGAGCGCTTGAGGAGGCCATGCACCCCGTTCTAGTCAAGACGATCGCCGACCAACTGCTCGCCGAGAGACTAAGCGACGCCGAGCGCCTCCGGCTTGCGCGATGCCAGCAGCCAGCGCTCATCGCGGGGTGCGCTCACATCCCTCCCGAGCTGATCGACCGGCTGATCGAGCTCTATTGCGATTGGCGAGCGGAGTGCGAGCAGGTGCGGTCCGCGTACGGGCGGTGCTCGGGCTCCGCGGGTTCCGACCGGGCGCGGGCCTTCGCGGCTTACACCGAGGCCCTCGATCGCGAGGAGTGCACTTGCGAGCTCTACGCGGCGCAGATTCGTCTGGTCCGAGCGTGCGTCGATCGGTCGAGGGCGGCACGCATGGCGCGTAACCGGAGGTCCCGCCTGCGCCGAGTAATCGGCCGCCTTAGGGGCGACGGACCGGCGGTCGCGCGGCGCTAGGCTGGACAAGCTGTGGATGCGTATCTAGCCGTTGTGAGCAAGCGAGAGGTTCGCACCTACGCCGACCGGGCGCTGCCGTCCGAGGTGGTTCGACGAATCCTCGAGGCCGGCCGCGTCACCGGCAGCTCCCAAAACAGGCAGGCCCGGCGGTTCGTGGTCCTCGAGCGGCTCCGGGACGACGCAGCCAAGTGCGTCTTCGTGCCCACGAACGTGAGCACCGCGGCGCTCGCTGTCGCGATCGTGATCGGGCAGCGGGGACCTGCGGGCTTTGATGCCGGACGCGCGGCCCAGAATATGATGCTCGCGGCCTGGAACGAGGGCGTGGGGTCGTGTCCGAACGGCATTTCGGAGGCGGACCAGCTTGCCCGCACGCTCAAGCTTGAGGACTCCGAGCAGGTTGCGAACATCGTCTCGTTCGGCTATCCGGTTCGCGAGGCCGATCCGGCGCGGCGCAGCGCGGGGGAGTGGATCGCAGCAGCGGACCGCAAGCCTTTCGACGAGATCGTCACCTACGCCTGACAGCGGCGCGCAACAGCCGGATAGTGCGGCACCTAGCGCCCGACCACTACGCCGTGGGCGATACAAAGGCGCTGCAACCGCTCCATGGCCTCGTTTGCCCGCTCGGGCAGCGCGTCGAGCGCATCGGCCGCTAGGCGCAGGTCGTGGATCGTGACATTGTGCGCCTCAAGCGCGAACCGACCTAGCCAGCGGACTGCCGCGCGCTCGTAGCGGTCGGGATCGCCCCCACGTATCAGCAGGCAGATCCGTAACGCGTCCTCCAGCGGCACCCTCGGCAGTTCCCGAGCTGTTGCAAGGATCAGCAGTTCGTTGCCGGCTTCGAGGGCACGGCGAAAACGGGCGTATGCGCTGCCCTGGCTGGTCACGAACATATGTTCGCGTGCGTGTCAACCCTGGGCGGCGAACCGAAGTGCCCCCTGGTCCACCGATCAGAGCTAGCCCCGTCGCGGTACGGCTTCGTACTCGTCGTGGCGACGTACCCACAACGGCTCCGAGGCGCTCTCGTTGCGACCCTTCGGGGTCAGGTCAAGCAGGCCGTAGTACGCCATCGCGGGCTCGAGGCCGCGGGCGGTAGTCACGTAGGTCCGGTAGACGGTCCCGTCGGATAGCGCATACGCGCTCATGCCCGGTCCCTCGGAGACGTATCCCACCACGTCGGTGCCGCACATGCGCGCGTTCTGCTCGACGGTGAGGGGGATGTCGCCCTCCAGGAAGGGCCTCAGCTCCTCCTCGGTATACAGGAAGCCGAGGTCCCGATTGAAGTCGCTGCCGCCGCTCGAGACCCAGTCTATGCCCCAGCCCATCCGCTCCCTGTACGCGAGCAGCTTCTCGAGCGGCGCCCGGGAGGCGAGCAGCAGGGTGGTGTCCCTGGCCCTCAGATGGGGGGCCTGGGGGGCCAGCGTGTCCGTGATCGAGGAGCACACCGGGCAGCCCGCTTCCCAGGCGGGCCCGAACATGAAGTGGTAAACGAGCATCTGGGATCGGCCGCCGAACAAATCGGAGAGGCGCTTCGTGCCGTCCTCGGTTTCGAACCGGTAGTCCTTTTGCATCGGGACCCAGGGCAGCTCGCGCCTTTTGCCGGCCAGCGCATCGCCGCGACGGGTGAGCTCCTTCTCCTCCTGCAACAGCTCGTCGCGCTCCGCCTGCCACTCTTCCTGGGTGCCGATCCTGTGCTCGGTCATAACGTGCCATCTCCTGTCTGTATTCGCGCATCGGCCCAGCGGGGTGTGCTAGGTCTTGTGCGCAACCAGTATGAGACCGTAGATGACGATGGCAACGGCGAGTAGGAGGCCCACGGCTGCGGCTGCGGTGTAGGCTGCTGCGGCGCCGGCGCGGTGCTCCCGGCGCATTTCGCTTGAGCGCGTCAGGCCAAGAATCGCTATTGAGACGACGACGGCCACGGCGACGCCCGCCAGCACGGAGGAGTACGCCATCTTTACCAGCGCGTCAGTGTTGATGACGGCTGCGATCAAGGCACGACCGGCGCCGGGCTGGCTTGTTGCAGGCGTCGGATGAAGACCGCCGCGAGTGTCACGAGCATGGCCAGACTGATGACGAGCGGGCCGATGGCGCCGTTGCCAAAGAGCTTGGATGCTGCGTAGACGGCTGCGCCCATGATGGCGGCCGCGGGAAGCGTCAGCGCCCACGCCGTAACGATGTTCCCCGCAACGCCCCAGCGGACGGCGGAGACTTGTTTTGCTGCTCCGGAGCCCATGATCGCCCCCGAGATCACGTGCGTTGTGGAGAGCGGGTACCCAGCGCCGCTGGCGGCGAGGATGACGGTGGCGCCGGCAGCCTGCGCGGCGAAACCCTGCGCGACGTCCATCTTGATGATCCGGGTGCCCAACGTCTTGATGATCCGCCAGCCGCCGACGAAGGTGCCGAGGGCGATCGCGGTGGCGGAAGCGATAACGACCCAGTCTGGAACGTGGAAGCCCTTGGCTGAAAGGTCGCCGTTAGCGACCAGCGCGAGGGTGATCACCCCCATCGTCTTCTGAGCATCGTTCGTGCCGTGGGAGAGAGAAAGCAGCCCGCTGGAGGCGAGCTGACTGAGGCGAAAGCCGCGACCGACAGGACCTGGGCGCAGTTTCCCCACGATCCGGTACACGATCAGGATCGCGATACCCGCGACCACGAACGCGATCGGGGGCGCGACTACCGCCGGGACAATCAGGTTGCTGAGAATGCCGTCGCCGTTGACTGCGGCGAACCCCTGCGCGGCGATCACCGCGCCAACGAGACCGCCGATCAAAGCATGCGAGGAACTCGACGGCAGCCCGAAATACCAGGTGATCACGTTCCATGCGATCGCCCCGACCAACCCGGCGAAAACTACCGTCGTGGTGATTGCAGTGGTGTCGACAAAGCCCTTAGCGATGGTCGTGGCGACCTTGAGTGAGATGAACGCCCCGACAAAGTTCAAGACAGCCGCCATGGCGACCGCCGGTTTTGGCGCGATCGCGCGCGTGGAGATGGCCGTCGCCACCACGTTGGCGGTGTCATGAAACCCATTCGTGAAGTCAAACACCAGCGCCGTCGCGATGACGATGACGAGGATGACGTCGGCGCTCATGCGCTATGCGTTTTTGATCACGATCCCGTCAAGGATGTTCGCCGCTCGCTCGGTGGAGTCGATCGCCTGCTCTAGACGCTCGAAAAGGTCCTTCCAACGGATGACAACCATCGGATCGATGCCCCCCTCAAACAAGGACGCGATCGCTCCCCGCACGATCCGATCGCCCGCGTTCTCGAGGCGATGCACCTCCGTCGTGTGCTCGCTGACGTCACGGAAGCCCCGTAGCAGCGGGATCGCCAGCGCGATCTGCCGGGTTGCCTGCCCGAGAATATGCGCAAGCGTCTGGGCCTGTGCCATCGGCGCCTCGATCTTGTAGAGCCCGAGGTAGTCGGCGACCTCCTCGGTGTAGTCAACGATGTCGTCGAGCGACGAGGCGAGGTCGAGAATGTCCTGCCGGTCGATCGGCGTGACGAACGTCTGGTTCAGCCGTGTGATCAGCTCGTGCGTGATCTGATCGCCCTCGCCCTCGCAGGCCAGGATCTCTTGCGCCAGGTCATGACTGTCGGGAAACCCAGCGAGCATCTCGTCGAGCAGTGCGCCAGCGCGCTCCACGTTTGCTCCGGCGCGCTCAAAGAGATCGAAGTACTCTCGCCCAGTGCCGCGTATCAGGGTTGAGATCGAAGCCATCGAAAGTTTTTGGCCAACTGGGCAGCTGCCCAATGTCGCGTCGGATGGCCGCGATCAGCCGCGACGAGCCGCTGCTCCCTCCGGTACCGCACGATAGGCCGGGAGCACCCCGGGCGATGTAAAAGACTTGTGAACGCCCTCGCTCCCCGGGCCTGAGCTCCCCACCGGCGGCGTTTGCGGTGTCAACTCGCGTCAAGCGGAGGGTTCGCCAGCACGACCGACGTCTCCGCTTGGCGATCAGGGATAGTCCAGTAGGACTTGACCAACGCGGCTGTCAGTGCTGGCGGGACCAGCTCGAAGCCGTGGTTTTCGTAGAAGCGGATCGCCCAAGTCGCTGCCGCCCAGGTACCGACCAGCATGCGTTCGTGGTGGACGCGCTGAATATGCTCGAGCAGCGCGCTGCCAAGCCCCTGCCGTTGTGCGGCCGGGCGGACGTAGGCATGGCGAATAAGCGCAACGTCGTCGCGCACTCGCTGGATGCCCATGACGCCGAGCAGTACTCCATCGGACTCATAGCCCCAGAAATCGACCCCGGCGGCCAGCTCGCGCGCGAGCTCATCCGAGGTCATATATGGCTGCTGCCACCGATCCGCCGGGATCACGCCGCGGTAGGCCTCGGCGGCACCGTTGACGATCGCGAGGATCGTCGTGTGCTCCCGATCGCTACATGGCCGAATGCAGTCCATGACGCAGGTTAGGACGCCCGGCAACGTCAGATCCTTTCGCCCACTGCGCGACGAGGCCGGCGCCGCTTTGACTCAGGCGGCGACCACACACGGTGCGGACTCAGCGGCCCGAGCGATCCTCCCGGCGGCAGCATTGAGTGCGCCGCCCTTGAGCAGGGCACCCGTGGCCTTGCCCAGTAGCCGGCCGGTGAGGCCTGAGCCGTTGCGGACCCCGACAGATGCGGTCACTTCGCTGCCGCCGTCGACCGGCTCGAGCTCATATAGGACGTCGATCGAGATGGGCCCCTCGGCCGTGAGCTCCAGGCCGGTCGTGTCGGCGGCGTGCACCTCGACATCGAAGCCGACCCGCTTCCCGGCGAGGCAGCCGCTCACGCGGGCGACGCTGCCAGCCTCGAGCCTCAGGCCGTCGAGGTCCTCGACGTCGAAGGGGATCGGCGACCAGCTTCGGATCTCGTCGGGGTCGGTGAGGACCCGGAGCAGTTGCTCCGGCGCCGCGTTGGCGGTGGTCCGTGCGGTGAAGTGAGCCATGCCGACACGGTCCCACCCGCAGGCCGTTGAGGCATCGGCCTGGCAGGTGATCTTTGCCTGCTCTCGAAGGTTGATCACGGAGCGACGGGGTCCTCCTCGAGGATGACCCCCGATCCTCACCTCGGACGACGGCAGCGGGCGAAATCGCGGCTACCGTAGCCCGCATGCTGCGCCACGTATACACGCGCGCGCGAGAACTCGACGAGTTCAAGGCCGACGCGATGCTTGCGACTGCGTTTGCGCTCGCGGGGATCGTGGAGTCCCTGCTCGTCAAGACGGGCGGTCACAGCCGCCTGCTAACGGCGCTGGCGATGACTGCCCTCTCGGTTCCCCTCGCCTGGCGCCGGCGAAACACGCTGGGCGCCGTCGTTGGATTCGTCGCGGTCGTGGTCGCTGCGGGGCCGCTAAACACGTTTCTTTTCAGCAAGCTCACCTGCTCGTTCCTCGCGCTGATCCTGCTCGCGTACACGGTCGGCCGCCACGAGGTCGGCTGGCGGATTTGGCTGGAGCTCGCGTTGCTGGCCGCGACGGTCTTCGTCTATGGCGGCATCAGCAGACCGACGGACCTGCTCTGGGGCACGATCTTCCTCGGCGGCCCCGCCCTGACGGGCCGGGCGATCCGCAGCAGAGCGCTCTATCAGCGGGAGATGCGCGATAAGACCAAGCGGCTGCAGACCGAACGCGAGCTGCGGGCACGGCGGGCAGTGGAGGACGAACGAGCGAGGATCGCCTCCGAGCTCCAGGCCGTCGTGGCCAATGGAGTGAGCGCCATGGTTGTGCAGGCGGAGGCGGTTCCTAGGCTGTTCAAGACCGAGGATCTCGCCGCGGCCGCGCAGGCGCTCGTGGTAATTGAGGAAACGGGGCGCGACGCCCTCGCGGAGATGCGCCGGCTCCTAGGCGTGCTCCGGCGCGATGACGAAGGCCCCGTTCTCGCTCCACAGCCGACACTGGCTCGCGCCGATGCACTCGTCGCTCGAATGAAGGCGCAGGGCCTCGACGCGATCATCAGGGTGGAAGGCGAGCCAGTGGCGCTCCCGCCTGGCGTCGACCTCGCCGGCTACCGGGTGCTCCAGGAAGCGCTCTCCGCCGCGACGCGGGCCCGCGGCGTCTCACGTGCCGAGGTTTCGCTCGTCTACGGCGACGACAACGTGCTGGTCAAGGTCCGCGACGACGGTGAGAGCAGCAAGGGACCCGACCCTGAGGCTCTTCGTGCGCTGCGCGACCGAGTGGGTCTGTACGGGGGCGCTCTCCGAGCGGGCCGTGGACAAAACGGCCACGG
>JAFAPR010000286.1 GCA_019247075.1 Solirubrobacterales bacterium
CGTGAGGGCGCCCAGGCCGTGACGCTGCTCGACGTCTACGCCGCGCTCCAGTCCGGCGGCCACGACCCACGTCATCCCTGGCCGCTGCCGCCGAAGCGGACGCCCACTACGTACGCGCTGGAAGAAGGCGGCAGGCGCTGGTGGGGGACCGAGGTCATGGGCTTTGGCGGCCGGGGGGGACACGTCAGCCACGTGTACGCGCGCCGAGTCACGGGCACCTCCTCCCGTGACCTGACGCCAGTTCCCGGCAGCGCGTTCGTACTCGAGGCGGATCTCGTGCTGATCGCGATCGGCTTCGAGCACCCCGAGCACGAGGGGTTGGTCGAGCAGCTGGGCCTTGAGCTTGACCGTCGCGGCAACATCCGCACGCGCCAGACATATCGCACCTCGGTCAACGGCGTCTACGCCTGCGGCGACGCGCGGATCGGTCAGTCGCTTGTCGTGACCGCGATCGCCGAGGGCCGCAAGTGCGCGCGGGTCGTCAACAAGGACCTCGGGGGAAGCCCCATGGACGCCGACCGCGAGATGCTCGCGCTTGGCGCGTGGAGCGGCGAGGCGGACCACACGCTGCGCCACGAGGCTGAGGCGGCGGGGACCGTGCGACCGGGAGAGGAATTCTTCAGCGGGCCCGGGAGGCGGTCCGTGACCTTAGACGATAGATAGTCACGCAATCGGGATCGCGTCCGTCGCGAGGACCGTCCTATGGCGCGATCAAATGCACCGCTCAACGCCTCCGCGCCCCGGATCAAATGCACCTCTCAAGGGGCCTCCACGACTCCGGATCAAATGCACCTCTCAAGGGGCTCGACGACTGCGGTTCAAACGTACCCCGCAACAGCGTCGACGGCCCGGTTCAAATGCACCTTTCAGCGACTCCATGGCACGATCGCAGCGTCGCCTTTTCCCTGCATGTCGCGGGTTTGTGAAAAAGCGCCACGCGCCGTTGACTGCCTGCTAGTCTCCGCTTCAGCCGGGAAAGCTCGCCGCCGTCGGTGCGATCGGTGTCGGGAGGGTTAGTTAGGCTTAGCTTGGGACGGGGAAACTCGCCCCTGTCGGTCAGGGAACTGCGCCCCCACTTCCCTGACTCACCGGGGGGCCCAGAAGGATCTGGGCCCCCCGGGTCTTTCTTGTGCGGGGCCGTCATGCTGTGTCGTGCATGCCAACCTTCTGCCGCCACAACCGTCTCCTGCATCACTGCCCGATCTGCGCGCGCGAGCAGCACGTCGAGTTGACGCCCGTCATCTCTCCCGGCTCGCCTCGCACGGGCACCGGCCAGCGGGACCGCCCAAAACGCGCATCGGATCGCGCCGGCGGCCCGCGGGAAAGCCGCACCGGGACCGCCGGCGGCAGCCGCCAGCCCGGCGCCGCAGCCCGGCTCCAGGTGCGCCGGCTCGAGCGCGGCGCGGACGACGGCTACCGTGTGGAGCTGGCGCCGGGCCTGCGGTCAAGCGTGGAGGCCGAGCGGCTGGCGGATGAGCTCGCGTTCGCGGCCACGCGACTCGGAGCGTTGAGCGAGCGGCCGCCGGGCCTCTACGCGGAGGTGGCGGGGCCTGGGGACGTCGAGGAGCGGGTCTGGCTGGCGTTCCTGATCGCGTACCTGTGCCCGCTCGACGAGGAGGACCCCTTCGCCGCGGTGCGCGCCGTGCGCACGCCGTGGCGGTCGCCCGAGCTGCCCGACCTGCACGCGGTCAGGACCGGCCCGCGGAGCGCCCACGACAGCACCGGCACGCTGCGCACGCTCGAGGCATACCGGGCGTGGGCCGGACGCGGCGGCTCACAGGCCGCCGCGTTCACCGGCGATCCCGGGTGGACGCCCGAGCGTCGCTTCACGCGCGTGTTCGAGCGGTTGGCGCTGCCGGGTCTCCACCGCGACGTGCGCTTTGACCTGTTGGTCACGCTGGGCTGTCTGGGGCTGTTCGCGCTGACACCGGGCCAGCTGATCGTGGGCGGGACCGACGAGGTCACGGTTGGCGCGAAGCGCGTATTCGGGATTGGCGAGCGGTTTGTCCTCGAAGGTCGGGCGGCCGCGTTAGCGCGCGCCTGCGCGCTGCCCCTCGCCGCCCTCGACCTGGGCCTGTACAACTGGCAGCGGGGCCAAAGGGCCTCTGTGGGCCTCGGTCCCGGCGCCGCGACCGACGAAGCGGCGCGCGCCCGGGCGCGCGCGGCGCTCGAGTTGTAGGCCCGGCAGTCGCGAGGCACGGCGTCCCCAGACACCGGCGCGTGGCGGACACCGGAGTTCACCTGAAACCGCGGCCGGCGCCCAAGTGCTACGGTGCGCATGGGGTTGTCGCGCGTGGGGACGCTAGCCGTGATTCGCCGTCTCATCCGGTCATTGCTTTTACTGGCCGCCCTGGTTGGCGGCATGGCGGCCGTGACCAACTGGTCGGCAATGTCATCTTCGGTGCTCTCCCGAGGCGCCGGTGGTTCCGTCGCGGACGCCGCGACGAGGTCCTGCTGTGGGCGCGGCATCCATAAGATCAAGCACGTCATCATCATCGTGCAGGAGAACCGCTCCTTCGACCAGTACTTCGGGACCTTCCCGAGAGCGGACGGGATTCCCGGCCTGGCCGGCAATCCGGGCCGAGTTCCATGCATCACGGATCCGGTGAACGGCGGCTGCGACAGGCCGTTTCACGACCGCAGAGACCGGAACTTCGGCGGCCCCCACAGCTTCGCGGCGGCGCTCGCGGACATGAACTGCCGCAATCCGTCTGCGCGCATCGCCTGCCAGATGAATGGCTTCGTCGCCGAGGCGGAGAGCGGAGCTTACTGCTCCGGGATCAACCCCGCCTGCAGCCCCTGCAAGCAGGCGGCCACGCACGCTTGCCTTGACCCGTTGGGCTACCACGTTGGCGCCGACATCCCCAACTACTGGCAATACGCCCACAGCTTTGTGCTGCAGGATCACCTGTTCGAGCCGAACGCTTCATGGAGCTTGCCTCAGCACCTGTACCTGGTCTCGGAATGGGCGGCGGCATGCAGAAACCCGTTCAAGCCGTTCTCGTGCCACAACGCGCTCCAGCACACCCGATCGCCCGACGGACGGCCCCTGTATGCGTGGACGGACCTCACCTACCTACTCCACCGCCACCACGTGAGCTGGGCGTACTACGTGGCTGCGGGCAACGAGCCCGACTGTCCGGGCGGGCAGATGACCTGTACGCCGGTCCGGCAGGGTGCGTACACCCGGGGAGTATGGAACCCGCTGCCATCGTTCACGGACGTCCATCAGGATCACCAGCTTGGCAACATCCGTCCTTTGCAGCGGTTCTTCAGCGCGGCTAGGGCCGGCAGTCTCCCCGCGGTCTCGTGGATCGCGCCCAGCAGCCGGGTCGCAGAGCACCCTCCGGCGCTGATCAGCAGGGGCGAGACATACGTGACCGGCCTGGTCAACGCGGTCATGGAGAGCCCGAACTGGAAGAGCAGCGCGATCTTCCTCACCTGGGACGATTGGGGCGGGTTCTACGACCAGGTCGTCCCGCCGGTGGTCGATCAGAACGGCTACGGGCTGAGGGTTCCCGGGATCGTGATCAGTCCATACGCGAGGCGTGGCTACATCGACCACCAGATTCTCAGTCACGATGCCTACACCAGGTTCATCGAGGACGACTTCCTCGGCGGCGAGCGGCTGAACCCGCTCACTGACGGTCGCCCGGACCCGCGGCCCGACGTGCGCGAGGCGAACCCGCTGCTTGGAAACCTGGTCCGCGACTTCAACTTCAACCAGAGACCGCGGTCCCCCCTGATCCTGCCGGTTTGTCCCACGACGGACCTGCAGCCGAAGCCGAGCTGCTGACCCTGCGGCCCTTGCCGGTGCCGCAGACGCCGGGCCGACCGCGAGCCGCGCGCGAGTCGTGCCAAGCCCGGACTATCCGTCCGGCCCAACTCCTACCTTTCGCCGCGTCCAAGCCAAGGCCGGAGTCGCAATGTCACTGTGCTTCATCGAACCTCAGAACGCGATCAGGGTCATCGCCGAATCGGTGGGCCGTGAGGCTCGGCGTCAGATCCTCGGCGAGGTGGTGCGGGCCTGGGTCGACGAGATCCCGGAGACCGAACTCGACTCCCACTACGCCAAGGCGGTCTCCGATCTCGACGAGCACGACCTATCCCTGCTGGCGGCGTGGCACGCGTCGCTGGAGATGGGCCATCCGGTGCCAAACAAGGAGTTCCTGGTCAACGTATTTCCCTCCCTGGGCGAGCACCGGCGGGAGGCGCTGAAGATCGCCGCGGGGTTCCGCGGCGAGGAGGCATTCGAGGCCGGGGTAGGTGAGGAGCAGGCGCTCGACACGGTGCTTCCGTGGCTGTCGGACACGCGCTGTCGCGAGCTGGCGCGCGAGTGCCTGGAGCTCTACTGCTGGGACCGGCTGGGCGCCGAGAACTAGAGGCCCTAGCCGGACTGCGCAAGCTTCGCCTCGATCTCGGCTATCGCTTGCGCGTTGCAGCGGAACCACACCACGTCGATGCCGAGCTCGCGCGCCGCGTCGCAGTTGAGCTCGATGTCGTCGATCAGCAGTGCTCGCTCGGGTCTCACGCGGAGGCCCTCGAGCGTGAGCTCGTAGATGCGCCGCTCGGGCTTGCGCGTGCCGACGAAACCCGAGTCGACGACGACGTCGAAGATCTCATCCACCGGCAGCTTCGGGCGCCAGAGCCGCTCCCACTCACGCACGTTGTTGGTGCAGATGGCAAGTCGGTAGCCCCGGCCACGCAGCTCGCGCATGTACGCGATCATGGGGTCGTTGGGATGCAGGTGCTCGAAGTAGCGCTCGCCGAACCCGTGCAGCGCCACCTCGCGGCCAAGCTGAGCGCTCAGCTCCGAGCCGAGCAATTCGAGGAAGCGCGCCTCCGTCATCCGACCCGTCTCGAGCTCGAACAGTGGATGGGCGCCGAGCTGCTCCCGCAGCTTGCCCAGCGTGGCTCCGAGCTGTTGCAGTGAGATCCCGGATGAGTCCTGGAACGCGGCGAAGGAATCGAGCATGGGCGAGGTCAGCACGCC
>JAFAPR010000337.1 GCA_019247075.1 Solirubrobacterales bacterium
GCGGTACCACTCAGCAAACCCGAGGAGGTCTTCCCGCATGTCCCCTGAACCGTCGTTTCTCGCCACCCGGCGTGGCAAGCTCATGCTGGCGTTCCTGTGCGGCGTCGCACTCCTGGATTTCGTCGACGCGTCGATCGTCAATGTCGCGCTTCCCTCGATCCGGGACAGCCTTCACTTCTCGATCCAGAGCCTGCAGTGGCTGCTGAGCGGCTATCTGCTCACCTACGGCGGCTTCATGCTGCTCGGCGGCCGCGCCGCGGACCTGATCGGACGCCGGCGAGTGCTCGTCTCCGGCACATCGCTATTCGCGCTCGCCTCGCTGACAGGCGGGCTCGCAGGTAGGAGGGGATGCTCATCGGCGCACGACTGGCGCAGGGGATCGGGGCGGCGATGATGATCCCTGCCGCGCTCTCGATCCTCACCACGTCATTTACCGAGGGCAGCGATCGCAACAAGGCGCTCGGCGCATGGGGCGGGACAGCTGGCCTGGCCTCGGCATTGGGTGTGTTCCTCGGCGGCGTACTCTCGGGGGGACCGGGCTGGCGATGGGTGTTCTTCGTCAATCTGCCCGTCTGCGCGCTCGATCTGATCGTCGCCTTCCGACTCGTCGCAAGCGAACGGCACCGCCCGCGCCTGGCGAACTTCGATGCTCGCGGAGCGTTAATGGCGACGAGCGGCATGCTGCTGCTGATCTACGCGCTCGTCAACGCGCCCGACGTCGGTTGGGGCAACACGCGCACGATCGGCGAGCTCGCCGGCGCGGCCGTGCTGCTCGCCGCGTTCGCCGTCAACGAGGCGCGTCACCGCAACCCGCTGTTCCCGTTCTCCATCCTGCGGATCAACGGGCTCGCCGCCGCCGACCTGACCCAGGTAATCGCAATGGCCGGCTTCTACGCGATGTTCTTCTTCCTCACCCTGTACATGCAGAACGTACTCGGCTTCTCGCGGCTCCAGGCCGGCGCCGCGTACATCCCAACTACGCTGGGTGTCGCGATCTCCTCCGGGATCGCCTCACAGCTGTTCGCCCGAACCGGCACGCGGCCGATCATCGTCGCCGGCGCGCTGCTGGGCGGCGGCGGCACCTTCTGGCTGGCCCGCATCCCGGTGCACGGCTCCTACCTCAGCGACCTGCTGCCCGGCCTGCTGATCATGAGCGTCGGCCTGGGCGCCGTGTTCGTCGGCGTGACGACGGCCGCCCAAGCAGGCGTGCCGCGAGACAAGGCGGGGCTCGCTGCGGCACTGATCAACACCTCGACCTGGCTCGGCGGCGCGCTCGGGATCGCCATCTTCTCCGCCATCTCAACCTCCCGCGCCCATCGCCTGCTCGCCGCCCACGCCCCCGTCCACGAGGCCCTGACCTCCGGATTCCAACGCGCCCTCCTCGCCTGCGGCATCGCGATGCTCGCCGCCGCCGTCGTTGCGCTCCGCGCCACCAACACCCGCGGCGAACCGGTGCTCACACCTCCACCCCAGACGGTGCCCGTACCCGAGGACGCGTGACCCCCCACGCTCCTCGCGCGGAAGCAGCGGACGTGCCCGGCGCAGCAGTTCCTCGACCAGCAGCTCAAGATCATGTCGCTCGCTGTAATCCAGTTCGTGATCGGAAATCTCCTGAACCATTACGGCTGACGAGACTCGGTTGGCGTCTCAGGATGGGGGGACGAGCTGGCCGGCCAGCTCGTGATCAGGGGCGACGGAAGATGTCGTGGCGCTACCGCCTTGCATTTCTACTCGTATGACGCTATAGTTACTAGCGTTATCGCTCCGAAGCGCGCGACAAGCACGCAGGAAGCCCGCCTGCGACTGGCGGCAGTCAACCGTAATGACCCCACGCTGCTGCACGAACAGGTGGCGGTGGAACTGCGGAGGGCGATCGCCCAGGGCGAGGCGCGGCCGGGAGATCGCATCCCCCAGGCAAAGGATCTCGCCGCCGTTCTCGGGGTGAACACCAACACGGTGCTAAGAGCGCTCCGGCTGCTGCGGGACCAAGGATTGTTGGAGGTCGGGAGGGGCCGGGCGATCCGCGTCGCCGGCACGCCGGAGCGAACCGTAGTCATCGAAGCAATTGGACAGCTCGTCGAGCTCGGCCGGCGCAACGGCTACCGTCGTGCCGACCTGGCCGCCATGCTCGAGAGCTTCCCCAGCTGACAGGGACGATGAAGGTTCTCGAACGCCCCTTGCGGTCGCCGGATACGAGCGCGCCGGGGGCCCATGAGGCGATCATCCCCGAAGCCCGCCGGCGAGCGCGCTGGCGCAAAGCCGCTTGGGCCCTCGCCGTCGCCACCGCAACGGGCACCGTCGTGACGGTGGCCATCGTCGCCCGGGATGGTCCGGCGGTTCGAAGTCGGTCCCGCGCGCCTCTGCGGACAGGTGCTGCGAGCGGGATAGTGCGGGTTCCTTCGGTCGTGGTGGCTTGGGGCGACTACTCCGGGGTGCTCCACCTAGGCGACCTGGCTACGCGACGGCAAGTGCGGATAGCCGACCTTCCGGCAAGGCAATCGCCAGCAGCGGGGCCCTTGGTCGAGGACCGTGGGCGCCTCCTGTGGGCCGACGGAAATGGCCAGGTGCGAAGCCTTGACATCGCTACCGGTAAGGCGACCGTCGTCACCCGCGGGTTCGCCGTTATGGTGAACCCCGACGGCGCCAGGCTTTATGTGGACCAAGGTTCCACCGACTTTTTGGAGCTGGACGCCCGTACTCTGCACGTGATCCGCCGCGTGGCCCTGCCAGCAGGGTGGACGGCAGATCCCTACCTCGCCCGGCCCGTCGCCGGCGGGCTGCTCTTGGCTCACAGCAGGCCATCGACTCATAGCGGGACACCACTTCTGCTCGGCGTATGGCGCCCCGGCAGCAAGGTTCGGGCACTCGGGGCATCCGACGACCTTGCGCTCGACGTCTACTCGCCACCCAAGGGTCGCGACAGCCTCGTGGCCTGGATCCCCCAGTGCACCAAGCACCACCGCACGCCCGGCTTGGGCTGCCCGCTCGCCATCACGGACACTGCCACCGGGAGGACCTTAAGGGTGCGCAGCCCGAGCCGCTACGGGTTCACCGCTGGCGCTTTCTCGCCCGAGGGGACTGAGCTCGCCACCTTTGTGAACAGCGACAACCCCATCGACCCTTACGGGCAGCCTCGCTCCGAGCTGGCTCTCGTCGACACCGCCACCGGAGCATTGCGGCTCGAGCCCAAGGTGAGCATGGTCACCACCGAGGACGCGGCCTGGGCCCGATGGCTACCTGGCCGGCAGCTTCTCACCGGGGCAATCGCGGCTACCTATCTCGTCGATGCACGCAGCCTCGTCACCCGCCCCTTCTACTTCGACGGCGCCGACACTCGCCTCAACTCCATCATGAACAGCCCCGACCTCAACTTCTCCACCCTCGTAATACCGACCAACGCCCTCAGCGCGAACGAGCGAAAGCGGCTGGGCATAAACAGCGCATCCGCGAGGTCGCGTTAAGGGACGATGGGTGTCCTATCGCTCACTCGGAGCAAGGAGAAGCCACAATGCGATGCAGCGTCGCCGGCCTCGTACTGCCGCGAGTATCCGCGTCCGGGCCCGCCAGCGACAGTGAACTCGTCGGCTTCCCGCGCGGATGCGAGTACCTGACGGTTGCGAGCGGCATCCGGCCGCTTGAACCGTCAGGTGCTGATGTACGGCTCAAGCACGATCGCTGGAACAACATCATGTGGTCATGTGGAGCGCGCGGGGAGAGACAGCCGTCGGAGACACTCAACGTGACGATCCGAAGCCGTTTGTGCGGGCTGTCCGGCGTACCGTACAGTGGCCGGCATGGATGGCCGCGATGAGGTTTCGCTGACTAACCTCGACCAGCCGCTGTTCGACGATGCACGTGCGACGAAGCGGGATCTTGTCGATTACTTCGAGGCCGTCAGCGAGCAGCTGCTGGGCGAGCTGCGCGATCGGCCGCTGTCGGTGGTGCGGGCG
>JAFAPR010000348.1 GCA_019247075.1 Solirubrobacterales bacterium
GCTGCCCGTCAGCCGCCGCCAGCACGATCCGGCAACGCAGGGCCAGCGCCTGCGCGCTCTTCGGCCGCCTCGCCCACCGCTCCAACACCTCCCGCTCCTCGTCGCTCACAACAACCTCGACACGCTGAGCCATAACCGCCTCCAATCATCGTCGATAACGACGACAGAGTTCGACGCCAGACCCCGCATGCCTACGAACTAACGACTCAGGTGACTAGCCGCGTACAAGCGCATCGGCGCCGCGACTTTCCCAAGGATTGGGCGGAGTCGATCACGGACGACGATGCCGTCACCGTCGGGCCTGCTCTCGTTACCGAAGTTCGTCGCCGGGCGCTAATGACGGTCAACCAGCGGGTGGTGTGGCTCAGGGACCGCCACCGTGGGTTGTCCAGAGGCGTCGAAGCGTTCTCGGGGCGAGGTCCTGCTTGAGCACGAACGCGGATGCGCCGCAGGAAGCCACGGCAGGCTCGAACCCTTCGATGTCGTCGAGCGAGATCAGAACGACAACGCTCTCAGGGTGTGATCTCCTGAGCTGGCGGGCCACTTCGAAGCCATTCATCCCGGGCATCTGCACGTCCATTAGCACCAGGTCGGGGTGAAGCTGCTCGGCGAAGGCGAGAGCCTCATCCCCCGACGCGGCCTCGCCTACAGGGTTGAACCCAGGGGTGGCATCAATTACAGCTCGCGCCACTCGGCGAAAAGCGGCCTGGTCGTCCACGACCAACACCCCCACGGCCGCCTCGTGCGGAGGCTCATGGCTGGACCTCAAATTCATGGGCATGTAATCGTCGACTGGGAATCACCTCGGTCGCACATCCTCGGGTTGGGGGGTCTCGATCCTCGAAGCGCCAGACGCTGTTCAGCTCGGGAAGGCCTCCTCAGCAGATTTGTGCTCTGGCGCAGCGCGCGGCGCCAGGCTTTTGGAGACGGCTGAGGCTGGCAAACGTCGGAATCGGACGCAATGGCGCACGCGCGTGCAGGGCCCGGGTAGCAGGCACTCAACCGGGGGGATGCAGGCACGTAGGGCCAGTCCGGGTGCAGAGGCCGCGGCGCAGCCACGATCCGGGGGGGCGATCCAGGATATCTTTGGGCCGCGATGGCACTGCGGATCGTGGTGGCCGAGGACAGTCTCCTCGTGAGAGAGGGCATCGAGCGGGTCCTGTCGACCGCGCCCGATATCGAGGTGGCGTCGTCGTGTGGCGATTACGACGCTGTCGTCGCCGCCGTGGAAGAGCAGGGTCCTGACGTCGTGTTGACCGACATCAAGATGCCACCGACCTCAACCGATGAGGGCATTCGGCTGGCGGCTCGGCTGCGCGACAGCCATCCCAACGTAGGTGTCGTGGTCCTCAGCCAGTTCTGCGAACCGGGGTACGCTCTGGCGCTATTCGAGGCAGGTTCAGACCGCCGCGCCTACCTTTTGAAGGAGCGGGTCAGCGACAGATCGGCCCTGGTGTCGGCGATTCGGTCAGTTGCCGCAGGAGGATCGTCGGTTGACCCTAAGGTCATCGACCTGTTGGTTCGCGCGCGCTCCGGAGCGGCCAGGTCTCCACTCGCTGAGCTGACGGCGCGAGAGCGCGAGGTGCTGGCCGAGATCGCTCAGGGCAAGAGCAACCGCGCAATCGCGGAGTCGCTCTTTCTGACCACGCGCGCCGTCGAAAAGCACATCAACTCAATCTTCATGAAGTTGAATCTCGGCGGTGCGGAGGACGTGAGCAGGCGCGTCAAGGCGGCGTTGATGTTTCTCGCCGAGGCACGGGGCGACCATAGCGGGGGAACGACGACGAGCGCGTAACGCGCCAGCTAGGGCGCGTGCTCCCGGCGTAGGTGCGAGCGGGAGGTTCGCCCGGGTTGGCTGTCGTGCGCGCGGGAATGCGCCGCCGCTTCGGTAGTTAAGGGGATGCGGCCCGCGATGCGAGTGCCCTGACCAGGGGTTGACTGGATCGCCAGGTCTCCGCCGACGACCGACAGTCGGTCTCGCATGTTGATCATGCCGGCTCCCAGCCGCGTCCGGTCACTGCGAAAGCCGGGCCCGTCGTCGGAGATCGAGAAGCGCAGCACCGAATGTTTCTCGGCCAAGACGATTCGCACGTCAGTCGCACCATCGGCGTGCTTGGCTACGTTCTGGAGCGCCTCCACGCAGCAGAAGTAGACCGCCGTTGCGATCTCCTGCGGATAATCAGCCAGATCGTCGACCTCCACGGTGGTCGGAATCGGCGAACGCAGCGCTGCCGAACGCACCGCGTCAGCGATGCCGCGGTCGTTGAGGATCGCGGGATAGATCCCCCGGGTCATCGAGCGGAAGTCCTCAAGCGCTTCTTCGATCTCGGCGCTGAACTGGCGTAGCGTCGCCGCCTCGGCTGCGTCGTCATGTTCAGCCTTCTCGGCCTCGAGTTCGAGCTCGAGGCGCAGCGCCACCAGCCGCTGCTGGGCACCGTCGTGGAGGTCTCGGGCGATCCGCCGGCGCTCGTCATCGGCCGCCGCAAGCAGCCGCGCCCGCGAGGCACTGAGCTCATCCAACATCTCACCGGTACGTGCAGTCAGACGTTCGCCTTCAAACGCGATCCGCGCCAGCGAACCAGCCGTTCCGATGAATGCCGGCTCATCCCGGAGCAGCGCATCGTGCTCAACCGCCACCACCCTCCGGCGCCCGTCGCGAATCTCGGTGAGGAAGCGCCCGGAACTATCAGCCGGCGCTTGGAGCGTTTGGCCGCCGGCCGTGAGCCAGCGCCCCGGCTTGCTAAGCCAATATCCGATCTGTAGCGCCTGGTCCTCAAACGCCTCCGCGAGGACGTCCCGGGCCTCCCGTGCACCGGGCAGCCGTTGGAGTCTGGCGTTCGCGCGCTGCACGGCGGCGGTCACGAACACGTGCCACCGAGCAATCCCTAGCAGGAACGCCAACGCGATCGCGGGCATGGCGAACGCGACCAGCCACACAGCCGCGTGTGTGGTCACCGAAGCGGGGGCAATCCGGCGTGCTGCCACAGCGAATGCGATCAACAGCACCCAGGCGATGGAGGCGCTGAGCACAGGCACGAGAGTCAGGCGGACGAGGGTGTTCGCACCACGGATCCTCTGCGCAAGCCGAGCGGCCACGAGCACCATGATGAGGATGACAAGAGCATCTCGAAACGGAGCCACGAAGCCGCTCATGAACGCCGGCTCGTGGTTGGTCACCAACAACGCGTTATGCGGACAGCGCGCGGAGCAGGTCGCGAAGGGGGACGGCGAGGGATACCGCGCAACGAGGAGCGCGCTCGGCACGTATAAGAACGCGACCGTCCCGGCAGCGGCGGCTGCGAGCGCACGATCGACCCGGGAGACCAGCCGCCCACCCGGAAAGGCAAGGATCACACAGGCCAAAAACAGCACCGAGGCCCAGCCCGCTAAACGGCCCACGCTGTAGACGAGCGACGATGATGATGACGACAGCAAGGCCACGAACCAGACGCCGCTGAACCCAAGCAACAACTTGCCAAATCGAGCTTGGGCGCGGTGACGACACGCGTACAGCGCCACGGCCACCGGAATCGCCACCATCGCGCTCCGCACCACGCCTTCGACCACCGCTGTCGCGCTCGACACGCTGGTCGTGGCGCGCACGCCCGGAATCGCGACCACCGCGACCACAGTGCCGCACGCGACGCTGGCCAACGCAATCAGCGTCCACGGAACGCGAAGCGGCGTATGCCCGGACGCCGCCACTGAATCCTGTACCCGAACCATCGAAGTCGTTGCTGACTACCCCTATCCCCCGTGGGCGGTTGGAAACCAACTGTTCCAACCATACCGCGACCCTCGCCTCCATAAAAGTCCGCAATCTCGGTCTCGGGTGGCGAGAGCACGCTCCCGGAAGACTGCGGCCCCTGCGCCGTGGCGTACCGGAACGGGACGCTCTAATCGATCGCGGCAGGCCTGGTGTCGCGGGGGTGGCCGCATCCCTGCGATCGACATGCCTTCTTCCTTGTGCGTCTCGGCGGGACCCGAGGACGATTAGCGCTCGTGCCTATTCAAGTACGCGCAGTGAGGCCATATGGGGACGACTGTAACCCCGACAGACCAGCCCTCGCCATCGCGACTAAGCGTCAAGGCGGATTGCAAGCCGACGCCTTGCTGCTGGTGATCGTCGACGCTAAGGCTTCCGGTGTCCGCACTGGTGACGCTCTTAAGGGTGAGGACTGTTGGTCCGGTAGTTCTTCTGCCCCTGCTGTGGCTGCTCGACGTGCCGCTCGCCTCGTTCGTGGTCGTCCCAGACTGGACACGCGGGCGATCGAACGAGCGAAGTGCCTGGATCAGTCGGCGCGCGCAACGTCTTCGCGGTGCGCGGAACTGCCGCAGTCGGCGCGCTGCTCGTCATCAAAAGAATCGTCGGGCTGGTCAGCTGATGAGGCTCGCCAGTCATAAGCCATCAAAGAAAGGACCGACGACATGTTGACCGTCTACGCAGTATCGACGTTGGGCTGGGCGCTAATCGGCGTCGCCTTCTTGGTCGTCTGGATCGCGCTGGCGTTCTGGCCGGCTCGCGTCGCCGGCCGCAAGGGGCACAGCTTCATCGGCTACTTCATCTTCAGCCTCTTCTTCTTCCCACTCGCCCTGGTGACCGCCTACCTCGTTCACGACCGCAGCGCACCGGCGTACTGACGGCGCGGCCGAGCAGGTGGCCTCGCGGGCCGAGTTCTGCCCGTACGCGATGCCGGCGGACCTGATAGGGTCCTTTTGGGCGAAACTCGACAGGGAAGCCGGCACTCATTGGAGCTTGCTCGGCGCGATTACCCAGGCTTGAGCGCGCGTATGATCGCGGCGGCCGCGCGCTGGTGCACGCGGTGGGTCTCGCGGATCTCGATCTGTTCGAATCCGGCGACGGCGAGCGCTGAGCGGAAGTCCTCTTCGGTGAGGGCTCCGGCGATGCAGCCGGTCCAAGCGGCCATATCGGCTCGGGTCTGCTCGTCCATGTTGGCGTCGGCGATCACGTCCGAGACCGCGAACCGTCCGCCAGGCCTCAACACGCGTGCGGCCTCGCGGAGCACCTGCGGCTTGTCACCTGAGAGGTTGATGACGCAGTTGGAGATCACGACGTCGATGCTTTGGTCGGGCACCGGCATGTCCTCGAGATAGCCCTTGCGGAACTCGACGTTCTCGATGCCGGCCTCGGCCGCATTGGTCCGGGCTAGCTCGAGCATCTCATCGGTCATATCCAGGCCGATTGCCTTGCCGGTCGGGCCAACGCGTCGCGCCGAAATGAGAACGTCAGCACCGGCGCCTGAGCCGAGGTCGAGCACGATCTCGCCGTCCCGTAGATCGGCCACGGCGGTTGGTACGCCGCACCCAAGCGAGGCTTCGGACGCCACTCCAGGCACGGCGACGCCGAAGGCCTCGTCGTAGAGCGTGCCGCCGAACACGTCGCTGGCGTCCGCGGGGCTGCAGCTAACGGCAGTCGAACCACAGCAGCTCTGCCCTGAAGCTTTCTGGCGCTCCGCAGCGGTCTTGGCGGCGGCTGCGTAGCGCTCACGCACGTATTCCCGGATCTCGGTCAGCTCAGCCATCCAGATAGCTCCTCCAATGGCTCAGGGTCGACGTAGTAGTAAGCCCACAGCCCGCGACGCTCGGAACCCACGATCCGGGCTGCCCGCAGCTTGCCCAGGTGGTGGGAGAGGGTGGGCTGGGAGATGTCAAACAAGGGAACGAGCTCGCACACGCACACCTTCCCGGCGTGCTTTCTGAGCACGTCGACCAGCTGGAGACGGATCGGATCCCCCAGCGCCTTGGCGACCTCGGCCATCCGCGTGGCCTGGGCACGGTCGACGTCGGGGTAGACGACCGGTTCGCAGCAACGCTCACCAGCCGGGCGCTTCTGCTTGGGCACCAGTTCCAGTTCGACACTCATCGATATACAGATATCGATTGAAGAGATATTTGTCAATGCTTAGGCTCCGCCGCGATGAAACCGACACCGCGCCAGTCCGCCGGCACCACCCGCCGACCACGTCAACCCCGAGGTCGTCGAGGTGCGGCATGCTTCGCGGATGACCGACGGCGATACCGTGCTCACCACATCGCGGCTTCGGCTTGTCCCGGCGACGAGGGCGATGATCGCTGCGGAGCTCGAGGACCCGGACCAGCTGGGCGAGATTCTCGACGCCGAGCTTGCCCCCGATTGGCCACCGGAGCATCACGACAGCGACACGCTGAGGTTCTGGGAGGATGCGCTCGCGCAACCTGGCGCGGCCGGGTGGTGGCTGCATTACGCGGTGCACGTACGCGGCGGGGGCGGCGCGACGCTTGTGGGCAGCGTCGGCTACAAGGGTCCGCCGAGGGACGGGATAGTGGAGATCGGTTACTCGGTGGTGCCATCGTGGCAGCGACAGGGGCTCGCGACCGAGGCGTGCCGCGCGCTCATCGAGTCGGCCTGGCGCCGCGGCGCGGAGGTCGTAGTCGCTCACACGCTCGCCGGGCTGGAACCGTCGATCGCAGTCCTGCGCAAGCTGGGGTTCGCCGCGTCGGACCCTAAGCAGCCCGGCGTCCTCGCGTTCACGCTTGTCCGTCGCGCAGGCCAGTCAGACGTGCGGTAAGCCGCCGGTTTCTGTTCGGGCCGGCTTGCGCGCACGCTGTGGCGCTATCCGAAGTGACCTGGCGCGGAGTGCAGATGGCGTGGCTCGCGTGGGCCGCGCTGTTTGGAATTGCGCTGAGCCCGTTCGACCCGATCGCTAGCCAGTGGGATGACGTCGTGCTCGGGGCGTTCGCGCTCGCCGTGCTCTGGCACCGGCTCGTCGGCGGGCAGCGAGCCGAGCGTTAAGGTTCTTGAGCGCCTGGTCGAGCCCGACAACTTCCGGGTCAAGCTCGCGCATCGCCATCGCGAGTCGATACTCGGCAAAGTAGTCCGGCGAGATCGAACAGGCCCGCGAGATCCGCTCCATACGCGCATAGAGGGCTTGTCGTGGCCATTGGCCAGCATGTTGAGGTGAGCATGCGTGATGCCCTTGCCGTCCACGTCACGGATCGCGTCAGCAAGCCCTCGGTAGCTCAAGCCGCGCTCCTTCATTAGCCCGCGCAACGCCTCCCCAAACGGTTCTGTGCTCGTGCGGCTCATCGATCGGCGTGCTTCCTCTCTAGTGCGGGGATCGACTCTCCGGCGTTGCACATCTTGCCACGCGGGGATGCAGCGCCGTCGGCGCAGGCGGGGCTCAGGCCCGCCTGCGCGAGGTCCCACCCCAGCCTAAGCGCCTGCCCGACAACTGTTGGGCGGCTCTGTCGGTGCCGACGCGGGAGCGCGTGTAGGGCGGGGCGCCTGGATCAGTTCAACGGTCCCAGCGCACCCTTAAGCGCACTGCGGCAGCGAAAGCAGGCCGCGCGCTGTCGCCTGCTGTTGCGGCGCAGGCCGCTTTAGTCGACCTGGTCGGTGTAGAGGCCCGCGGGCGCGCCTTGGACCGTGCTGCTGCTGTGCCGCTCGCGCGCGACGTAGGGCAGGCCGGTCTTGATCTCAGTCATCCGGCGCTGGGCCTCGTCGAGCTCGGCCAAGAACCTCCTGACGCGGGCCATATGGCGGGCGACGCGCGACCGTCTTGCGGTGAACATTGTTTCTCCTTTTTCGTTTGGGTTTGGCGGTTGCCGGTGGGCGCCGCGCGGTGGTGCTCATCGGCGACACGCCAATCGATCGCGAGCCTGACGTCGGCACAGAACGACGCTCGCGCTGTCTCGCCGGTCGGTGAGTATGAGGGTCGCCATCCTGCTCTGTCTTCCTGCCTTAGATCAGTCTCGGGGAAATGATCTGTCCACCGCGTGGGCATGGCGAATTGCCTAAAGCGCTGCTGTCAGTCGATGACCAGCCCTAGGACCGGAACAGTCCTGGTGCTACGCCCCGCCCGTGCAACAATGCCCTGACTCCGACGATTCGTCAGTTGACCGCTGGACGCGACACCGTTACTTGAGGAAGGTGCGCTCTTGACAGCGATGCTTGAGGATCACAGCTCTGAGCAGAGGGTCAGCACGGGCCTCGGGGCGCTCGATTCCGTGCTTGGTGGGCTGTATTGGGGAGACAACGTCGTCTGGGACCTTGACTCGGCACCGGTCGATCCGTTCTACAGCGCAATCGCGCGGCGCACGGAGGACTTCGACACGCGGACCTTCATCTCACTAGGCGGCTCGCCGGCGGCACTCGAAGGCCCCGAACTCGCCGTCATTCGTGCTGGACCAGGGAGCACTCTGGAGCACGCGGGCGACCTCCTACGCGAGATCTACCGCGTCTGCCATCCGGAGGGCCGACGTCTGCTCCTGTTCGAGTCACTCGAGAGCATGATCCAAGCGTGGGGCGCAAAGACCACGTGCGGCTTTTTTGCCCGCTGCTGCCCACTCCTCCTGGACGTGGGAGCGATCGCCTACTGGTCGATGAGCTCGCGCGCGACGCCCTTGACCGTGCGAGAAACGGTCGAGTCGGTTACTCAGGTCATTCTGCGCGTTGATGAGCGCAGCGTACGGGTCGCAAAGGCCGAAGCCCGCGACGAAAGGGTCCGAGGATCGGTACTGCACTGGTACCTGGAGGACGGGCACCCGGTATTGGAGCTCGCGGACATCATCGCCCGCGTCGCCGCCTCGCTGCGCGCCGTTCGCCGGGCGCGCGAGCTAAGCCAACACGATCTCGCCACGCTGGCCGGCGTGACAGCCAGCGCCATCTCCCAAGCCGAGCGCGCCGAGCGAGGCCTGTCACTGGCCACCTTGGCACGACTGAGCTCGGCGCTGGGGCTCACCATCGACGATCTTCTGCACGGGGAGGATCCCGAGCCCTATCGGATCGGACGCCGTAGCGGCGACCCGCAGGGCGAGTCCGAGCAGACGATCACACTGCTGGGCGACGCCACCTCAAGGCTGCGGATCGACCTAGTACGCCTCGACGCCCGCGAGGCGAGCGGCCCGCTGGACCAGCAAAGAGGCATCGGGATTGTCGCCGTGGCCACCGGCCTCATCCAGGTGCAGATCACCGGAGGAACGCCCGCGGTCCGCTCCGGCGAGGTTCTGGTCGCCGACAGCGATCGAGTCGAGGGATGGCGGAACCTCGGGCAGAGCGAGGCCGTCCTCTTCTGGATCGTTGTCTTGCCCGACGGCTCGCTGAGGGGCGCGCACGTCGCATGATCGCTCCGGCCCTCTCATTGCGATGAGCATCGACACCGGGGCAATCAACTTCGGGGGCCGCACGGCCTGGGCCCGAAACCTCGCTGCGCCGGTGCGGAGCTTTTTGAGCACCGAGTCCGGCGGAGCGGTCGTCACGTTCGCGGCCGCGGTGGCGGCGCTGGTGTGGGCGAACCTGCCGGGCTCGCACTCGTACGAGTCGGTTTGGACGACGACCTTCGCCGTGCGGGTCGGGAACGCCGGCATCGCGATGGACCTTCGGCACTGGGTCAACGAGGGCCTGATGACGTTGTTCTTCCTCGTCGTCGGCCTGGAGGCCAAGCGTCAGCTTGATCTCGGGGAGTTGCGGGAGCGGCGGCGCCTCGCGATTCCCGTGTTCGCAGCGATCGGCGGCATCACCGTGCCGCTATTGATCTACCTGGCGTTCAACGCCGGAGGTGCCGGAGGCCACGGATGGGGCGCGGCGATGTCGACCGATACCGCCTTCGCCTTGGGCGCCGTGGCCCTGGTTACGCCGCGAACGGCGACCCGGCTCCGCGTGTTCCTGCTGACGCTGGCCGTGGTCGACGATCTGGCGGCGCTGGTGGTGATCGCGACGGTCTACACCACTCACGTGTCCATCGCGGCGCTGGGCACCGCGATCGCGTTGTTCGGCGTGCTGGTCGCGTTGCGCTTTGCACCGTTTGGGAGGGGGGTGATCTCGATCGGGCTCTCGGTAGCAATCTGGGTCGCGATGGTGAAGTCCGGGGTCGACCCCGTCATCTCCGGTCTCGCGATCGGCCTGGCCACAAGCGCGTACCCGCCGTCGCGAGAAGATCTCGAGCGAGCGGTGGCCGTCACCCGGTCATTCCGCGAGCAGCCTACACCCGAGCTCGCGCGCTCCGCGCAGCAGACCCTGCAGGCAACACTGTCAGCCAACGAGCGACTTCAGTACGACCTTCACCCGTACACGAGCTACGTGATCGTTCCGGTGTTCGCGCTGGCCAACGCGGGGATCCACCTCACGAGCAGGCTCATGAGCGACGCCGTCACCTCGCCGATCACGCTCGGCATCCTCATCGGATACGTCGTGGGCAAGCCGATCGGCGTGACCGCAGGGTCCTGGATCGCATCCCGGCCCGCGCTTCACGGGCCGCGGTCCCCGCTCAGTGGGCCGGCGCTGGTCACGGCCGGGGCGTGCGCGGGCATCGGCTTCACCGTCTCGCTGCTAGTTTCGAGCCTGGCGTTCAGCGGCGAGCGCCTCAACGAGGCAAGGCTGGGGACGCTCGTCACCGTGATCGTGGCGCCGGCCCTCGCCTGGTTGGCGACGCAGGTGCTCAGGCGGCTGCCGAGCACGGTGCGGGCCCGCCAGATCGGGCGTACCGCCGAGGACATCATCGACCTGGTGGACGAGGTCGATCCCGAACGTGACCACGTTCGCGGGCCCGACGACGCTCCCGTGACATTGGTTGAGTACGGCGACTTTGAATGCCCATACTGCGGTCAGGCCGAGCGCGTGATCCGCGAGCTGCTGGCTGAGTACGGAGACGACATTCGGTATGTGTGGCGCCACCTGCCGCTCAACGACGTGCACCCGAGCGCTCAGCTCGCGGCCGAGGCATCCGAGGCCGCCGCCGCGCAGGGGTGGTTCTGGGAGATGTACGACACCCTTCTCAGCCACCAGGATGAGCTCGGGCCACGCGCTCTGGTCCGCCACGCGGGCGATCTCGGCCTGGACACCGAGCGCTTTCGGGAGGAGCTGCTAGGAAGGCAGTACACCTCGCGGGTCAGCGAGGATGTCTCGAGCGCCGACGAGAGCGGCGTGTCTGGCACGCCGACGTTCTTCATCAACGGACGCCGCCACTACGGCGTGTACGACATCGACACCCTCACCGAAGCGGTGGGAGCGGCCAAGGTCAGGGCACGACAGCTGGCCCAAGCCGCCCAGGCGGATGGCGCCGCCGCGGAGCCTGCGGGCAGCGGCGTGCAGACCTGAGGCGGCCGCGGGGGTTGCAGTCCAGGCGCCGCCAACATCATGACAATGAGCCGCGAGTCCTACTACCCGCAAGCCGCGTCGCGCGTACGCTGCAGCGGTGGCCACGTGGTCGACCGCGATCCGGCTTGTGGGCGCTGGCGGTGAGCCGGTCGATTTTGCGCGGACGCTGCTGTCGCACGGCGTCGCCGACCTGCCACCGAACGAGATCACGACCGACGGGACGATCCTTACCACGGCGCTGACCGCAGGCGAGGGGGCGTGGCTGGTGGAGCTCACCTCCGACGGTCCGGGGGGCGCCAGGCTCGGCGCGCCCCCGGGCGCGACCGCACCCCCTCGCGCGCACCAACCCGCGCTTTCGGCGCAGATCCGGCACATGCTGCGGCTCGACGAGGATTTGAGCGCCTTCTACCTCGTCGCCGCTGCCGATCCGGCGCTGGCGTGGGTCGTCGCCGGCGCCGGGCGGATGATGCGCAGCCCGACGGTTTTCGAGGATCTCGTCAAGACGATCTGCACCACCAACTGCACATGGTTGGCGACCGTACGGATGGTCAGCGCGCTCGTCGGTGAGCTGGGGACCGCTGCGGCGGGCGCTCGCGGCCGCCGTGCCTTCCCTGCGCCGGCGCGGGTCGCCGAGGCCGGCGACGCGTTCTTTCGGGATGTCGCTCGCGCGGGCTACCGCGGGCCGTACCTGCGCGCCCTCGCCGACGACGTAGCATCGGGCCGGCTCGATCTCGAGGCGCTCAACGACCCGGCGCTGCCGGATCATGAGGTAGTGGAGCGCCTGCTACGGATCGCCGGCGTTGGGCCCTACGCGATGGCGCACATGATGATGCTGCTCGGCCGCTACCGGCGGCTGATCCTCGACTCGTGGACGCGACCGAAGTACCGGCGCTTGAGCGGCCGTCCGCGAATCACCGACAAAGGGATCGAGCGGGCCTTCCGGCGCTACCGCGAGTTCGCGGGCCTTGCGTTCTGGCTGATGCTGACCGAGGACTGGCTGCCAGCGCAGTGAGCTCAGGCGGGCCCGTCAACGGGCTGCGTCACGTCCAACGACCACCACAACGGGCACGGGCATCATCTCGACCGGCTGGCAAGACCATTGCGCTGTGATGCTCTCAGTTGAGTTTGAGAGCGAATGTCGCCTCGATCGAGGCGCCCACCTCTTGCTCGCCGGACTCGATCGCAATCGAATCCGCCTCGACACGGCTGGCAAGCATCTGAGGCCTCTCGGCAT
>JAFAPR010000084.1 GCA_019247075.1 Solirubrobacterales bacterium
CCTCCGCGCTCCCCCAACGTCCATCCGACTCCCGGGGCAAGCGCCACAAGCACCGCTGTCGCAAAAACCTAAGCGGCAGACCCCCAACACGACTCCAATTCGCCCCCCGCCGGCCGACGATCGTGACGGATCACTCATCTGTACCAGTACGCGGTGACCCAACACGACACCTTCACCTGCTAACGCAAGATCCGGGTTGAGATGCTGGGCTTGAACGGCTGGTTGAGCGCGAGGACGTGCCAGCAGGCGATCAGCACTTTGCGTGCGACGGCGGCCTTGGCGGGGTTGGATTTGCGGTGCCGGCGGTTGGTCTCGGTGTAGAGCCGGTGCCACGGGTTGCTCGGCCGCCAGGCGGATTGGGCGGCCTCGACCGCGGCCCAGCGCAGCGTGTTAGGACCGGCCTTTGAGATCCGGCCGGTGCGGGAGCTTTGCCCGGACTGCTTGATCGTGGGTGCCAGGCCGGAGTAGCCGACGAGCTTGCGGGCGGTCGGGAAGCGAGAGATGTCGCCGATCTCGGCGGCGAGCGTGAGCCCGAGCAGCTCCGCGACGCCGGGGATGCTCATCAGCAGCCTGACCTGCTGGCTGCCGTGCGCTAGCGGACGGAGCTCCCGCTCAAGCAGGGCGATCTGACGATCGAGGTCGTCGATCACCGCGAGCAGCGTTGTGATCGAGTGGAGCCAGATGGCCGGAACGCCCTGCTTGGCCAGACGCCCAAGTGTCTCTGGCTTGCGCAGCGCGGTGAGGTTCGCGCGCAAACCCCACTGGGTCAGCAGTCCGAACGTGCGGTTCGTCGCCGAGGTCTTTAGCCGCACGAGGTGGGTGCGGCGGCGTAGTCGCTCGCGCAGCTCGCGCTCGCTGAGCGAGGCACCCAGACCTCTGGCACCAGGTCTCGTCTGACGAGCTCGGCGAGCACGCGCGCGTCGACCCGGTCGGTCTTGCACGCCAGCGGCGCGATCGCCTTGACCTTGCGCGCGTCGGCGATCTGGATCTCCCATCCCGCCTGAGCGAGCTGGTCGCGGACCCAGACCGCGCCGCTCATCATCTCGACGCACCCGCGGACCTCAGGGCCGAGCGTGTGCACCAGTCCGGCGAGCCCGCCCTGGTCGGCGGGCATCGCTCCCTCGCTGATGTCACCGTGCTGATCAAGCGCGCACCACGCAGCCCTGCGGGTGCCCCAGTCAATGCCGAGATACTGCATGTGGGCCTCCTTCGAGTCGCTTCTGCCGAAGCGCTGATTCTTCGGGGGAGGCCCGACGTCACCCGTCACGAACAGCGGGCCGCCGCCTTCATGACAGTCGTTTTGCTCGATCAGGAGCATGCCAGCGAGTCGGATCAGGGCTTGGTCGTTGGGATAGATGCCGACCACGTCGGAGCGCCGGCCGATCTCCTTGTTGACCCGCTCGAGCGGATTTGTCGAGCGCAGCTTGGGCCAGTGCTCTTTGGGGAACGAGTAGAACGCCAAAAGCTCCTCCTCGGCGGCCTCGAGCAGCCCTGCGACCTTGGGCGCCGGGCCCTGCAAGCGCTCGACGACCTCGACCAGCCGCTCGCGCGCCTCGGGACCCGAGTCGGCGCGGAAGACCTGGCGGATGGCGGCGGCGATCATGGGCTGCTGGGCGCGGCCGCAGTGGCCAAGCATGTCGCGCAGGAAGTGCACCGTGCAGCGCTGCCAGCGACAGCCAAGCACCCTGGCGATCGCGTTCTGAAGGCCTTGGTGGGCGTCTGAGACGCACAGCCGCACGCCGCCCAGACCACGGGCTTTGAGCGCGAACAGAAACTCGGTCCAAAACGCCTCGGTCTCGGCCTCGCCGACGTCGATGCCGAGCACCTCGCGCACGCCCGACTCGTGCACCGCATAGGCGATCACAAGCGCCTTCTGGCGCACCCCACCGCGCTCTCTGACCCGCTCGACCTTGGCATCCAGCCACAGGCAGGGATAGGCACCCTCAAGCGGCCGGTTTCTGAACAACTCGACCTGTTCATCGAGTGAGCGGCACATACGCGACACCTGGTCCTTCGAGAGCCCCCGCAACCCCATCTGCTCGACTAACCGGTCGACCTTGCGCGTCGAGACCCCATTCACATACGCCTCCTGCACCACCGCCACCAACGCCTGCTCGGCCCGCCGACGCGGCTCCAAGAACGACGGCAGATAGCTCCCGGTCCTCAACCTCGGGATCTGCAGCTCGATCTCACCAACACGGGTGTCCCAGCGGCGCTCCCGATACCCGTTTCGCTGCGCGTTGCGCCGCCCGCTCGCCGAGCTCCGCGCCCGCCAGCTGGGCCACCTCCGCCTCCATGATCTCCCGCACCACCAAAGCGACCGCCTCGCGCAACACATCGGCGTGCTGGGACGCAAGCACCTGCTCAACCGCTTCCCGGCTAGTCAAACTCCGACCTTCGGCCATCGTGGTGTCTCCTTCATCGGACTGCTGGAACCAATCCGACGATCATGAGCGCCGCGGTGGCCCGAACATCCCGGCGACCGCGACCACCTACACCACAACTACCGACTCAACCGGGATTTCTCGGACAGGAGCCCTCTGGAGCCGATAAGGTATTAGTCCGGAGAAAGCGTGCAGCGAGCGACTCAGTTTGAGCGGGGCTCCCTCTTTTCGGGCTACCGCATCGACGAGGTAATCGGGCGCGGGGGCATGGGGATCGTCTACCGGGCCACCCACGTGGCTCTGCACCGCATCTACGCGCTGAAGGTGCTCGCGCCCGAGCTCGTAGAGGACGAGCGATTTCGGGACCGGTTCAAGCGCGAGATCCGGATGGCTGCTTCGCTCCGGCACCCGAATGTGGTGGGGATCCATTACGCGGGCGAACACGATGGCCTGCTCTTCCTGGCGATGGACTACGTGCACGGCACCGACCTGCGCGAAATCCTGAAGAAGGGCGGCGCGCTGCCTCCGGAGCGGGCCGTGGACCTGCTGGCGCAGGCCGCCTCAGCGATCGATGCCGCACACGGGCGCGGGCTGATCCATCGGGATGTGAAGCCGGCGAACATCCTGATCACGGTGCAGGAGGGCGAGGAGCACGCATACCTCACCGACTTCGGTGTCGCCAAGAGGTTTGACACGGTCGCCGACCTGACCGGCACGGGCGTGGTAGTCGGCACCGTTGACTACATGGCCCCGGAACAGATCACCGGCAGTCGCATCGACGCCCGCACGGACGTATACGCGCTCGGCTGCGTGTTCTTCCAGATGCTCAGCGGCCACGTGCCGTACGAGCGCGACAACTCCGTGGCGAAGCTGTTCGCTCACGTGTCGAACCCCCCGCCCCCGTTACAAGGCGGGCTTGCGGAGCAGTATCCGACCTTCGGACCGGTGCTTGAGACGGCCATGGCCAAGGAGCCTCGGGATCGCTACCTCTCCGCGGGCGACTTCGCGCGCGACGCAGCGGCCGCGCTGCATGGGATGCGCTATTCGGGCCCCGCAACCGTTGTCGCCGTCGGCGACGCCAAGCCTTCGGAGACGATCCCGGGCGCGGCGCCTTCGGTTGCCGGCACCGGGATGCTCGAAGCGCTGCGTCGCACCGTTGCCGACGAGGCGCCGCCACCGACTCCTCGCTGGGAGCAGCCGCCTCCTGCTTACGCACAGCCGCCGAGCGCCTCGCCCGCGGAGACCGGCCCGCGGGCGCAACCGCCGGCAACCGTGGTGAGCCGGAGTGGTGCCGATCAACCCGCGGCGCCGCCTGCAACCGCCGCCGCTACCGGCGCGCCATCGCGGCCGCCGCCAAGGCCTCCTTCAACCAAGCGGACGCGCCTGAAGTGGCTGTACGCTGCGGCGCTGTTGATGGTTGCGATCGCTGGCGGCGCCGCGGCTGCCGTGATCGCGTCGTCGGGTTCGTCCAAATCCGGGGGGCCTGGGAATCAACTCAATGCACTCACCATAAACCACGTGCACGGGAGCGGTACCGCCACGGTGGTGTTTCGCGGCAACACGGCGAGCATCGTGGTCCAGACAAGCGGGTTGCTCAACGCGCCCCACCTGATGCACATCCATGCCGGCGGGCAAGGCCGCTGCCCACCGCTGTCCTCACCGGCGTCGGTGGTGAGCTCGTTCGCAGGGCACCGCTTCATCAGCACGACGGATGGATATAAGTACTACGGCTCCCCCGTCGTCGCGCTTACCAAGTCGGGGGTTTCGACCGACCCGAATACGCCGACTGGAAATTACCTCAATTTCGCGAGCGCCCCATCGGGCTCCTCCTTCACATACAAGCGCACGATTACGCTCTCCGGTAAGGTGGCCAACGAAATCCGTCGCAGCGGTGTGGTCGTCGTGCACGGGATCAGCTATGACGGCAGGATTGTCTATGACGACTACCTGGGGCAAAGTGAGCTCACCCCCCAGTTGACGGCGGAGGAGACTGCGCCCGCGCTCTGCGGGGCGCTGCGCCGGAGCACCGCACCGTCGCCGCCCCCTTCCGCCGCCGGGGAAATCAAACCGGCTCCGGCAACGCCTCAGCGCTCGAAGGAGCCGGTTTACACGGCGTCGCTGACGGTCTACCGCTCCTTGCCGATGTGGTGGTGTGGACCGATCAATGGTCAGTGAACCACGGCTCGTGCCGACAAGACCACCACGCCTGTTCTCCGTGTGCGGCATCGCCAGCCTCAGCGCCACCTGACCCCGTAGGCGGCATGCTCCCCGAGCAGCCGCTTGAAGTGGTGTTCGCCGTGGTTTCGAAGTGGAAGGCGGATCGTTCTTGTGTACTGCCTGACCGCGGATGACACCAGAATCTCGCCTTCTTCCGCGAGAGCCGCGATCCTCGCCACGAGTTGCGACCCAGCGGCTGTTCGGGCCTTGCAACGAAGCCCGAGTGCAGGCCGGCGCGAACATCCATATGCCGACCTTCGCCGACCGACTCGTGGAGTGCAGCACGCGCAAGCTGCGCTTCCGGGCCGACAAGCTCGAGGACCGCACGGTGACGCCCCACGACCGTGACACGCTGCCAGGTTCGGGTCCCGATCGACAAGTCCGGCGGCGAGTTCGAGCGCCGGCTCCTTCAGCCCTGGAGCTCCCCGAAGCCGCGGGAGTAAACGCGCGCATCCCCGAAGCTCGGGAACTCAATTGTGCGGAACCCCGAATCTCCAGGGCGCTACTGCTTCGCGAGGATCGGGACGTCGTGGGCGATGTCGGTCGGGGCGAAGTTCGCCGGGTAAACGGTCATCACCTTCCCGCTCCCGCTGATGCCGTAGACAAGCGCCGTGTGCATGACCTGGTGGTGGCTGTTCGGGAGCGACGCGCTCACGCGCCACCGGTGCCAGACCGGTTCGAGCTGGGCTCGCGTGCCAACCAGGTACTGCATCCTGCCGGTCATCTGGTGCTTGGCCAGAAATGCCGCGATC
>JAFAPR010000089.1 GCA_019247075.1 Solirubrobacterales bacterium
GGTTCGTGAGGCGATGCGGGAGTGGCGAGACCGCTACGGCCGGCTGCCCTCCTCCTATGGCTGGTCGCGCACCCATGCGCGCCGGCGGGGCGTCGAGGCGCTCCGTCGCTTGAGCGACGGCGACTGGCCGTCGGCGAGCGTCGTCGGCAGTTTGTTCGGCGACTGGTCGGCAGCGCGGAACGCGGCGAGGCGCAGCTTCGATGCTCGACTCGAAACGGGCGGCGTCGACCTCGTCATAGACGAGGCGGCGTAGGGGAGATGCTGTATCTCTCAATAGAGAGTCTCGATGAGCAGCCATCCTGCGAACCCCCGCCCGCCGACGCGGTCTCGCCGAGAGTCGACGCCCAGTCTGGACAGGGGCGTGAGCGCGGCCCGGTACTTGACCGTCGAGGAGGTCGCGGAGCTGGCGCGCTGCGAGCATCGCTCCGTGCGCCGCGCGATCAACTCCGGTCGGCTGCGCGCGTTCCGCCCCACCCGGAAGATCCTTGTGCGCGAGGACGACGCACGTGCGTGGATCGAGTCGCGTCCCGTGGTAATTGCGACATTCCCGCCCTCCCGATCGCCGAGGCGCTCGCTTGCCGGATCGGGAACGGGTAGCGTGGCGCGTCTGCAAGCAATCGAACGGAGCGCCATGTGATCCGCAAACGCGGAAGCCATTACGAGGTCAGATGGACGGAGGGCGGGCGCAAACGCGGGCGAGCGTTCGCCCGCAAGGGCGACGCGGAAGCGTTCGAGGTGGAAGTCAAGCGACGCAGGCAGCTCGGCGTGCTCGCAACGGGGGTAATCCAGTCCCGCCAGACGCTCGCTGGATTCATGGAGGAGGAATGGTGGCCGCGCTATGCGGTCCCGAACCTCGCGCCCGATACCCGTCGCCGATACCTCGAGGTGTGGGGCTCGCACCTATGGCCGCGATTGGGCACGTTCGAGCTTCGCCAGATCACCCCGATGGTCGTCGAGGATCTGCGCGAGCAGATGTCTCGCGCCGGGGTGGGCGCGCAGACCCAGCGCAAGGCGATGATGCTGCTGCAAGGGGTCATGCGCCGCGCCGTCGTACGCGGCCTTGTGCCGGCCAACCCGGTGCAGCAGGTGCCCAAGCCAAAGCAGCCACCGGTGCGGGAGCCGCACCCGCTCCCGCCTGAGACGGTGGAACGGATCCGCGCGCGCATGCGGCCGCGCGACGCGATGATCGTGTCGCTGCTCGCCTACGCGGGGCTTCGCCCCGCCGAGGACCGCAGCGCGACCTGGGGCGACGTGCGGGACCGCACGCTCCGTGTGTTCGCCACCAAGACCGGGCGGGAGCGGCACATCGACCTGCTCGCGCCGCTCGCGCAGGATCTCGCCGAGTGGCGGCTCGCGTCCGGACGGCCTCGCGACAAGCAGCTGATCGTGCCGCGGCCAACGGGGGGCGAGTGGACGCGCGAGGACTGGGCCAACTGGCGGCGCCGAGTATGGCGCCCCGCAGCGCTCGAGGCAGGCGTGGCTGGCGACCTGCGGCCTTACCGGCTCCGCGCGTCGTTCGTGTCGCTGCTTTTGTGGGCCGGCGAAGACCTGCCCTACGTCGCCGAGCAGGCGGGGCACAGCGTCGCCACGCTGGCCCGCCATTATGCAGGGGTGTTGCACGAGCTACGCGGCAAGCCGCGGGTCCCGGCCGCCGAGGCGATCCGGCAGGCGCGCGCGTCGGTGAGCGGGACGCATCAGGGACGCAAAGCCGAGGCGCAGGAGTGACCGCGCGCGGCTTTCCCCTGCAAATTCGGTATGGGCGATGCTGGGCTCGAACCAGCGACCTCCGCCTTGTCGAGACGGCGCTCTCCCAGCTGAGCTAATCGCCCTTCCGGGCAAGAGCGTAGCGCCCTCGGGTCGTCGCAGGGGCGCCGTTAGCATCCCGCCAGCGATGGACTTTCAACTACCCGACGGCACAACCCTGTCCCTTCCCGGCGGGGCCACCGGGGCCGATGCCGCGGCTGCGATCGGCCCGGGGCTGGCCCGGGCGGCGCTGGCCGTCAAGGTCGATGGCGAGGTGCGCGACCTGGCGCGACCGCTGGCGGGCGGCGACGGCGCGACGCCCACGCTCGAGGTGATCACCGAGCGCAGCGGCGCCGACGCTCTTGCGCTCATTCGTCACGACACCGCCCACGTGCTCGCGACCGCCGTGATGGAGCTCTATCCGGGCGTCAAGATCTCCATCGGGCCGCCGATCGAGGACGGGTTCTACTACGACTTCGACTTTCCTGACGGAACGCATCTCAGCGACTCCGACTTTGAGCGGATCGAGCAGCGCATGCGCGAGCACATCGCCGCCGGGGAGCCGTTCGTGCGCGAGGACATTCCGGCGGCGCAAGCGCGGCAGCGGTTCGCGGCCGAGCACCAGGACTACAAGGTGCAGCTGATCGACGACATCGTCCGCGACCAGTACGCCGACAGCGTCTCCCTGTACACCAACGGGCCCTTCACGGATCTGTGCCGCGGGCCGCACGGTCCTGCGACCGACCGCATCAAGACGTTCAAGCTGCAATCCGTCGCGGGCGCCTACTGGCGAGGGGATGCGAACAACAAGATGCTCACGCGCGTGTATGGGACGGCCTTCTTCTCGGGCAAGGAACTCGACGAGCACCTCGAGCGCCTGGAAGAGGCGCGGGCGCGCGACCACCGCAGGCTGGGCCCGCAGCTGGGCCTGTTCATGCTCAGCGAGCTCGCCCCCGGCGGGCCGCTGTGGCTTCCGAACGGCATGGTGATCTGGAACGAGCTGACCGCCCTGTGGCGCGAAGAGAACGCCGTCAGGGGTTACCGCGAGGTGAAGACGCCGATCCTGTACGACGTCGAGCTGTTCAAGACCTCGGGCCACTGGGAGGGGTTCCGGGAGCACATGTACTTCACCGAGGTCGAGGGGCGGACCATGGGTCTGAAGCCGATGAACTGTCCCGCGCACATTCAGCTGTTCAAGAACGAGCGCCGCTCCTACCGGGATCTTCCGATCCGTTTCTCCGAGCAGGGACTGGTGCACCGCCACGAGCCCGGAGGTACGCTCCACGGCCTCCTGCGGGTGCGGCACATAACCCAGGACGACGCTCACATCTTCTGCACCGAGGAGCAGATTCCGGCGGAGGTCAACCGGTGCCTGGACTTCGGCCAGGCGATCTACGACCACTTCGGCTTCGAACCGCGCGTCGAGCTCTCCACCCGTCCCGACAAACGGATCGGCTCGGAGGAGATGTGGGATCGCGCGGAGACCGCGCTGATCGACGCCCTCACACAGCGGCACGTCGAATATCGCGTGGCCGAGGGGGAAGGGACCTTCTATGGGCCGAAGATCGACCTGCACATGACCGACTCAATTGGCCGCTCCTGGCAGCTGGGCACCGTCCAGCTTGACTACGTGATGCCCGAGCGATTCGCGCTCACCTACACCGGAGCGGACAACGAGGAGCACCGCCCGGTGATGATCCACCGCGCCCTGATGGGCTCGTTCGAGCGCTTCATCGGCATCCTGATCGAGCACTACGCTGGCGAATTCCCCCTCTGGCTGGCACCCGTCCAGGTGACGGTGCTGCCGATCGCCGACCGCCATGTTGGGTACGGCTCGTCCGTGCGCGAACTGCTGGCCAACGCCGGCGTCCGCGTCGAGCTCGACGAGCGGACCGAATCGATAGCGCGCAAGATCCGCGACGCCGAGTTGCGCAAGATTCCCTACATGCTCGTCGTAGGCGACCGCGAGCTCGAGACCGGACAGGCGTCGCTGCGCGAGCACCGCGGCGGGGACCGAGGCTCCGTTGCAGTGGACGATTTCGCCGCCCGGGTCGTCGAGGAGGCGAGGACGCGCGCTCACAGTGAATAGGCTCATCGAGGGCAGAAAACTGCAAGGCGGTACGGAAAACCACCGCTATACTCGCGCCCGTTGATCCAAGTACATCGTCACTCCCCGTCCGGCACCGCTTGACGTCTCCCCTTCTTCGCAGCTAGTGCCGGTTCCAAGGAGGTTTGACCGGCGCCCGCCGGAGCGGGACCAAACCCGGGTCAACGATCGCATCCGCGTGCCCGAAGTCCGGCTGATCGGCGTCGACGGCAAGCAGGTGGGGATCGTCAAGACCGAAGAGGCGCTCCGCTATGCGCAGGAGCGCGACCTCGACCTGGTCGAAGTCGCGCCGGATGCCCGCCCGCCGGTCGTTCGGGTGCTCGACTACTCCAAGTACCGCTACGAGCAGTCCCAGAAGCAGAAGGCCGCGCGCAAGCACCAGCAGCAGGTGACGATCCGCGAGATCAAGTTCCGGCCCAAGATCGCGCAGAACGACTACGACACCAAAAAGGGGCACGTCACGCGCTTCTTGCGCGGCAAGGACAAGGTCAAGATCACGATCATGTTCCGCGGCCGCGAGGTGACTCACCCGGAACGCGGCACGGCGCTGCTCGACCGGCTGGCCGGCGAGCTCTCAGAAATAGCGGTGGTCGAGCAGGCGCCCGTCCAGGATGGCCGCAACATGACAATGCTGCTGGCGCCCAGCAAGGCCCTGCTGGCCGCCGACCGCGAGCGCTCGACCAACGGCGCCAGGGACCGCGACGGAACCCAAGACCACGACGGCGCTCCGCAGCGCGCTGCTGTGGCGACAGCCGACGGCAGCGCCGGCGGCGAGTCGTCCGACTCGAGCTGACCGCCGCCTGGCTTCAGTCACGGTTCTGGTTTACTTGGCCTTCGACCATGCCCAAGACGAAGACCCATTCCGGGAGCAAGAAACGCTTTCGCGTGACCGCCTCGGGCAAGCTCCGCGGCCGCGGCGCTAACTCGACCCACATCCTCGAGAAGAAGTCCGCCAAGCGCAAGCGCCGGCTGGCGCGGCCAGCGGTCATCTCGCGCCACGACCGCCATCGGGTCCAAGAGCTGTTGGGAGCGAAGCGGTGACGCGCGTCAAGCGTTCGGTCCACGCGCGTAAGAAGCGGCGCGCCACCCTCGCGCTCGCCAAGGGGTACCGCGGCGACGCCAGCCGCCACTACCGCAAGGCCAAGGAGACGGTGCTCAGGGCGGACCGGTACGCCTACCGGGACCGCCGCGCTCGCAAGCGCGACTTCAGGGCGCTGTGGATCACGCGCATCAACGCCGCCGCACGCCAGCATGGCCTCTCCTATTCCCAGTTCATCCGCGGCGCGAAACTCGCCGGCATCGACCTTGACCGCAAGGTGCTCGCCGACATTGCCGTCCGCGACGCCGAGACCTTTCGACGCTTTGCCGACCGCGCCCGCGAGGCGCTGGCGGCCGGCTGAGCGCTCGCACAGCCACCACCAGCCAACCGGGCGCCCGTCGTGAGAGGGCGCCCTTTTTAGTCCACCAACATGAGCATCACAGGCCACCACAATCGCAGACTCACGGAGATCCGCAAGCTTCGTATGCGTCGCCGCTGGCGCGAGCGCGAGGGGCGGTTCGTGGCCGAGGGCGAGGATCTGCTGGCTGCAGCGGACGAGGCCGGTTGGGAGCCGGTTGAGCGCTACTGCGCCACCGGGAGCGGCCTCGAGGGCACCGAGGTCGAGCCCTCGTTACTCGCGTCCGCGTCGGGGCTCGCTTCGGGGACGCGGGCGCTTGCCGTGTACGGCGAACGGTGGGCCCCCGCCCCGCTCGGCCCGCTGTGCGTATACCTCCAGGGCGTCCATGACCCCGGCAACGTCGGAGCGGTGCTGCGCGCGGCCGGGGCCTTTGGGGCCGCGTCGGTAGCGCTCGGTCCCGGCTGCGCCGACCCGTTCGGGCCCAAGGCAGTTAGAGCCTCCATGGGCGCGATCTTCGCCCTGCCTCTGGCCAAAGCCCTGACCGTTGGCGATCTCCCCGGCGCGAAGATCGCTCTTGTCCCGGGCCAGGGCGTCCCGCTAAACGAACTTTGGCGATCCAGTTCCGCATATCGCAACCAGAGCGCCATCGTTCAGGAGCTCACCCTGATGGTTGGGTCGGAGCGAGAGGGGCTCCCCCGAACTGTGATCGACCAGGCCGACCACACTGCCCACATTCCCATCAAAACGAACTCGCTGAACGCGGCAATGGCGACGACCGTGGCCCTCTATGAGGCGGCGCTTAGGATGGATCCGCGATGAGCGCGCTCGACCGCGTCACCAACCTCCGCAAGGAAGCTCAGGACGCGGTCGGCCGCGCGGACGCGACCACCGAGCTCGACCAGCTCCGGGTCCGCTATCTGGGCCGCAAGGCGGAGCTCCCCAACCTGCTGCGGCGGGTCGTCGAGCTGCCGCCCGAGGAGCGCGCCGCCGTGGGCAAGGCCGCAAACGAGGCGCGTCAGGCCATCGCCGCGCAGATCGAAGAACGGGCCGCCGGCCTTGCCGGCAAAGAGCTGCAAGCCCGCCTCGCGCGTGACCGCGTCGACGTGACGCTGCCCCCCGACCCGCCGCCCGCGATCGGCCACCACCACCTGATCAGCCAGACCAGGCGAGAGATCGAGGACGTGTTCGTGGGGCTCGGGTTCATGGTGCATGAGGGACCGGAGGTCGAGACGGCCTACTACAACTTCGACGCGCTCAACATCCCCGTCACGCATCCGTCGCGCCTCGAGACGGACACCTTCTACGTGAAGCCCGCGGAGGACATCTTCGACCCGAACACCGTCCTGCTCCGCGTGCATACCTCCCCGATGCAGATCCGCGTGATGGAGCAGACCCCGCCGCCGATCTACGTGATTGTCCCGGGCCGCGTCTACCGGCCCGACCTCGACGCCACGCACACCCCCCAGTTCCATCAGGTCGAGGGCCTCGCGGTGGACACCGACGTGACGCTCGCGGACCTCAAGGGGACGCTGCTGCGTTTCGCGCGCGCGGTCTTTGGCGAGCAACGCGAGGTCCGCCTCAGGCCGAGCTTCTTCCCTTTCACGGAGCCCAGCGTCGAGGTCGACGTCTCGTGCTTTCACTGCGTCGACGGCGTCACCGCCAGCGGTGAGCGATGCTCGCTGTGCAAGGGCACCTCGTGGCTCGAGATTCTGGGCGCCGGAATGGTCGACCCGAACGTGTTCGAGTATGTCCGCGAGCACGGGTACGACCCCGAGCGGGTGCAAGGGTTCGCGTTCGGCATGGGGATCGAGCGGATCGCGATGCTCAAATACGGCGTGCCCGATCTGCGCCTGCTGTACGACAACGACGTCAGGTTCCTGGAGCAGTTCTGATGCGCCTGCCCCTCGAATGGCTGTACCGATACTGCCGGCCCGACCTCGACACGGACGCCCTCGCCAGGCGGCTCGCGCTCACGGGCACCGGGGTAGAGCGGGTTGAGCACCACGGCCCGCGCGAGCTTCACCGCTTCGTGATCGGCAAGGTGCTGGAGGCAGGCCGGCACCCTCGCGCCGACCGCCTCTGCGTCTGCCGCGTCGACATCGGCGACCGCGAGCCGGTCCAAATCGTTTGCGGCGCGCCGAACGTCCGCGCCGGGCAGACGGTCGCGGTCGCCCAGCCGGGCGCGGTCATGCCTGATGGCACGCCACTGTCGATCGCGAACTTACGGGGCGTCGACTCTCACGGGATGATCCTGGCTGAGGACGAACTGGCACTGGGCCCGGACCACGAGGGCATCGTCGTGCTCGACTCCCGAGACCTGCGCGGAACCGGCCTGCCTCAAGCCCGCGACGGGCTGGTCCCGGGGACGCCGCTGAGCGAGGTGATCCCGCTCGCGACCGACGTGCTTGAGCTCGAGATCACGCCCAACCGGCCAGACTGTCTGGGCATCTACGGCGTCGCCAGGGAGGTCCACGCCGCAACCGGCGCGGCCCTGCAACCGCCGCCGTGGAATGACGATCCGGGCACGCCGGGCGACGTAGAGGGAGCCGGCGTGGCGGTCGATGCCCCACCCGAGCTGTGCCCGCGGTTCACCGCGCGCGTGTTCGACGACGTCCACATCGGCCCCTCGCCGCCGTGGCTGAAGGCCCGGCTCATGGCCGCCGGCCAGCGCCCGATCTCGAATGTCGTCGACATCACCAACTACGTGATGCTCGAGGCGGGCCAGCCCCTCCACGCGTTCGATCTCGACCGTGTCGCCGGCCACAGTCTGGTCGTCCGCCAGGCGCGCCGCGGGGAGACGATGCGCACGCTCGACGGCCAGCTACGCGAGCTCGACGAGCAGATGGTGCTGATCGCCGACGACGAGGGCCCCACTTCGATCGCCGGCGTGATGGGCGGGGAGCGCTCGGAGGTCTCTGACGCCACGACGCGCGTGCTGCTCGAGGTCGCGACCTGGAACGGCCCGAACATCCACCGGACCTCGCTCAAGCTGGGGCTGCGAAGCGAAGCCTCGACCCGGTACGAGAAGCAGCTTCAGCCCGAGCAGGCAATGGAAGCGCAGGCGGAGGCCACGCGCCTGATGGTGGAGCTGTGCGGCGCGCGTCTTGCCCCGGGCACGATCGACATTGGCGGTCCCGGTCGGACCCCGCGGTCCATCCTGTTGCGCGACGAACGCGTCGCGGGCCTCCTCGGTGCCCCCATTCCACGAGCCCGCTGCCAGGAGATCCTGGAGGCGCTCCAATTCGCCGCGCGCGACACCGAGGATGGCCTCACGGCCACCCCGCCCCCGTTTCGGCGCGCCGACGTCACCCGCGAGGCGGATGTGATCGAGGAGGTCGCGCGGATCGATGGCTTCGACAGGCTGCCGGCGACCCTGCCCTCGCGTCATGGCGCGTCCGGACGGCTCACCGACCGCCAGCGGCTCCGTCGCCGCGCGGTCGGCGCGCTTGTGGCCCAGGGCCTCGACGAGGCGGTGGGGTGGAGCTTTGCCTCTCCCGAGCTCGCCCGGCGGCTCCACCTCCCAGAGCACCTCGCGCTGGAGTTGCTCAACCCGATGTCTTCGAGCGAGGCCGAGCTCAGGACCACGCTGCTGGGCTCCCTGCTCGACGTCGTGGCACGCAACCGAAACCAGGGCGCCCGCGCCGTGCGCGTGTTCGAGGTGGGCAATGTCTATCTACCCAGCGCCGAGCGGCTGCCGCGAGAGCCCGAGCGCCTCGCGGCGCTGGTGAGCGGACCGGTGAGACCGGCAACATGGCGGGAGCAGGCGCCCCGCGAGGCCGACTTCTTCGCGGCGAAGGGCGTGCTCGCGGCTCTGCTGGGCGCGCTTCGCGTGCCATGCCGCGTCGAGCGACGCGAGTGGCCCTTTCTCCATCCCGGTAGGGCCGCCGCGGTCACCTTCGGAGGGCAGGAAGCCGGCTGGCTGGGTGAGATCCATCCGCTCGTGCTCGGTGAGTGGGATCTGGACGGGAGCGTCGCCGGGTTCGAGGTGGACCTCGACCCGATCTTCGCAGCGGCCACCGGAGCTCCCTCCTACGTCGACCTGACGACTTTCCCGGCCGTGCGGGAGGACCTGGCCGTGGTCGTGCCCGAAGGCGTGCCGGCGCAGCGAGTGCAGGAGACCATGCTCGCGGTCGGCGCGCCCCTGCTCGCCGCCGCCGAGCTGTTCGATACCTATCGCGACGCCGAGCAGATCGGCTCAGACCGAGTCTCGCTCGCCTTCCACCTGGAGTTTCGCGCCCCCGACCGCACGCTGACCGACGAGGAGGTCGCCGCCAAGCGGGTGGCGATTGGGCAAGCGCTCCGGGAGAGGCTGGGGGGGAGGGTCCGTGAAGGGACCTAGCGTGGCCGTGTTCGGCGCGGCCGGTTTCACCGGTGCGCTCGCCGCTAGGCTGCTGGACCGCCACCCCTGGTTCGAGCTACGCACGGTCACCGCCCGTTCGGAGGTGGGGAGGCAGCTGGTCGAGCTTTATCCCCATCACCGGGTATCGCTCGAGCTGGAGGAGCTCGACCTCGAACGGCAGGCGGCGGTGAAAGCGGCGGTGGTCGCCTACCCGCACGGTCAGGCGGCCACGCTGGTCGCGGACCTGCGCGGGCGCGGCGTGCGCGTGGTCGATCTGAGCGCCGACTTCCGCCTGCGCGACGCCGCCGTCTACGAGCAGTGGTACCGCGCCCACACCAAACCCGAGCTGCTCGCCGAAGCCGTCTACGGCCTCCCGGAGCTCTACCGCGAGCGGATCCGCAGCGCCGACCTGGTGGCAAACCCCGGGTGCTACCCGACGGCTGCCCTGCTCGCGCTGGCGCCGCTCGCGCGCGAGGGAATGCTTGAAGACATCGTGATCGATGCCAAGTCGGGCGTCTCGGGCGCGGGCCGAGCCACGACGGAAAAGACGCATTTCGTGACCGTGGACGAGAACGTCTCCGCCTACGGAGTTCCCGGGCACCGCCACACTCCCGAGATCGAGCAGGAGCTGGCCGCGCTGGGGGCGCGGCTTCGGGTGACGTTCACGCCGCACCTCCTGCCCCTCGACCAGGGCGAGCTGGTCTCCTGCTACGTGACGCTCGCTCCTGACGGCCAGCGCGACCTCGCGCCTTTGTACGAAAAGACGTACGCCGAGGAGCCCTTCGTGGAGCTCTCGACCGCGCCCCCGGGCGTGCGCGACGTCCGCGATACCAACATCTGCCGGATCTCCGTCCACCGCGACCTGCGGCCGGACCGGGCGATCGTCTTCGCGGCGATCGACAACCTGTGGAAGGGCGCCGCCTCGCAGGCGGTCCAGAACCTCAACCTGATGTTCGGCCGGCCCGAAGGAGAGGGGATTTCGTGACCGCGCCCGAGGAGCGGATCACGTGACGGCGGCACAGACCGCGACCGACACCTTCTTCAGGTCCCGCTGGGTGGAGCGGCCCGCCCACGTAAGCGAGCTCGAGCCGACAGGGTTGCCGACGGGCTTCCGCGCGGCCGGAGTCGCCGCGGGGCTGAAGGCCGAGGGCCTGGACGTGGGCGTGCTGTTCTCCGACGTCAGCGGTACCGTCTCCGCCGCCCGCTTCACGAGCAACGCGCTCGTGGGGGCACCGGTGACCGTCTCGCGCGAGGCCGAGCGCGGGAGGCTGCGAGCGGCCGTGGCCAACTCGGGCGGTTCCAACACGGGCGACGGCGAACGGGGCCTCGAGACGGCGCGCGCGACACAGCGCCTGGCGGCGAAGCTGCTGGCGGTGGAACCGGAGCAGGTGGGAGTAGCCTCGACCGGGCTGATCGGCACCGAGCTGCCCAGGTTGCAGATGCTGGACGGGGTGCGCGCCGCGATCGCGGGACTGGGCGGCGACGCCGACTCGTTTTCGCGTGCGATCCTGACCTCCGATCGCCGGCCTAAGCGGGCCTGCCTGCGGGTGCAGCTACCGGGCGGGCCGGTGACGGTGGCCGCACAGGCCAAGGGCGCCGGCATGATCTCGCCGCGCTTCGCCACCATGCTCTGCTTTTTGCAGACCGATGCCGCCATGTCTGTTGACACCCTCGACCTGCTGACCGGCGTGACGGTGAAGCGTTCGTTCGACCGCGTCAGCGTCGACGGGCAGCTCTCGACCAGCGACACGGTCTTCGCGTTCGCCAGCGGCGCCTCCGGCGTGCGCGTCGAGCCCGAGACCGAAGACGAGCTGCGTCTCGGCGAAGCGATGGACGGGCTGTTGCGTCAGCTCGCGCTCGAGATCGTGGCCGACGGCGAGGGCGCCGCGCGCGTCGGCAGGGTGGTGGTGCGCGGGGCAGGCGAGCTTGTCGAACCTGTCGCCCGCGCCGTCGCGAATTCGAACCTGGTCAAGACGGCCCTCCACGGCGGCGACGCCAACTTCGGTCGCATCGTGCAGGCGGCGGGGACGGCCTTTCCACCGGGCACGCCGATGTTGGTCGACCTGGAGATCGAGGGCCGGCTCGTCGTGAGCGGCGGGCGCGCGCTCGCCGCCGACTCCGCGCTGCTCGACCAACTCGTGCAGGGCAGGGAGGTCGAGTACGCGCTCACTCTGCCGGGCCACGGCGGCGAGACCGAGGTGTTCTTCTCGGATCTCTCGCCCGAATACGTTCGCTTGAACTCCGAATACACCACGTAGCGGCTGCGCGAGGAAGACTCCCTTGAGAGACCTAGGCACCCTGCTTGAGGCGCTGCCGTACATCCGCGAGTTCCGCGGCAAGACCGTGGTCATCAAGTATGGGGGCGCGGCGATGAGCGACCCGCGGTTGCGGGAGGAGTTCGCGCGCGATGTGGTCCTTCTCTCGTACGTGGGCATGAACCCCGTGGTCGTGCACGGGGGCGGTCCCGAAATCACCAGTTACATGGAGCGGCTCGATCTGCCCGTCCGCTTCGTGGAGGGCCTACGGGTCTCCGACGCCGAGACGGTCGAGGTCGCCAAGATGGTGCTGGTCGGCAAGGTGAACAAGGACATCGTTCTGCGCCTGGGTCGCCACGGCCAGCCCGCGGTCGGTCTCTGCGGCGACGATGGCCTGCTGTTTGAAGTCGTCCGGCGGGCCGCTCCGAGCGGGGAGGACCTCGGCTTCGTGGGGCGCATCGAGCGGGTCGACGTCGACGTCCTGCTGCACGTGGCGCGCGACTACATACCGGTGGTCGCGAGCATCGGCGCCGACCGCGATGGCCACTCGTACAACGTCAATGCCGACGAGGCGGCGAGCGCGGTGGCGGCCGCGCTGCACGCGTACAAGATCGTCTTTTTGACCGACGTCGCGGGATGGCTGCGTGACCCGCGGGAACCGGGAAGCGTGATCTCGGAGGCCTCCGCCGGCGAGGTCGAGGCGGCGCTCGCTTCCGGGGGTGAGGTGTGTGGCGGCATGCGCCCGAAGCTTGCCGCCTGCCTCGCGGCCATCCGTGGTGGCGTGGGCTTCGCTCACATCGTGGACGGCCGCTTACCCCACTCGCTGCTGCTCGAGCTGTTCACCGACGCCGGGCAGGGGACGAAGATTGCTTAGCGACCTTCAGGAGCTGGAGCGCGGATACGCTGTCGCCGCCTACGCCCGCTTCCCAGTTGAGTTCGTGCGCGGCTCGGAGTGTTGCCTGTGGGACGCTGACGGCAACGAGTACCTCGACTTCCTGGCCGGCATCGCCGTTCTGAACCTCGGCCACTGCCATCCGCGCGTGGTCGAGGCGATCCGCGATCAGGCGGGACGGCTGACGCACGTCTCAAACCTGTTCTACACCGAGGCGGCACTGCGGCTGTGCGAGCGGCTATCCGATCTGTCCCTTGGCGGCAAGGTGTTCTTGACCAACTCTGGGGCCGAGGCCGTGGAGGCGGCGCTCAAGGTGGTCCGCAAGGCCAGGCCGGGGGGGGATATCGTGGTGCTCGAGGACGCCTTCCATGGCCGCACCTTCGGAGCGCTCGCCGCGACCCCCCAGGAGGACAAACAGGCGGACTTCGCGCCGCTGGTCCCCGGCTTCCGGGCCGCCGCCAAGGACCCCGACTCGCTGCGGCGGGCGGTCGACGACCGCACCGCGGCGGTCATGCTCGAGCCGATTCAGGGTGAGAGCGGTATCCATGTGCTCGACCGACAGTTGCTTGAAGCGGCCCGCGAGGCCTGCGACGCGACCGGGGCCGCGCTGGTGTTCGACGAGATCCAAACGGGGATGGGCAGAACCGGCACCCTGTGGGCCTACCAGCGCAGCGGAGTCGTCCCCGATGCCATGACCTGCGCCAAGGCACTCGGCGGCGGTCTGCCGGTCGGTGCGCTCGTCACAGGGCCCCGCCTGGCCGACGTGCTGCGCCCAGGAGATCACGGCTCGACGTTCGCGGGTGGGCCGGTGGCTTGCTCGGCCGCGCTGGTCGCGCTCGAGGTCTGCTCGCAGCCAGGACTGCTCCGGGACGTGCGGGCGCTGGGCGAACGGCTGGCGGAGGGGCTGGCCCAGCTGCCCGGTATCGCCGCAGTGCGCGGCGCCGGGCTGATGGTCGGCGCGGACCTGACCGAGGGCTCTGCGACGGAGCTCGTGACGCGAGCCTTGCTCGAGCAGCGATTGGTGATCGGCACCACGGGACCGGCGACGATCCGCCTCGAGCCGCCGCTCGTGATCGACCAAACGGATGTAACCGAGGCGCTGCGCCGGTTAGGTTCGGTTCTATGATCGAGACGCAGATCGCCTTCGAACAGCGCTCGGACGCGGCTGCAGCCGCCCTGCTCGAGTCACAGCTCGAAACGATCGCGGACAACTTCGAAGCGGCGCTCGACGGCCGCGACCCGGAGGCCCTCCACGACCTGAGGGTCGCGGTGCGGCGTTCGCGCACGATCCAGCGCGAGTGCAAGGGCGTCTTCCCGCCGGAGCAGCTCGCCCACATCCGTGCCGAGTTCCGCTGGCTACAGCGTGCCACCGGGCCCGCTCGCGATCTGGACGTGTACGTGTGCGGCTTCGACGAGCTGCGGGCGCTCGTGCCCATCGGCGCTCGCGACGACCTCGAGCCGCTGCTCGAGCTGCTGTCGGAGCGCCGGCAGCGGGCTCGCCTGGAGATGAAGCGCGCGCTGCGCTCGGAGAGGGCCACCACCCTGCTCTCCGACTGGCAGGCGCTGCTCGAGGACCTGGAGGCGCTGAGCGAGGGCGACAGGGCCGATGCACACCGCCCCGTCGGCGAGCTCTCGGGAGTACGGATCCGCAAGCTGTACCGCCGAATGGTGCGGATGGGACGCCACATCGGACCCGAGAGCTCTCCCGAGGACTTCCACGAGCTGCGCAAGCAGGGCAAGGAGCTCCGCTACATGCTGGAGCTGTTCGGGTCGCCTCTGTACCCGGAAGAGGTGGTCAGGCCGATGATCAAGGCGCTCAAATCACTCCAGGACATGCTCGGGCGCCATCAGGACCGCCACGTGCAGGTCGCGCTGCTGCGCGAGCTGAAGACCGAGCTAGCGGCCCGGGAGGACGGCGCGGCCGCCGGGAGCGCGGTCAGCGCGCTGATCGCGGTGCTGCGGCGCGACGAGAAAAAGGCGCGCGGAGAGTTCGGCGAGCGCTTCGCGCGCTTCGCCTCGCCCGAGGAGCGGGCGGTGGTGAAGCAAACCTTCTCCTACCGCTGAGGCAGTCACGATGGCGGACTACCCGACGGCCTCATACCTCGCCGACCGGGCTTCGGTCCGGCGCGTGCTCTTGCTCTACAGCGGGGGGCTCGACACCAGTGTGATGCTGAAGTGGATCCAGGAGGAGTACGGCGTTCCGGTGGTCGCGCTGACCGTCGACCTCGGTCAGCCCGGTGAGGACTACGAAGTGGTCCGCGGCAAGGCACTGCAGCTGGGCGCGCTCGAGGCCCACGTCGTCAACGCACGAGAGGTGTTCGCGCAGGAGTACGTGCTCAAAGCGATAAGGGCCAACGCGATTTATGGCCAGGGCTATCCCTTGTTCACGGCGCTGGGCCGGCCGCTGATCGCCAAGCTCGCGGTCCAGTACGCCCGCCGACTGGAGTGCGACACGATCGCCCACGGCTGCACCGGCAAGGGCAATGACCAGGTGCGTATCGAGGCCACGATCGCTACGCTCGCCCCCGACCTGAGGGTGATCGCGCCGGTGCGCAGCGGCCTGATGGGGCGCGAGCAGGAGATTGCCTATGCCCGCGAGCGGGGCATCATGGTCAAGGGCGGGACCGAGGCGGTCCCCTATTCGGTCGACGACAACCTCTGGGGCCGCTCGAGCGAGGGCCGCTGGATCGAGGACCTCGCCCACCCTCCCGAGGAGGACGTCTTCCAGTTGGTGACGCCCCCGGAGCGCGCGCCCGAGCGCGGCGAGGTGGTGACCGTCGGTTTCGACGGGGGCGTCCCGGTGTCTATCGGCGACGAGCCGCTTGCGCTCGTGCAGCTGCTGGAGCGAGCCGCCGCGATCGGGGCCCGGCACGGCGTGGGGATCGTCGACCACATGGAGGACCGGATCATCGGGCTGAAGGTGCGCGACATCTACGAGGTGCCAGCCGCCGCGATCGTGCTCGAAGCCCACCGCGAGCTCGAACGACTGGTCTGCACAATCCACCAGAACCAGTTCAAGTCGATGCTCGACCAGAAGTGGGCCTATCTGGTCTATGCCGGCCTGTGGTGGGAGCCACTGCGCGCCGATCTCGACGCCTACATGGAATCGGTCAACGAGCGCGTCACGGGGACGATCGGCCTCAAGCTGTACAAGGGCTCGGCGCGCGTGATCACCCGCTCCTCGCCCAACGCCGTATACGACCCCCGGCTGGCCACGTTCGCCGAGTCGGGCGGCCTCTTCACGCAAGCGGCTGCGCCGGGCTTCATCGAGCTGTGGTCGCTGCAGTCGCGCTTGGCGTGGCGCATGCGGGGCCAGGATCGCGGGTAGGATCGCGGGATGGCCTACAAGATCCTTGGATATCTCGTCTGGCACGGCGTGAAGTTCCTCCTGCGACCTCGGCCGGTGGTCCCCAAGCCGGCCCTTGTCGCCGCCGGCGTCGGCGCCGCCGCCCTTGCAGGGGTTGGCGCGGCCGTGGCGATCAAGCGCGGCAATAACGAGGACTCCCAGTAGCGTCGCTGGGCAGCGGACGATCGGTCCGGCGGGGGCCTAGGGCCACCTAGCTCCCGTCCGGATTGATCCCTATGCTCGGGCACCGCCCGATGAGCCTGTCTTGCGCCCATCTCCACGTCCACTCCGAGTACTCGCTGCTGGACGGCGCGTGCAAGGTCGAGCAACTCGTCGAGCGGGCAGCCGCCTTCGGGCAACCAGCTGTGGCGCTGACCGATCACGGCGTGATGAATGGCGCGGTGGAGCTGTACACGGCCTGCCGCAAGCGAGGGATGAAGCCGATCATGGGCTGCGAGGTCTACCTCGTCGATGACCACCGGCGCCGTGGACCCGGAAAGCAAGAGCAGTTTCACCTGACGCTTCTGGCGGCAGACCCGACCGGCTATCGCAACCTCGTCAAGCTCTCCTCCGCCGGCTTTTTGGAGGGCTTTGCGCGCGGTAAGCCGACCGTCGATATGGACCAGCTCGCCGGGCACGCCGAGGGCGTGATCGGGCTCTCCGGTTGCCTTCAGTCGCGTCTCTGCCAGCACCTGCTAGCCGGCCGCTTCGCCGATGCCCGCGCCCATGCGGCACAGCTGATCGAGTCGCTCGGACGCGACAACGTGTACTTCGAGGTCCAGCAGAACGGCATCGCGGCCCAGGAGCGCGCCAACGAGGGCGTGGTGCGCATCGCGCGTGAGCTCGGCAGGCCGCTGGTGGGCACGGCTGACGTCCATTACCTGCGGCGGGAGGACTACCGCAACCACGCCGCGCTCTTGTGCGTGCAGACGAAGTCGACTCTCTCCCAACCGAAGCTCTCCTTCGAGACCAACGAGTTCTATCTGCGCTCCAACGAGGAGATGACCGGCGCCTTCGCACAGTGGCCCGAAGCGCTTGCCTCTACGCTCGAGATCGCGCAGCGGTGCGACGTCGAGTTAGAGCTCGCACAACAGCTGATTCCGCGCTATCCGACGCCCGACGGGCTGTCCGAACGTGAGTACCTGCATGCGCTCGTGTCCGCGGGCTTGACCTCCCGTTACGGCGACCCCCCGCCCGCCGAAGCGGTGGAGCGCGCCGAGTACGAGCTATCGGTGATCGAGCGGATGGGTTACTCGGCGTACTACCTGATCGTGTGGGACTTCGTCAAGTACGCCAAGGACTCGGGCATCGCAGTGGGTCCGGGCCGGGGCTCCGCGGCCGGCTCGATCGTCGCCTACTGCTTGCAGATCACCGACGTCGACCCCCTCCGCTACGGGTTGCTGTTCGAGCGTTTCCTGAACCCCGAGCGGGTGTCGATGCCCGACATCGACATCGACTTCTCGGTGCGCGGTCGCGAGCGCGTGATCCGCTACGTGACCGAGAAGTACGGCAAGGAGTCCGTCGCCCAGATCGTCACCTTCGGCCGGATGTTCCCACGCGCCGCCACGCGCGATGCCGCGCGCGTGCTGGGTCACGAGTACGCGATCGGGGACCGGCTGGCCAAGCTGATTCCCGACCCGGTCATGGGCCGGGCACCCAACTTCGATGAGTGCATGAAGACCGGCCAGCCGCTGCGGGCCGAGGCCGACCGTGACGGCACCGCCGCGCAGATCGTCGACGTTGCCAGGGGCCTCGAAGGAATCGTGCGTAACTCCTCGATCCACGCCGCCGCGGTGGTGATCGCGGACCGGCCGCTGACCGAGATCGTGCCGCTGCAAATCGCCGAGGCCGGAGTCGATGGTCAGGGGGAGAAGATCTACCGCACGGTGACCCAGTTCACGATGAAGCCGATCGAGCAGATCGGGCTTTTGAAGATGGACTTCCTGGGCCTGCGGAACCTGGACGTGATCGAGGACGCGCTCGACATCATCGAGCGCTCGACCGGCGAGCGGCCGGACATGACCACGCTTCCCCTCGACGACTCAAAGACCTACGAGATGATGGCCCGCGGCGACGCAATCGGGGTGTTCCAGTTCGAGTCCGAGGGCATGCGAGAGACGCTCAAGCGGGTCAAGCCCTCGGAGCTCGAGCACCTGATCGCCCTCAATGCGCTGTATCGCCCGGGGCCCATGGAGCAGATCCCCACCTACACCCGGGGCAAGCAGAACCCCGAGGCAGTTGTATACGCCGACGAGCGGCTGCGGCCGATCCTGGAGTCGACCAATGGGGTGGTCGTCTACCAGGAACAGGCGATGCAGATCGCCAAGGAGATCGCCGGCTTCAGCGGGGCCAAGGCGGACAACCTGCGCAAGGCGATAGGCAAGAAGAACCGCGAGGCGATGGCCAAGCTCAAGCCCGAGTTCTTCGAGGGCTGTCGCGCCTCCGGGACTGCCGACCACGTGATCGAGCAGCTGTGGACAGCGAACGAGCGTTCAGCCGACTACAGCTTCAACAAGTCGCATTCCGCCTGTTACGCCCTGATTGCCTATCGCACGGCTTGGCTGAAGGCCAACTACCCGGCCGAGTACATGGCCGCGCTGATCTCCTCGGTTATGGACACCAAGGACAAGGTGCCGTTTTTCGTCGGCCAGGCCGAGCAGATGGGGATCCAGATCCTGCCCCCGGATGTAAACCTCTCGGACCACGAGTTCGTGGTCGTCGAGGGCAACATCCGCTTTGGCCTGGACGCGGTCAAGGGCGTCGGGTACTCCGCCGTGGAGGCGATCAAGCGGGCCCGCCAGAGCGGCGGTCCGTTCCGCGATCTGTGGGACTTCTGCGCCCGCGTCGACTGCCGCGCGGTCAACCGGAAAGCGATCGAGGCGCTGATCAAGTGCGGCGCCTTCGGTTCGACCGGAGCAGGGCGCAAGGGCATGCTGTCCGTGCTCGAGCAAGCCCAGGCGGCCGGACAGAAAACGCAGCTAGACCTGGCCCTGGGACAGGGCTCGATCTTCGACCTGGGCGGCTCTCCGGCGGACGATGCGACACGCGCGATCGACCTGCCCGATCACCCGCCGATCCCCTCCGACGAGTTTGACCGCGCCCATCTGCTCGCGGCGGAGAAGGAGGCGATCGGGCTCTTTCTCTCGACACATCCGCTCAAGGAGGTCGGGCCCGCCTTGCGCGAGCGGGTTGACTGCTCGCTTTCGGAGCTCGCTTCGCGGCGGGACGGCGAATGGGTCACGGTCGGCGGCATCGTCACCGAGTCAAAGCGGATCCGGACCAAGAAGGGCGACTGGATGATGTTCGCGACCCTTGACGACCTCGAGGCCTCCGTCGAGCTGATCGTCTTCGGGCCCGCGCTCGAGTCAAGCAACGGAGCCCTGGCCGCCGACACGATCGTGCTCGTGCGCGGGCGCGTCGACCACAAGGACCGCCAAAAGACCTGCCTCATCGCCCAGCAGGTGGAGCGGTTCGAGCCCAGCGCGGAGACGATCCGCACCGCCGCGCTCGCCGCTGCGCAACGCGCGGCGCCGCCACGCCCGCTCTGCCTGCGCCTTAACACGACCGGGCTCCAGGCGGCGGTGCTGGCCGAGCTGAAGGAGCTTATCTCGGGCTACCGGGGCGAGGTCGATCTGGTGCTGGAGCTCGAGACCTCATCGGGGTGCCGCCGCCTCAAGCTAGGGCCCGAGTTCCGCGTCAAGCGAAGCGCGACGTTGCACGCCGAACTGCGCGCTCTGTTTGGGAAGGCGATCGTCTCGAACGGCTCCCTGGAGCACGCGCCGGACGGCGCGCCGGCCTCCGCGGCGGCTTAGAGCCTGTCTCAGAACCCCCCGCGCACGTCTGGCGGCGGCGGATCTGCGCGGATGCTGCGTCCTCGGAGCTCGCTGTAGCGCTGCTACAGCTTCGCTCCTGCGTCCTTGCTCCGCTTGATTCGGCGCTCGCCAGCCGCACACGCGGAGTTCTGAGGCAGACTCTTAACCGCTCTTACTCTGCCCGGGCAGCCAAGGGCCGCGCCACTCGCCAATACCGGCGGCTACGCGTTGCGCCTCCTGGGGGCCCCAGGACCCGGGCTCGTAAGGGTGGAGCTCGGGAGGGGAATCGAGCAGCGGCTGGACGATCCGCCAGCACTCCTCGACCGCATCCTGACGAATGAAGTGGGAGCTGTCGCCCACGAGCGCGGCGTGGAGCAGCACCTCGTACGGCGTCGGCCCCTCGCCGCCTTCGCTGACGAACTCCACGTCGAAGTCGATCTCGCTCGGCCCCCCCTTATCCGCCCGCAGCGCGTCGACCACGAGCCGGACCCCCGTCTGGGGGTCGAGCCTGATCACGATCTGGCTCGGTTCTGGACGGCGATGGCTGCCGGAAAGGAACTGCAGACCGGGCGGGCGCTTGAACACCAGTCGCAGCTCCGTCTCCTTGGCGGGGAGCCGCTTCCCGGTCCGGATCAGAAACGGCACGCCCGCCCAGCGCCAGTTGTCGACCTCGACGCGTAGCGCCGCGTAGGTCTCGGTATTCGAGTCGGGCGCGACGCCCGCGATCTCCCGATAGCCCTCGTACTGCCCGCGCACGTAGTGCCTCGGATCGGCGTCGAGGATGGCGCGGAACACGGCTAGCCTCGAATCCTTGATCGTCTCGGGGTCGCTCCCCGCTGGCGCCTCCATCGCAGCCCCGGCCAGCAGCTGAAGCAGGTGGTTGACGACCACATCGCGAAGCGCGCCCACGGGATCGTAGAAGTGACCGCGATCTTCGACGCCAACGTCCTCCGCCATCGTGATCTGAACGTTGGCCAGGTAGTTGCGGTTCCAGACCGGCTCGAGCATCGAGTTGGCGAACCGCAGGTACAGGACCTCCTCCAAGCCCATCTTGCCCAGGAAGTGGTCGATCCGGTAGAGCTGCGATTCGTTGACGTAGCGGTGCAGGTCGGCCGCCAACGCGCGGGCAGAGGCGAGGTCGTGGCCAAAGGGCTTCTCGACCGCCACTCGCCGCTCGCCCGAGACCAGCCCGGCGCGGGCCAGCCCCTCCACCGCGGTCGCGAACAGCGACGGCGGTATCTCCAGGTAAAAGGCCGGGTTGCGCGCCTCGCCCAGGGCGTCGGCGACGCCGGCATAGGTCTGCTGGCCGGCGAAATCGCCGCTGACGTACCGAAGCCGCTTGGCAAAGCGCTCAAAATCGGCCTCCTCGAGGCGCTCGCCGGAGTCGACAATCGCCTTCCGGGCGTGTTCTCTGAGCTGGTCCAGGCTCCAGTCGTCGGCCGCGACGCCGATCACCGGGCAGGAGAGTCGGTCACGGCACTCAAGCCGGTAGAGCGCGCGGAAGGTCTGCTTTTTGGCGAGGTCGCCGGTGATGCCGAACACGACCAGGGCGTCCGCGGACTGCGTCCCCTCAGTCATCAGCGCGGCAACCTAGCGCCTCGCGCGAGTCCGTGCTGACGGCCTGCGGCCCTTGGCGCTCCGCCTGCGCGCCTCCGCACGTCGGCGGCTCGCCAGCCCGCGCTTGCGCAGCTTCAGCGCGGCCGCCACGTCTTGCGCGCTAGGCGCGCCGTCCGCCCCGGTCTCCAGCACGCACGGTAGACGCTCGAAGCGTGGTTCGGACAGAAACACCGCGCAACCTCGCTCGCCGAGCTTGCCTTGTCCCATCAGCGCGTGCCGGTCGCGATTCGAGCCAAGCGGCGTCATCGAGTCGTTGGCGTGCAGCGAGCGAAGGCGCTCCAGCCCGACGGTCCGGTCGCACTGGTCGAGCGTCTCGCGCAGCCCCTCGGCGGTTGAGATGTCGTACCCCGAGGCGTACAGGTGGCACGAGTCGAGGCACACGCCCAGGCGGCCGTCTCCGCCCGCTGCCTGGAGAAGGGCCAGCAGTTCCTCGAACGACCTACCGAGCGTGCCCCCCGCGCCCGCCGTGTCCTCCAGATGCAGATCGCAGCGCTCGGACTCGCTCAGCGCTTCGCGTATCACCGCGCCGGCGCGCTTGATCGCCTCGGGGACCTCCCCCTTCTTCGCCGAGCCTGGGTGCAGCACCACGCCGGCGGCTCCGATCTCATCGCCCACACGCAGCGACTGGATCAGCGAGCGCAGCGACTTCTCTCGGATATCGCGGTCCTCGGAGGCGCAGTTGAGCAGGTAGACAGCGTGGATCACTACCGCCTTGATCGGGGCGTCCGCGAGCGCTTCGCGGAAGGCCCGAAAGTCGTCCTCGCCATACGCCGTCGGGCGCCACATCCGCGGCGACTGGTTGAAGATCTGGATCGCCTGCGCGCCCCGCTCCACGCCGCGGCCGACGGCTTTCTCGAGACCGCCGCTCTGCGAGACGTGGGCGCCGATTAGCATCCTGGCCAGGTTCTCATGCGCGTTCGCTTTGCACCATCGCCCACGGGCGCGCTGCACATCGGCGGCGCCCGCACGGCCCTTTACAACTGGCTGCTGGCCCGCGGACGGGGCGGCGCGCTGGTGCTGCGGATCGAAGATACAGACCGGGCTCGTTCGACGCCCGAGAACGTCGGGCAGATCCTCGACGCGCTGCAGTGGCTAAACCTCGACTGGGACGAGGGGCCCATGTTCCAGTCCCAGCGCGCGGAGCGGCACGCCGAAGTGGCGGCGAAGCTGCTGCGCAGCGGCCACGCGTACCGCTCCACCGCCACCGCCGACGACGTCAGGGCGTACAAGCAGCGCCATGGCGCCGAGCGCGGGTTTCGCGGTGTGCCAGCGACCGAGGGGGCCCTGCGGCTGCGCGTGCCCGACACGGGGGAGACCGTGGTAGACGATGTCATCCGTGGAGTGACCAGGTTTCCCAACTCGAGCCAGGACGATCCCGTGATCGCCCGCGCCGACGGCTCGGCGCTCTATAACTTCGCGGTCGCGGTCGACGATCTCGACGCTGGCATCACTGACGTGGTGCGCGGCGAGGACCACCTTTCGAACACGCCCAAGCAGCTGCTGGTATTCGAGGCGCTCGGCGCCACGCCCCCGCGCTACGCACACCTTCCGCTCTTATATGGGCCGGACGGCCGGAAGCTGTCCAAACGGCACGGAGCAGCCTCGGTCCAGGAGCTGCGCGCCGCCGGCTACCTGCCCGAGGCGGTGGACAACTACATTGCCCTGCTGGGCGCCGGCTTCGCCGCGGACCGCGAGCACTTCGCGCTGGAGGAGCTGGCGGAGCGGTTTCGCCTCGAACGGGTGTCGAAGAACCCGGCGGTGTTCGACGAGCGCAAGCTCCGGCATATGAACGGTCGCTGGCTGCGGGAGCTCCCCACGGACGAGCTGGTCCGGCGGCTCGAGGACTACACGGGGCGAACAGGTCTGCGGCCGGCGGTCGAGATCGCGCGGGAGAAGATCCAGACCCTGGCGGAGTTCTGGCCGCTGGTGTCATTTCTGTACGAGGGCCCGGTGGAGGATCCAGCGGCGTTCGAGAAGACCATGAGCCGCGACGGCGCGATCGAGAATCTCAAGGCGGCCCGCGAGGCGCTGGCCGACGGCGAGCCGTTCGACGTGGTCACGGTCGAGGCGGCCCTGCGGCGGGTTGTGGAGCGGCGCAACACCGCGCCGGCAAGAGTGTTCCAGCCGGTTCGGGTGGCGATCACCGGCACCACCGTCTCACCTGGCATCTTCGAGAGCGTGGTGGCGCTGGGCCGCGAGGAGACGCTCGCGCGCATCGACCGCGCGCTGGGGCGGGAGCGTTAAACGCGCATCTACCGCGCGCCGGGGCGGGAACGCTAAAGCCAAGACCGCGCTGTGCCGATATACGAGCCAGCCGTGCACGTGGCGCCAGACCGCGTGCGCGTGCTCCGATCCAGCTCTATGAGGCGCGAGCCACCCATCGATGGCCAACGGACTCGCTGACTCCTCCGTCGCTACCAATCCCCTGCCCGCGCGCGAGCGCCGCCACAACGAGAGTCATGGTCGGCGGCTCACTGCCGCCTTCGAAGCGCTCGAGGGGTTCCCCGTGCTGGCCGAGTCGCGCAGCCGCCTGCTGGCCCTCTTCTCCGTGGGCGAGCCTTCCGCCCGGGAGGTCGTGGGGGCGGTCGAGTCCGACGTGGCGCTCACGATCGCCGTGCTGCGGCTCGCCAACCGCCTCCCCGGGCCGCACCGGAGAGAGGTCGACTGCGTCCCCGACGCGGTCGAATTGCTATCGCTGCGGACGGTGCATGCGATCGCGCACCGCGCGCAGACCTTTGACTTCTTCGAGCCCAACGCCGCGTGGCAGGAGATGCCCGAGCGCTTCCGACTCCACGCCGGCGCCACACGGCTCGCGTGCGACCGCCTCGCGGAGAAGCTTCGCTACGACGCTCGCGACCGGCTCGCCGTAGCCTCCCTGCTCCACGACATCGGCAAGCTCGTGCTGGTCCACGCCTACGTCGGCTATCCGCGCGGGCTCCACGGCGACGCCGCCACCCCCGAAGAGCGGCTTGCGCGAGAGCGTCGGGAGCTGGGCGTCGATCACGCGCTCGTGGGCGGGGTGCTGGCGCGGCGCTGGGCACTGCCGAACTCGATCGCGCGGGCGATCGAACACCACCACGGCCAAGACGGCGGCGCAGAGGCAACGCTCGTGCGGCTGGCGGACATGGTCGCCCACTACGCGGCTGGACGGACCGTCTCGCCCGCGGAGTTGCTCGCGGTCGCGCGTGCGGCCGGCCTGCGGACCAAGCAGTTGCGCGAGGTGATATACGACTCTTCGTCGCCGCTTCCGGTGCTCGCCCGCCGACCCGGGGCCTCGGCGGTCTCTCCGCTCTCGCCGCGAGAGCTCGAGGTGTTGCGCAGGCTGGCGCGGGGGATGGTCTACAAGCAGATCGCCTCAGAGCTCGGGCTCTCGCCGAGCACGGTCCGCTCGCATCTCCACAACGTCTACGGCAAGGTCGGCGCCCGGGACCGGGCGCAGGCCGTGCTGATCGCGACCGAAAGGGGCTGGATCTAGAGGCGGCCGAGACACGCGCCGCCGGGGCCCCGGCGTATCACAGGCGTCCTTGGATGCAGGCATCACCCAATCCGGATGGGCCGCGGTCGTTGACTCCCAGCCGCAAGTGGGGTAAAAGAGTGGTGTCGTCTGGCCGACGCGCTCTCGGTCATAGGGTTTTGAAGACCATCGGTTGCGCGGCGACGCGCCTAGCGCGGGGGTGGTGCTCATGGTGATCGCTTCTATCACGCTAAGGCTTGGCCTTGGCTACCTGCTCGTTCTGCCCTTCTGGATAGCGGCGATCGGCGTGCTGATCGGAAGGGTGCTGGGGGTGCGGATCGGTAGGTGGCGCAGCTCGCTCGCCGCGGCCGTGGGTTGGCTGGTGGGACTGATCGCTGCAGCCCTAGCGCTTGGAACCGGGCACCCTCATCCACTGCTGATCGTGCCGCTGTCAATTTTCTTCGGCGTGCTGGCGGCGCTGCCCGTGGCGATCGCGCTCGATCTGGTCACGCGCGGGAGGCCCGGGCCCCATCCCTACAGACGAGCCCTGCGCCATCCGGTGAGGGCGGTGAAGTCGGTGTTCGCCCCGGTAGCGCGGTTCCGGGAGCTCGTCGGCAACGCTCGCCGGGAGAATCTGTTGCACGTCCGCTACAGGCATCCTGCCGCGCTGGCATCACCGGATCTCGCGCGGCGGGTGCGCCGGGTGCTGGAGCGCTCCGGGGGTATGTTCGTCAAGTTCGGGCAGATCGCTGCCACGCGAACGGACCTTTTGCCCGAGACGCTGACCAGCGAGCTCGAACAGCTGCAAGCGAACGTCGCTCGTCTCCCGCGGGAGGAGGTAGTTGAGGTTCTGGACTCGGAGCTTGGCGAGCCGGTGCAGCAGGCGTTCGCTACCTTCAACGAGGAGCCGCTAGCTGCTGCATCGATCGGGCAGACGCACAGAGCCACCCTGCTAGACGGCCATCCGGTGGTCGTGAAGGTACAGCGGCCCGGGATCGACGAGATCGTCCGACGGGATTCCGCCGTGCTTTCGATAATCGCCCGGCAGCTCAACCGCCGGTCCGAAGCGGCCCGTCGCATCGGCATACGCGACCTCGCCGACGAGTTGATAGCGAGCATCGCGTCGGAGCTTGACTACGGTCGTGAGGCAGCGGCGGGGCTCCGGCTTGCCGACACCCAGAACGCCGATGGAGGAGTTCGTGTTCCGCTCGTCCATCCAACGCTGTCGACCGGACGGATGCTAGTGATGGACGAGGTCGTGGGCCGCTCGGTGTCCGACGCCGCGGCGGTCGACGCCGCTCCGGTGGCGCGCCCGGTGCTGAGCAGGCGGTTGCTCTCTTCGTTCTTGGACCAGATTCTCCGCGACGGCTTCTACCATGCCGATCCCCATCCCGGCAATGTCTTGATCGACGCAAATGGGATGTTGTGGCTGCTCGACCTAGGGGCGGTGGGCCAGATAGATCCGGTAACCCGCGACGCGCTGCAGGGGATGGCGGTCGGCTTCTCGCTCCGGGATCCGTCGGTGCTCGCACGCGCAGTCCGCTACCTCGTCGGCGACGACCAGATCGACATGCGGCAGCTCGAGCGCGATCTTGCGATTCTGCTGGGAGAGGTCGGGGACAGTGGGTTCGGCCCCGCGACGATGCTCGGCGTGATGGACGTGATGAACCGCCACGAGCTGCGCCCGCCACGGTCGATGCTGCTTCTCTCTCGCACGTTGATCACGCTTGAGGGGACGCTCAAGACCATCGACGGCACCTTCGTCCTCGCGTCGGAGGCCCAGGAGCTCGTATCGGGCGAGCGCGAGGCCGCGATCGGCAGCCCGGAGGAGCTGGCGCGCAAGGAGCTGGTGCGGGCCCTGCCGGCTCTGCGCACTCTGCCCGAGCACGCGGAGACCATTGCGGGCCAACTGCGCTCAGGCCGCCTTGTCGTGAGAACCGAGCGCTATGCCGGGCGCGATCGCGTAGTGGTCGAGGACTGGCTGCAGCGCACGCTGCTCGTCGTCGCCGGCGGCGCCGGCGCACTCACCTCGGCGCTTTTGCTTGTGGCAGGCGCCCTGGCTGCGAACACCGTGCTCCGTGACGCGCTGTGGACGCTCGGTTTCGTGGGGCTGACCTGCTCGCTGGTCGTGCTCATGCGCACGGTGGCGCAGGCCCTGCACGGTCAGGCCACGTCAAGCGACTACCTGAGGCGCCGCTAATCGGGTTGGTTGCCACCAACATCGCCCGAGCACGTCGGCCGCACGCCAATCGTCGAGCCGGTCAACTCCTTCGCGCCGACACAACCGCCGTCTCGGGCTCCTCTAGTGCGCCAAGATGATCGTGGACGCGGCGGATCCACTCCTCGGAGAGCTCGTCCGCCTGAACCGAGATGCGCGGTGACCCCAGCGGCAGCGGGTCGGGGGCCGGGATCCCGAGGTGCTCGAGCACGCGATGGACGACCGGCGCCGGGTCGGCGGCGAGCTCCTCGTAGGTGACCTTCAGCTGCGGCGGCTGGCCCAGGCCGAGGAAGTATGCGTCCCAGGAGGCGTCGTGGGCGGTCAGGAGGCGGACCAGGTAGTTGATCGCCCGGAACGAGAACACGGGCTCCTTCAGCGACGAGGCGTACTCGGGGTCGGCCTGGCGCCAGGCCTGGGTCTGCACCGCCTTCCACAGCGACACCGCCTGGCGGACCTTGTCCTCGCGCGTGATCTGGATGTAGCGCAGTCCGGGAAAGGCGCGGGCCAGAAGGGCTGGGAGCGGCAGGTCGCTCCCGTCGATCGTGCGCAGCAGGGTGGCGAAGTCGCCGAGGTAGCCCCACATCAGCTTGGCGCCGAAGACGCCGTTGGGCGTCGTTCCCTGCTCGAGCGCCCAATTCAGGTACCGTCCGTACTCGCTCGGGTCCCAAAGGGGATTGGGGGGCCGGACGACTCCGTCGGGCATCTCCCGGAAGGCAAGCCGCTCGATGATGTTGGCGTGGCGCTCCGGGTTGAAGTACTCGTGGGGCCGCCGCGGCACACCAGAATGACGCAACGCTTCAAAATACTCTTCGGGGTGACCCGCCACGCGAGTCTGGTCGAGCAGCTCGCAGAGCAGCGTGCTGCCGCTCCGCGGGGTTGCACACACGAGGTAGGAGAGCATCGGCATGGCTATCACCATAAAGTCTGCCGGATTGGTTGACAATGCCTGTTACTCATCCCAACATCCTCTACCTCCATTCTCACGACACGGGCCGCTACGCGCAGCCATACGGCCACCAGGTCCCGATGCCGAACGTACAGGCGCTCGCCGACCAGGGGGTTCTCTTCCGACAGGCATTCTGCGCAGCGCCGACCTGCTCGGCTTCTCGCGCGTGTCTGCTGA
>JAFAPR010000099.1 GCA_019247075.1 Solirubrobacterales bacterium
GCCACGGGCGCCGGGCGGCGAGCTAGGAAACCAGCGTCGCTTCGGCCGGCTGCTCGTGGGTCTCGGGCTCAGGTTCCGCGACCGCCTCCGGCCTGGTTCGCGCCGGGGAGCGCTCGATCAGCATCCAGGCGAGCACCGCGCCCGCGACCATCACGACCGCCCCGACCTCGAGGCCGATGGCGAGTGCAGAGATGAAGGCGCTGTGAATTGTCGCGACGACTTCGGGCGGGGCGTGGTGGGCGCCGGAGGGCGCTGCGCCGCTGCCAAGCGCGCTGACGATCCGTGCGCGTGTCGAGGCCGGAAGCTGGGGGAGGGCTGTGGTGATCTTGCTGGTACTGACGGCGGTCACGAGCGCGCCCATCGCCGCCAGTCCGACCGAGCCTCCGACCATCCGGCTCATGGACAGGACGCCGGAGGCCGCTCCCGCCTTGGTGCGGTCGACCGCGTTCATCGCGGCGGTGCTCATCGGCGACATCACGAGGCCCATGCCGAGGCCCATGAGAATGAAGCCGGGCAATAGGAGGCCATAACCGGTATGGATTGTCAGCCGCGACTGGATCAGCATCGCGCCGGCCACGATCAGCAAGCCGGCCGTCATCAGCGATCTGGGACCCACCTTATCCGTCAGACGCCCCGCCAGCGGGCCCATGATGATGATCACGACGGTGGCGGGTAGGAAGCGCAGCCCGGTCTGGAGCGCCGAGTAGTGCAGGACGTTCTGCAGGTACAGGGTGATGAAGAAGAATTGGGCGAACATCCCGAACGTCACCAAAAACCCGACCAGGTTCGCGCCCGCGGAGGTGCGGGAGCGGAAGAAGGCGAAATCGACCATCGGCGCCCGCACCAGGCGCTCGATCACGATAAACGCCGCCAGCGCGATCGCTGACAGCGCCAGCAGCCCGATCACCCGCGCCGAGCCCCAGTGCCAGTTGTTGCTCTCGATCAGGGCAAGCACGAGTGCGGTGAGGCCAACGGTGAGCGCGGCGATGCCCGGGAAGTCGACCTCCCGTCCGACCGTCTCGTCGCGGGACTCGCGCGTTGCGAACAGCGTCACGGCGATCGCGATCACGGCGATCGGCGGGTTGATGAAGAAGATCGCCCGCCAGCTAACGGCCTCGGTGAGAAAGCCTCCGATCACCGGCCCTATCGCAAGCGCCAGCGCGCTCACGCCGGCCCACGTGCCGATCGCCATCCCGCGTTGGTGTGGAGGGAAGGTCTGGGTGATGATCGACAGCGTCGCCGGCATCATGAACGCGGCGCCGATTCCCTGCACCGCACGGAAGGTCACAAGCACGGTGTCGTTGGGAGCAAAGCCGATCGCGAGGCTGGCGACGCCGAAGACGACGACGCCGAAGAGGAACATCCTGCGCCGGCCGAAGATGTCGCCGAGCCTCCCACCCGTGACCAGCAGCACGGCGAAGGTGAGCGTGTAGGCGTTCACGGTCCACAGGAGCGCCGAGAGAGATGCGTGGAGGTCGTGCTGGATCGACGGCAGCGCGATGTTCACGACCGTGTTGTCGAGCATCAGCATGAACAGCGCGAAGCACATCGCGCCGAGCGTCCACCAGCGGCTGTTCTCCTCGGTGATGAGGCGGTGACGCTGGGCGAGGATTCGATCTGTCAACGGTCTTCCAATCGGCAGGCGGCGATGTCCGGTCGCTCGAGCAGCTTCGTGAGCGCAGCCGACAGCCGGGCCCGCTGCGCCGCGGTGAGCGCGTCGGCGAACTCCTCGAGACCACTGAAGCGAGCGGCGTTCAGGCGTCGTATGGCGGCGCGCCCGCGGTCGGTGATGTTGACCCGTTTCATGCGGCGATCGGCGAGATCCTCGTGCCGCTCGGCGAAGCCGCGGCGAACCAGGTCATCTACGGCTCGGCTCGCGGCGGGAAGCGAGATCCCAACCAGTTCGGCCGCCTCCTTGACAGTCACCGAACGCTCCGTCTGCTCGAGATGGTGCAGCACCTTGATTTGGGTCATGGTCAGGTCTAGCGCTCCAACCGCCTCGAAAACGTCGGCCTGGCAGCTTTTGTGCAGGTAGGTGACTAGCGCGTAGAGGTCATGGGCAAGATCTTCCGCGGGCATGGTTGCCTGTGGAAGCGTCACTTTTGCGGGCGCACTAGTTGCTTGCACGCATGCAAGTATTGCATATTTGCAGCAATCCGTCACGCCGATGGGCTGCGAGCTCGGCCTAGGGCTGAAGCAGCGCGTTGTTTCCGTTGCCCCGCGAGCGGCCCACGTGGAGCGAGGCCGGCGCGATAGAGGATGCCCCTGCGCCGGCGATGCTGTAGTCGCCCTGCCGCAAATCGAGGGAGAGCGAGCTCGTCGCTTGCGGGTTGATGGGTGCCGTGGTGGCCAGCGCAGAGCCGCCCCCGGCGCCCCGCACCGTCAGCGTCACCGCGCTGCTCGCCTGGTTGGTGATGATGAAGGCCACGGGACCAGCCCCGACCGAGCTTGGCGACACGGAGACCCTTGAACTGCTGATGTAGACGGTGAGGTTGACCGGCGTGGGCGGATGCGGCCTGTCGGCGAAGTGTGCGGCGCTCCCACAGCCGCCTACCGCGATCGCGCCGAACACGAGCATCCCGATCGTCGCTCCACGCATCCTAGGCCTGGCCTGTCGCGAAGGGCCGTTCGTCAAGCCCGTGCCTGGGACACGAAGGGAAGCTCCACGACTTCCGCGCTGTCCCCGTCGGGCGCCACCGAGAGCGCCGCTCCGGGCCCCGCTTCGCGGCGCACCAGTGCGAGCCCGATTGGCCCGAAGCCGGGCGAGTCGACGACCGTCGTGAGCCGGCCCACGACCTTCTCACCGAGCAACAGCTGCCGGCCGGCGGCAACCGGGCCTGAGAGGCGAAGCCCTCGCAGGCAGCGGTTGGGCTTGCCCCGGTAGTAGAGCCGAGCGACCGTTTCCTGGCCGACGTAGCAGCCTTTGGTGAAGGACACCGCGCGGGCATTGAGGCCCGCCTCCTGAGGGATGACGGTCTCGTCGAGATCCACGCCGTAGCGCGGACGACCCCGCTCGACGCGCAGGCACTCCGCGGCCGCTTCGGAGACGAGGGGTGCGCCTCGCTCCACGAGCGCCGCGGCGAGCGCCTCTGCTTCGGGCGCCCCGCACAATAGGTCCAGACCGCTCTCGGTCCTGATCGCGCGCGCCTCGATGCCCCCCACGGCGGTGAGGCGGTGAGAATGCTCAGCGGCGGGCAGCTTCTCGACCCCAGCGGTGCGCTCGGCCTCGGGACCGATCAGAGACAGCAGCCCGCGCTCGAGCGTGCGCTTGTGAAGCCCCACCTCGTGGCCGACGCTGAACCGCCGGATCATGTTGAACAGCGCCTGGAGGGCGACCCGCTCGGTGTCGAGCAGGAGCTCCTCTGAAGAGGCCAGCACCCTGAGGTCGCCGAGCATCTTGCCTTTGGACGTGAGAAAGGCCGCGTAGCAGCCCTCGCCGTCGCTGAGGCGCTCGACATCATTGGTGACCTGTCCTTGAAGGAAAGACCTCGCGTCGCGGCCCGTCAGCGCCAGCTTGCCCCGGTCCGAGCGGTCGAGGAGGCCGCAGCGCTCGATCAGCGTGCGGTAGTCGGACTCGATGGTGGCGAGCTGTGCGATGACCACAAGGATAGGATCGGTGCGATATGGCGCTCGCCGAAACCTTCCAGCAGATCGTCGACTCGCTGCCCGACGACTGGACCGACCTGGAGTTCGACCTGCGCATCTTCGACGAGGGCCTCTACGTGGAGGCGTCCGTGCTGCTCGTGACCTGCAATGCTCAGCCTTACTCGAAGTACGACTGGCACTGGCGGATCATCGTCGCGCATAGGTTCGGCCACGCCGCGGCGGCTCCGGCGGTGCACGCGGCCTTGAAGTTGCTGGATGACGCGGGTATCGAGGGCGAGATCGCGGTACGCGAAGTCCGCACCGGCCGGGTGGAAATCGTGTCCGAGCTGATGTGGGGCCGTCCCGAATCGGTCCGGCAGGAGTTCCGGCGTCTGCGTGCACAGTAGGCGCACATGGCCGCGGTAGTCGCGCTGATCCCCGACCTGTTGTTCGGCTCAAGCGTCGTCTCGCGCCTCGCCGCCGCAGGCCACGAGACGGTGCTCGTCTCGAGCCTCGATCAGCTCGAACCTAAGACGGCCGACGTGCTGATCGTCGATCTGACCGCGGATCCCCAGGAGCGTCTCGAGCAGGTTCGCCGCGCTGACCTGCGCCAAGTGCGCAAGGTCGCCGTGTACGCCCACGTCGAGGCCGACGTGCGCCGGCTCGCCGAGCAGGCCGGTTTCGACCTCGTCGTCCCCCGATCGCGCTTCGCCCGCGAGGGCGGGGACCTGGTGACGCGGCTGGCGGATTGACCTCAGCGGCTAAAGCGCGGATCGAAGGTCTGCGCGACATTCGGCGGATGGGCCACCAGCCGGAAGCGCGCCTCCCAGGCGGCCCAGGCGCGCAGGGTGGCCATGCGCAGCTGACCGGGACGTTCACCCGGCAGAGCAAACGATGAGCCCAGGGCCGCCAGGTCCGCTCGGACCAGGCGCGGGTCCAGCCCGCCTACCAGCCGCTCAAGGTCGCCGGCGGCCCCGGCCGGCCGGGAGATCGCGAGCTCGTAGCCGCGCGTGAGGGCCTCGACGACGGCGCGCACGAGGGCGGGGTGGCTTCTCACCATCCCCCGCTTGGCACATAGCACAAGCTCCGGGTAGGGAGGGGCGCCAAATTTCTCGAGGCGAAAGATGTGATAGCCGGGCCGCCGCAACGAGAGCGCGACTCCTTCGTCGTTCCAGAAGGCCGTCGCCGCCGCGAGCCTGCCCGCCAGCAGGTCGGCGACGGCGTCGGAGCCGATCGTGATCGTGTGCACGGCGCGGGGGTTGCCGCCGGCGCCTTGCACGATCGAATCGAGCACGGCGTAGTCGCTGGGATCGCCGGTGACGCCGACGGTGCGCCCGTCTAGTTCGCGCGGAGTCGCGAAGCGTGGCTGCGCGATCACCGCCGCGAGGGGCCTCTCGACAATCGCCATGACTCCCACCAGCGGCTCGCCGCGCTCGCGCGCGATCGCCAGGTCGTGGATGTCGAGAATTGCGAAATCGACCCGGCCGTCCTCGAGCAGCTTGATCGAATCCACCGGCGAGGGCGGCGGCAATACGCGCAGCACGATGCCGGCGGCGCGGTCGTACCGGTGTGCGAGCGCCGCGTAGATCCCGGCGTGGACGGCGTTCGGCGCGAAGTCGAGCATGAGCGTGACCGGCACCGGATGGCGTGAGGAACTACCGCCGGAAGAGCCCGAGCCGCAGCCGGCGACGAGCGCCAACAGAACGGATATGGCGATCGCTCCCGGCCACCGCACCTGTCCGAGCATAAGCGCTCCCTAGAATCTCCCGCCAAGCGCATGCGTCGTCGCGTCACGTTCAGCCGTAATTTCACGCTGTCGTTGTCGCGTACTTGCCGTTGTTTTTGCAAGTACTGCGCTTTTGCGACCCACCGGGCGCATCTGTATTCGCCCGATGAGGTGCTTGCGCTGGTGGATCGCGCGGCGTCTGGCAACGTCAAGGAGCTTTTGGTGTTGACCGGGGAGCGGCCGGAGGTCCAGTCCGGGGTGGCGGCGCGCCTGTCGGAGTACGGCCATCGCGACTTCACTTCGTATGTGGCGTGGACTTGTGAGCGGGCCCTGGAGCGCGGCCTGCTTCCGCATACGAACTTGGGCGTGCTGGACGCCGCGGACCTGGGGCGTCTGCGAGAGGTGACCGCGTCGCAGGGGTTGATGCTGGAGTCCACCAACGCGGATTTGGCCGTTCATCGGGGTTCGCCGAGCAAGCACCCGGAGGCGCGGCTTGCGACGATCGAGGCCGCCGGTGAGCTGAGGATTCCGTTCACGAGCGGCATTCTGGTGGGCATCGGGGAGTCACAGCGCGACCGCCTGGAGGCGCTTGCGCGCCTCGCCGAGGTGCAGCGGCAGCACGGGCATTTGCAGGAGGTGATCCTGCAGAACTTCGTTCCCCACCAGCGCTACTACGGCCGGGAGCCCGCCGAGATCGCTTCGGCCGCCGCCGATGAGTACTGGCGCGCCGGGGTCTGGGATGGCCCACAGACCGGCGCGCCGCCCTGGGCGACGCCGGTGAGCATCGACGACATGAAGCGGCTCGTGGCCGAGGCCCGTCGCCTGCTTCCGGGGGTTGGCATCCAGGTGCCACCCAACCTTTCTGACTGGTGGCTTGAGCTGGTGCGCGCGGGCGCCACCGATCTCGGCGGCCTATCGGCCAACGGCGACCACATCTCGCCCGAGCATCCGTTTCCGTCTCCTGTCCAGGTCCGGCGACGGCTGCAGCGAGAGGGAATCGCGCTCACCGAGCGGCTGTGCGTCTACCCCGAGTACATCGACTCAGAATGGGTCGCGCAGGGCGTGCTCGATGTGATCAAGCGCCGCTACTGGTCGTTCATTCCAAGGCGCGGTTCTGGCCGGCGCAGCGAGGTTGCGATCGCCGCCGACGCCGCACCGAGGGCGGTGGCGAGGGCGCGCGACGGCGCGGCCTTGACTTGCGAGGAGCTGACGGCGTTGTTTGCGGAGCGAAGGCCGGACGTGGTGCAGGAGATGCGCCTGGCTGCCGACGAGCTTCGTTGCGAGCTCGCGGGCGACACCGTCACCTTCGTCGTCAACCGCAACATCAACGTCTCCAACGTGTGCATCGTCGGCTGCGCGTTTTGCGGCTTTGGCCAGGGGCGCCGCTCGCCGGAGGCCTATGAGCACTCCGAGCAGGAGTTCGCGCTGCGGGTGGCCGAGGCGGTTGAGTTTGGGGCCACCGAGGTGTGCATGCAGTCGGGCATCCACCCCGACTGGAGCTTGGAGGACTACGAGCGCTGGCTGCGGCTGGCCAAGGAGATCGCGCCCCACATCCACCTGCACGCCTACTCACCGATGGAGGTGGCGCACATGTGCGACATCTCCGGCCTGGCCCCGCGTGCGGTGTTTGCCCGGCTGCGGGAGGCGGGGCTGGGCTCCACTCCGGGCACGGCGGCGGAGGTGCTGCACGACGGTGTGCGCGAGCGGATCTCCCCCAACAAGCTCCCGGTGGCGCGCTGGGTGCAGATCATCGAGGCCTGCCACCAGGAGGGCATCCGCTCGACCGTGACCGTGATGTTCGGCCACATCGAGGAGCCCTGGGAGCTGGCCGAGCACATGCGCGTGGTGCGCGAGCTGCAGGAGCGCACCGGCGGCTTCACCGAGTTCGTACCCCTGTCGTTCATCCCCTTCCACACCCTGCTGGGCCGCACCCACGGCGTGGAGGAAATCTCGCGCGAGGAGAACCTCAAGCACACCGCCGCCTTCCGCTTGGCACTGGGCAAGACGGTCCCAAACCTGCAGGCCAGCTGGGTCAAGATGGGGCTCGACGCCGCCACCGAGGCGCTTTCCTGGGGGGTAAACGACCTCGGCGGCACGCTGATGGAGGAGTCGATCTCTCGCATGGCCGGCTCCTACCACGGCGTCAGGCTCGAGCCATCGGACCTGATCGCCGCGGCGCACGCGGCCGGGCGCCCTGCGGCCGAGCGCACGACCCTGTACGAGATCCGACGCCGCTACGACCCCGACCGGGTGGCGGTGTGACCGCCCAGGGCGAGCGGCCCACCACGGCGTCCGAACCGCCGCCGGCCCTGTTCGCGGGCGTCGAGCCGCTCGAGGTCTTCGTCGACCTGCTCGCGG
>JAFAPR010000110.1 GCA_019247075.1 Solirubrobacterales bacterium
GGTTTCGCTACGACGATCCCGACTGGCCACAACAAGCCCGCACGGTCGTCGAGGAGGGTTTCGATGCCGCCGTCGATAGCTTTGGTGGGCCGTCCTGGCGCAGCGTGCTGAAGGCACTGGCACGCGGCGGCGTGCTGGTCAACTTCGGCGACACGGGTGGCGACCAATCGACCGTCGACGTGGCCGACGTCTACTGGGAGTGGCGATCGATCGTCGGCACGACCATGGGCAGCCCGCAGGAGTACGGCGCGATGATCGACCACGTGCGCACGGCCTCCTGGCGACCGGCCATCGACTCGGTCTTCGAACTGGAGCGTCTCGGCGAGGCGATGGCCAGGCTCGACGGTGGCGCCGACCGGTTCGGCAAGATCGTGATCTCGATCGATCAACGCTAGAGGTCTGGTGGCTGGCGCGCCGCGCCCGCTCGGCGACCCGCCTGACCGGCTCGTTCAGCTCTGGGTCGGCCTGCCGTGTTTCCGAGTCGGTGCACTCGCCCAGCACGAACGTGTGGTCCTGGCGGCGGTCAGCTCGCCGAGCTGCCAGAACCGCCGGACGGTCTCCTTGCCTCGGGCGGACTCCACAAGCCGGCCACCACGGCGACCAGCCCACCACCGCGGCCAGCCGGCCATCGCCAGGCCGGGGGGCGGGCGGCGAGCAGCTCCTATTCCGGCGACGCTCGCGGTAATCGCGTGCATCGGTCAGTCTCCTTCCTCGGCGCGCCACGCGGGCTGCGGGGGCGCTGAGGCGAGCGCTTGGCGCAGCAGTGTGAGCAGCTGGCGGCGATCGGTGGCGGTGAGGCCGCCCAGTACCTCGTCCTCGACTTGGGAGGCCAATCGTCTGGCTCGCTGGAGCGTGCGTCGGCCCTTCGGCGTGATCGTGACCTCCCACGCGCGGCGATCGTTGGGACGGCGTCGGCGATCGGCTAGGCCCGCACCTTCGAGCTCGTTGATCAGCTTGACCATGGCGCTGGGATCGATGCCCATGTCGGAGCTGAGCTGCTGCTGAATGGTCCCGTCGCGAGCGCCGAGCACGTTGAGCACGGCGAACAGGGCGGGCGTGAGGCCGAGCGAGGTGAGCGCGTCGGCCGTGCGCGTATGCGAGGCCCGCCAGAGCCGGAAAAAGAGTTGGCCCGCGAACTCAGCCACCTCGATGTCGCTCGAGATAGATCCTGCCATGGTTTGTAGTCTCGCACGGTCACTGGAGATCAACTATGGTTGACTTCTACCATCATGGTATTCACGTTGTAGGCGGCGTCTGAGAACTCGAGGAAGGGAGCCGGCACTGGCCTCGATCCAGTCCGTCATTGTCGAAGTGGACGACCCCGGGTGCACCGGCGCGTTCTACAGCGCTGCGTTCGGTTTGGGCCCGCAGGCCTCAGAGGGACCAGCGACCTGCTTCCGCGGGTTCACGCTGAACAGGTGGGGCGACGGCGTCGAGTGCGGTGCTGATGAGGCCGTTGACGGTGGCGGCCGCAAGTTCGTCTCATTCGCGGCTGCATCCGGTGCCATCGAGCTGGTGCTCTACGGGCGCGGTGGCGCCGCCACGGCCGCCGGCGTCTTCCCGGACGGCCGCGGATCTCGCCGGATCGCGATCGTCAGCGATGCCGGGACGTTCACCGACCGAGACGGGTTCGTCTGGGAGGCGCCGAGGTCCGATTGACGGGCAGGCTCCGCGACCGCGGCGCTCCCGACGGACCTGAGCCACCTCCACCTACTGCGCCCAGCCCGTGAGGCGCCCGCCAACAACCCAGACAGCATGAGAGGGTTCAGATGAGTCAAAAGACCGACAAACAGAAGCGCACCAAGCGCACCACCGCGACGAGCAAGTCGCCCACTGTGCTAACGGCCGAGGAGCGCGCCGCGATGAAGGAGCTCGTCCAGGAGCGCAAGGCAGAAGCCCGCGGCGAGGACGGGGAGAGCGCAGTGCTCGCCAAGATCGCCGAGATGCCGGAACCGGATCGCGCCAGGGCCGAGCGGCTCCACGCGATCGTCAAGGCGAGCGCGCCGTCCCTCTCGCCGAAGACTTGGTATGGGATGCCGGCGTACGCCAAGGATGGCAAGGTCGTCTGCTTCTTCCAGAGCGCGGCGAAATTCAAGGCTAGGTATGCGACGTTCGGGTTCAGCGACAAGGCGAACCTCGACGACGGCAACATGTGGCCCACCTACTTCGCTCTGAAAGAGCTGACGTCTGCCGAGGAGAAGAAGATCGCCGGGCTTGTGAAGAAGGCGGCCAGCTGAGCGCGGTTCCCGCCTCGTCAGCTGCGGGAGACGCCGGCAAGGCAGATGAGGATCTTGTGCACCACTGGCATTTCGCCTCGCCGGCGCCGAAGCACTCGCCTGCCGAGACATGCGGGAGCGCCCACGTCAGTGCGCCCTTGTGGGACTTCACCGAGGTTCAGGAGATCGCGGCTGGGCAAGCGGCGGATGACGCTCGACGGCGCACTGGTTTGCCGCGACTCCGCTGGCCAGCCCGATTTCGCTCGGCTTCGGCGGCGACTCAGCGCCTCGAAGTCCGAGCGCAGCACCCGCACGCTTGCCGATCTGCGCTGATCGCGCGTTTTGTGTGGCCATGGGCGTTTTATGCGGCTATTCCGGCGTTTGTGCGGCCGTTGCGGCTGTTGCATGCAGCGGTGCCTGCTATCGCATTGGGCATGCGTGATGCGGCATGTGACAATTCGTGCGCGCCGGCGCGAAGCGCCAGGAACGCGGACACATCGCGGGGGTGGCGCGAGAAGTGGTAGGTGACCGGGGGTTAGGACGCGAGCGCGGAGGCCCGCTGCATCAGCGCGTCGGTTTCGGAGAGTGCGGGCGCTGCGCCTAGCGCGTTGAAAACCTTCCTGGCCGCGCGGATGAGGTCGGAGGCTTCACTAGACCGGCCCAGCGCCACCAGGCAGCGGCCCTGACCGAGCAGCGCGTGGGCGCGCTCCCAGGGTGTTTGCAGCCGCTCCCAAGCTTTCGCCGCCTCGGCGAACGCGCCCGCGGCCTGGCCGTGGCGGCCTTCGTGTTCGGCGATCAGGGCTTGAGCCGTCAGGAGTCCCGCCTTGCGAAGAAGCGGCTTTGAGGGGAGATTGTCGGCGAGCCGCCGAGCTAGGTCGGCATCGCCCAGTGCCACAGCGGTCCTGACAACGTGGGGGAGCGCGCCCGCATATGGGAGCGCTAGCCGCTTGATTCGGTCGAGCTCCTCGAGCAGGTCACGCGCGGCGGCGAGGTCCTGGGCGGCCAGCTGCAAGGCTGCTCCTGAGCCGAGGGCGAGGGCCAGGAACTGCGGGTTCTCAGACTCCCGCGCCCGCTCGATGGCCCATCGGCTCAGATCAAGGGCTTTATCGAGCCGTCCTCGTCTGCTGAAAACGGCGACCTCGCTCGACCGCACCATGATTTGGTCGGAGACGTCTCTCGCCTCGTCGAGGCGCGGGTCGAGCTCTCGCGCGCGCTCGAGCGCTTCGTCGTAGGCACCGAGGTCGACGTGTGTCGCGACGATGTCGGCGCAGAACGCAAGGACGAATTCCTCGATGCCCCGACGCTGTGCAAAGGAAAGGCCCCTCTCGAGCGTTTCCAGGCGGACCCTGGCCCCCTCGCTCACCCCCAGGACCTCTGACAGGTTGAAGTAGAGTAGAGCCGTCTCTCGCCCCAGTCCCTGTGACGTCGCCGCGTCGAGGGCTTGCAGCATGTCGTCGACACCGTCCTCGTCGCCCAATACTGCTCGACTAAAACCCCGGAACCCCAGCGCCCTGGCCTGCGTGGGAAGGCCGAGCTCCGACGCGAGCGAGATGGCGCGATCCGCGAGCTGAACGGCGCGTTCGGGCTCGATCCAGTTCATGCGCGCCCCGGCGGCATCGGCGAGTGTCGCCACGAGCTCAGGGGAGGGGTGGAGCGGCTCGAGCATCCGCAGGGCCTCGTCCGTCGTTGTCCGGTTTCGCGGGTCGCCCAGCCAATGGAACACATTGCCCAGCCGCGCCATCGCGCTCGCCATCGACGGCACGTCCCCTTGAACCCGGAAGCCTTCGATCGCCTCCTGGTAGACGCGCGCGGCGTCGGCGAACTTCCCTCGCTGGCCAAGCGCCTCGGCGTGGCGGGCGAGGATCATGGAGCGCTCGGCCGCGGTCTCGGGGGCTAGCTCGAGCGCGTGGGCGAGGTGGCGCTCGGCGGCCTCGACGTCGACGCCCAGGGCCCTGTCGCCCGCGAGCGTCAGGTAGCGGACCGCCCTTGACCGCAGCTCGTCCGCGTCAGCGGTTTCGCTGGCGAACTCGAGCGCGGAGACGAAGTGCGAGGCGAGGATCGCCGCGTGATCCTCGACCCGCCCGCCCGAGGCCTGCTCGATCCAGGCCGCGGCTCTGCGATGGCGCTCCGCCAGCTCGGCCCGCAGGATCTGGCTGTAGCACACGTCTCTAACCAAGGCGTGGTTAAAGCCGTATTCGGCCTGTCCCGCCATCGAGCTCTGGCGGGCGGCGCGCACCAGCTCTTTGCGCGAGAGCTCATGCAGGGCCCGGTCTACCTCACCAAGGTCCCGCTCGCCCATCTGCGCCACCGCTTCTGACCAAAACACCTTGCCGATCACCGCCGCGTCCTGAAGCAGACGCTTGCGCTCAGGGGACAGCACGTCCAGACGGGCCGCGATCAGGCTCCGGACTCCCGATGGCATGGGAATCTCCGCCTCCGCCTCGATGGTCCATGTCGTGCCGGTGCGCGAGAGGATGCCCCGGTCCTTTAGCAGCCGCACGAACTGCTCTGCGTATAACGGGTTACCCCCCGAGCGCTCGAGGATCGCGCCCTGGACCTCTGCGGGGAGCACGGTCTGCCCCAACAGGTTCGCGATCAGACTGGCCGTCTCCGATTCGGAGAGCGGCGAGAGGTTAATGCGCGTGGCGTTACGCGCCGAAGCGGCCCAGCCCGGCGCCCTCTCTGACAGCTCGGGCCGGGCGGTCCCCACGAGCAGCAGGGGAACCCCCTCGGCGTAATCGGCCAGGTGCTCCAGAAACGCGAGCAGGGCGTCGTCTGCCCAGTGCAGGTCCTCGAACACGAGCACCGACGGGCGAGCCTCGGCCAACAGCTCGAGAAACGCCCGCCAGGCGGCGAAGTTCTCCTCCCGCGTCGCCTCCGGAGCCTCAAGGCCGACCAGCGGCCGCAAGCGCGCGCGCAGCCACGGCGCGTCTGGATGCTCACCGGGCACGACCGCGTCGATCTTGGTGCCCGCGACCTCAGGCGAGTCGGTCTCGAAGATCCCCGCCTCCGCCTTCACGATCTCGCCCAGCGCCCAGAACGCGACCGCCTCCCCGTAAGGCAGGCAGCGGCCCTGGCGCCAGCGGATCAGGTCCGATAACGAGTCGACGAACGCCACGAGCTCTGCCACCAGCCGCGACTTGCCCACCCCCGGCTCGCCCACGATCGTAATCAGCTGCACGGTCCGCTCCTGAACCGCGCGCTGAAAGCAGCCAGTGAGGATCCCCAAATCGATGTGGCGTCCCACCAGCGGCGTAGTGAGCCGCCGCATAAGGTCGGTACCCAACCGCGCCCTCGCCGAGCGGGCGTGCCACAACGCCACGGGCTCTGACACGCCTCTTAGAGCGACCGGTTCGAGCTCCTCATAAGCGAAGACCTCCTTGGTCGCCTCATACGTCCCGGCGCCGACCACAACGCCGTTCACCGGGGCCACACCCCGCAACCGCGAAGCCGTGTTCACCGCACCGCCGGTGACCATGTCCTCCCCCAGCTCCAGCCGCGCCGCGATCGACACCAACGCCTCCCCAGTCTCGATTCCAACGCGCACCCGCAGTTCGAGACCCTCGTCCTCGTTGAGCTCGGAGATCGCCGCAAGGATGCCCAGCCCCGCGCGCACGGCTCGCTCAGGGTCGTCCTCGTGGGCCTTGGGCGCGCCGAACACGGCCATCACCGCGTCGCCGATGAACTTCTCTACCGTCCCCCCCTTGCGCTCGATCTCCTCGCGCAGGCGGGCGTGGTAGGGGCGGATGCGAGCCCTCGACTCTTCAGGATCGGCGCGGTCGAAAGCGTCAAAGCCCACCAGGTCGCAAAACAGCACCGTCACACCCTTGCGCTCTTCGACCCCCGCGCTCGCCACCGCTCCCAGCCGCTGGCGACCCGGGGCCAGCAACGTCGCAGAAGCCGCTCCGCCAGGCGCGTCGCCCCTACTGGCGGCCAGCGGCCGCGTCGCAGCGGACCCACCGAGCGCTCTGCGCAGATCCTCGATCAACTCGCCGCAGGTGAGATAGCGGCCGTGGGAGTCCTTCGCCATTGCTTTCGCTACCACGCCATCGATCGCGTGAGGCAGCCCGGGGCGGCGTGCACTTGGCACCGGCGGCGCTTCGGTGAGGTGCGCATACATCAACTGCACCTCCGAGTCGCGCTCATACGGACGCTCGGCCGTCAAGCAGGTGTAGAGCACGCCACCGAACGCGTAGATGTCGACCCGCGCATCGAGCTCCTTGGCCTCGATCTGCTCAGGCGCGGCGTAATCGATGTTCCCCACAAAGACGCCCCGCTCGGTCACTCCACGGGTCACCGTCGTCTTCGCCACCCCGAAATCAGCCAGAAAGGCCCGATCGCCAGCGGCGACAAGAATGTTCCGGGGCGTCACATCCCGATGCACCAGCCCCTTCGCGTGTGCCGCGTCCAACGCCCCAGCGACCTGCTCGAGCAGGCTCCACGCGCGCCCCAGCTCCAAGGGCCCGCCTTGCCGGACAAGCTTCCCCAGGTCAGACCCATCCACCAGCTGCATCAGGATGTACAGATTCCCGTCCGCCTCGCCCGCGTCCAGTACCTCAACAATGCGTGGGTGCTCGATCGCCGCGGCCATCCTCCACTCCCGCTCAAACCGCTGGCGAAACGCCTCATCGCTGCCCAGCTCCGGCGACAGCAACTTAAGCGCCCGCACCCTCTCCAGCCGCAGATGACGAACCCGATACACGACACCCATTCCACCCTTACCGACCACCGCCTCAACGCGATGCCCAGCAATCACGCGACCAATCAACGGATCAGCAGTAGGCAATGAGACTCCCCCAGTTTCTCGATAGACGGCCAGGCGACCGCCGGGGATCTTGAACGCGAGCAGCGCAGTTGTCCAGTCCCCCGCGCCCGCAACCCTCCCCGCTTCAAAAACCTGGGCGTTGTGACGCCGCAAAACGCGACCCTCGGCTGCGTCACCCCGTTTGCGTCCCCAAATTCGCGCACACACTAAACCCAGTCAGCGACTGAACTTTGTGTAGAAGCAACCATGCCGGAACCAACCAAGCAACCAGCCCACAGCGCCCCGAACCAAAATGTACGCGTGGCGGCTCGTCCACAGATCGGGTTGGCTAAGGCTAGCGCGCAGACAGGTGGCCCGATCGGAACCCTCAAGTCGTGGAAACACCGCTCGGGCCTGAGCGTTCCGCCCGCGCAACGTTGATCCTGTCGAGTGGCAAGCGAGCAAGGAGCAAGGCGTGCAGGAGGCGTGGCAGACCGCGCCCCTTGCGAAACGCTCAGCCTCCCTTTACGAGCCGCGCAGCGGCCCCCGGCAGCATCAGGTACATGCATCCTGGTTATTGCCCTCGGTGGGGCGAGCGCGTCACGCCCTTTGCCGCGGGCTGCGCGATCTGCGGCGCAGATCTTGATCCCCGTCGCTGGCAGAGGCCCCCTCGGTCTGGAAGCGACTGACTGCGCCCAGATCCACTGGAGCCGATGCCGCTCGGCCTAACCGAGTAACGAAGCACGCGCCCGCGCTAGGCCCGAGCCAGTGCGGCGGTCCCGGCGGAGCCGCGGCGATCGCCCTGCTGGCGCGTCTCTGCGGGTCGCAACCCGCAGCGCGGTTAAGCCTCCTCGATCAGGGCGTGTTCGCGACCGAAGAGGCCGGTTTGCGCGCGGCGGCTCGCTCGACGATCCCCCACTTAAGCCGGTCCACGGTCTGAATCTCGAGCCCCTCCGTTTCGAGGTAGTCGAGCGGGTCGCGCGTGAGGTGATCGTGCTCGAATCGCAAAAACAGCGGCT
>JAFAPR010000247.1 GCA_019247075.1 Solirubrobacterales bacterium
TCGAGCGCTTCGATCAGAAGTGCGGCAAACAGCTGCCGCCGGTGGTCAAGGCCTGGCGCGATAGCTGGGAGTACGTGATCCCGTTCATGGCCTTTCCTCCTGACGTCAGACGCGTGGTCTACACGACAAATCCGATCGAAGCCCTCAACCCCGGTCGAGGGTGTCCCACTAACTGTGTAGGCGTTAGTCGGGCAGTCGGTCTCCGAAGTGGATCTTGAACGCCAGCAGAGCTTTCGTCCAGCCGGCGACTCGCGTCCACTTGGGGGTTGCATTGATGATGGATAGGTAGATCAGCTTTTTGGCGGCCTCTTCGTTTGGGAAGTGTCCTTTGGTCTTGATCGCTTTGCGTAGCTGGCGGTTGAGAGCTTCGATCGGATTTGTCGTGTAGATCACTCGACGGACGTCGGGCGGGAATGCCATGAAGGGGATGACGTACTCCCAGTTCTCCCGCCAGGCCCGAACCACCGGCGGCAGCTGCGCTCCCCACTTCTGATCGAAGCACTCGAGCGCCTCTTGAGCTGAGTCGACATCGGTTGCGGTGTAGATCGGCTTGAGGTCCTTGACGACCTGGTCGTATTGGCGGCGGGCACGTAGCGCAGGCTCTGGCGGATCAGATGAACGATGCAGGTCTGAACGACCGTCTGGGGGAACACGGCCTCGATCGCTTCGGGGAAACCTTTGAGGCCGTCCACGCAGCAGATCAGGATGTCCCGCACGCCCCGCTGCCGCAGATCAGTCAGGATCTGCATCCAGAACTTGGCGCCCTCGGTCTGCTGGAACCACATGCCCAGCACTTCGCGCCGGCCGTCCATGGTGATCGCCAGCGCCAGATAGCAGGCCTTGCGCTGTACCGACCCGCCGTCGCGGATCTTGAGCACGAACGCATCGAGGAAGATCACCGGGTAAAGGTCATCCAGCGGCCGCTGCTGCCAGGCCTTGACGTCCTCCATGACCGCGTCAGTGACCCGGCTGATCAGATCCCGGCCCACCTCCACCCCGTAGAGCTCGCGCAAGTGCGCCTCGATATCCCGCGTCGACATTCCGCGGCTATAGAGCGCGAGGATCTTCTCGTCGAACCCCTCAAACCGCCGCTGTCGCTTGCGGACGATCTTTGGCTCAAATGAGCTATCACGGTCGCGCGGCGGCCGGATCTCGACTGGCCCGTGCTCGGTCACAAGTGTCTTCGGCTCGCCTTTGCCGTTGCGCGTGTTGCCGGTCCCGCCAGGCGGCTCCATGTGCGGCTCGTAGCCGAGATGGTCGGTCAGCTCAACCTCCATCGCGCGCTCCACCAGCCGCTTGGTCAGCTGGCTAAAAAGCCCGCCCCGACCGAAGATCTCCTCCTCGGTCTTGGCCCCCGCAAGCAGCTCATCGACGAGCTCGTCCGGCAGCTTGTCGCGCATCTCATCCGGCAAGCGCTCAAGGATCCCAGCCGGGGGCGCCGGCTCGCCCAACGGCTCGCCGGCGCCACCCGGGTTAAGACCAGTCGCTCGAACTACAGAATCAACTTCTCGTGTTGTAGGCATGAACGTCTCTTTCGTTCAGGCTCGCGGTAGGGACGCCGGTTGCCCGGCGCCCCCCGCGCAGATCCCAGCGAGCGCTGCTAACGCACTGGGCTCCTCCCGTGGGTACGAGCGTCGAAGCGGGCGGTCGGCCAGGGGTGTGTGACTTTGAGGAACGGAAGCCATCGCTCTCGCAGCCGTCGCATCCGTTTCCAAGTCAGCCTGGTGCGCTGGCTGCGACGCCGCAGCGCCATCAGCCAGACCCGGACCGCTTCGGAGCGGAAGGCGTGCAACGCCCGCGAATTGCCCGGCACGCCGTAATAGTTGGCGTGCCCGCGAAGGACGCTGGCCAGCCAGCGCCCTTGCTCAGGGATCGGACGGTCGCGGCGTCGCAGCAGCTCGCCTTTGAGCGAGTGCAGCTTGGCGCGTGACCGCTTCGAGTCGGTGATCCGTTTGAGCTGGAAACGTCCTCTCCTGTCCTTCCCGCAGATGTGCGTGAAGCCCAGGAAGCGAAACGTCTCCGGCTTGCCAAGCCCGCGCTCCTGTCGCTGTTGGGCAGCGAACCGCCCGAAACGGATCAGGCGCGTCTTCTCGGCGTTGAGCTCCAGAGCGAACTTCGCGAGTCTGTCGCGAAGATCTGACCAGAACCGCTCGGCGTCACCGCGATGCTCGAATCCCACCACGTAGTCGTCGGCGAACCGGGTGATGATCACATCGCCGCGGGCGTGCCGACCTCGCCACCGGTGAGCCCAGAGGTCAAAGACGTAGTGCAGGTAAATGTTCGCCAGGAGCGGTGAAACCGACGCCCCTTGGGGAACCCCCTCCTCGCACGCCGTCCATGTCCTCTTCTCGATGACTCCTGCGCGCAACCACTTCCGGATTAGGCGCAGGATCCGTCTGTCTGCGATCCGGTGCTCTAAGAACCGCTCCAGCCACCGATGGTCAAGGCTGGAGAAGTAGTCGCGGAAATCCGCGTCGAGCACCCAGTTCACCCGCGTTCGCACGATCCCGGTCGCGAGCGCATCCAGCGCGTCATGCGGGCTGCGCCCTGGACGAAACCCGTACGAAAAACCAAGAAAGTCCGGCTCGTAGATCGCGCCCAGCACCTCCACCACCGCGCGCTGCAGGAGCTTGTCCTCCAACACCGCGATCCCGAGCGGCCGCTGCCGCCCGTCGGGCTTCGGTATGTACGCCCTCAACGACGGCCTTGCCCGGTAGCTCCCGCCGTGCACCCTCGCGTGCAGCCTCTGAAGGTTCGCCTCCAGGTTCTGCCCGTAGTCATGCCACGTCACGCCGTCCACCCCCGGCGCGGCCTTCGGCCGAAGCGCGAAGTACGCCGCCCGCAGACGGTCAACGTCGACGTGATGCAGGAGCGCGGTGAACCGCACATCCTTGTCCTTCTGCGCCACCTGGCGCACGCGATCCAGCCCGCTTGGCGCGCTCGGTCCGGCGCTGCGTCCGGAGCGCGTCGTGCTGGCCGCGTTTCCCTCGGGCGATCCCCTTTCCTCCACCGCCTCCGCCACCCCGCCCTGGGCGTTGTTCGACGGCTTCGCAGGTACTACGGGATCGTCGGACTTCCCACGATCGTCCATCACGGGATTACGACCTGAGCCTTCCCCGCACGACCCGCCCCACCATCAAGACGAGCGGGTGATCGTGGGACCTCCCGGTTCTCGCGCCCGGAGATTCCACGCATGCACAGGTTCTTCGACCCCGCGGGGCTCCCCGACGGCTCGCGAAAGCGCCGCCAGCGATGT
>JAFAPR010000345.1 GCA_019247075.1 Solirubrobacterales bacterium
TACGTGACCGGCCTTGGCCCGACCAAGCGCGTGGTGCTGTTCGACACCTTGCTCGACCGCTACGGCCGCGACGAGATCCGGGTGGTGGTAGCGCACGAGCTCGCGCACGTGCGACACCGCGATGTCCAGCGCGGGATCGCCTACGCCGCGATCGTCGCGGGACCGACCGCGCTGGCGACCTACCGTCTCAGCGGCCTGCTATCAGAGGAGAGCGGAACCCCGGCGGCGCTGCCGGCACTTGGCCTCGCGGCCGCGCTCGCCTCCGCGCCGGTCGCGCTGGTTGGCGGTCGCCTTTCCCGTGCGATCGAGCGCCGCGCCGACTTCTATTCCCTACAGCTCACCCGCGCCCCGGATGCGTTCATCTCGTTCGATCGCCGGATCGCGCTGCAGAACCTCGCCGATCTCGCCCCGCCCCGGTGGTTGCAGGTGCTGCTCGGAAGCCACCCCTCGACTCTCGAGCGGATCGGGGCGGCGGAGGCGTTCGCGGCCTCCTCGCCCCCGGCGCCCGCCGGCTGAGCGGCTACTCCTCCTCCTCCTGCTCGTCAGATTCGCCGCGGCCGCCGTACTCGGGCAGGTTCTTGATCCCTTCGCGCGTTTGCCACTTCGAGTAGTTGTCCTGCATGGCGTCGATCAGCTCGCGCATGAACCTGGGCGCCAGGTTTATCCGCGAGACCACGACGCCCGGAACCTCTTCCTCCTCAACCTCGTGGTCGACGCGCGCGAAGGTGATCGTGAACTCGTAGTCCGAGTGGCTGACGTTTGCGAAGTTCGCGTAGGCGCCGCCCATGAGCTCCGGCGAGAAGTGGATGTTTATGCGCCGATCGGGCGTGCCTGGCTCGTCCATAGCTCCTAGTATCCCATCGTGCGGATCGTCGTGGTCGCCGTGGGACGGTTGCGCCCGCCATTCCTCGACGATGTCCAGCACTATCAGAAGCTGCTCGGGCGCCACGCACGGCTCGAGCTGATCGAGGTCCGCGAGGACGAGCAGGTCGCCCGCCGGCTGCCGCCCCGGACCTTCGTGTCGCTCCTACACCACGACGGGGAGACCCTGGATTCGGTCGAGTTCAGCGCCTTTTTGGAGCAACGCCGGCGCAGCGGCGAGGACCTGTGCTTCGTGGTCGGAGGCCCGTTCGGACTAGAGCTCGAGGGCGTCCATCACCGGCTTTCCCTCGGTCCCCTTACGCTTCCTCACCAACTCGCCCGCGTGGTCCTGCTCGAGCAGCTCTACAGGGCCCATAAGATCCTCGCAGGCGAGCCCTACCACTACTAAAAGACCGACGACCGACAAGATCTGACGCTTTGACGGGCACAGAAGAGGAACATCGCCGCGCCCGGGATGGGGCCGGCGGCGACCTGGCATCCGCGCCGCTTGCGCAGCTCCGCGAGGCCGTCTCCCACGCGACCGCCGCGGTGCGAGGCGACGGCAGCGAGTCGTCGCGCTCGCTGAGGCTCGAGCGTCCCAAGCACGCCGGCCAAGGGGATTACGCCACCAATGCGGCGATGCTGCTCGCTCCGGCGCTCCGGACCAGACCGCCCAAGATCGCCGAGCTGCTCGCTCGCGAGCTGCACCAGGAATTGGGGGAGCTGCTCGAGCGAACCGAGGTGGCGGGCCCGGGCTTCCTCAACCTGTTCCTCTCCGACGCCTGGTACCGGCGGGCGCTGAGGGACCTCGTCGCCGCCGGTGAGCGGTTCGGCGCGGGCCAGACGACCGCCCCGGAGCGAATCCTGATCGAGTTCGTCTCCGCAAACCCGACCGGGCCGCTAGTGGCCCACAGCGGCCGTCACGCCGCATATGGAGACTCGCTCGTCCGCATCCTCGAACGCTACGGCCACGCGGTCTCCAGTGAGTACTACTTCAACGACGCCGGAAGCCAGGTCGAGTTGCTGGGCGCGTCGGTCAAGGCACGTGCGCGGGGCGAGGAAGTGCCACCCGGAGGTTACGCGGGCGAGTACGTGGCCGAGCTGGCCGCGGTGATTCCCGATGCCGCCGACGGCGACGTGGGCGAGCTCGCCCAAACCGCGGTCGAGCTGCTGCTCGCCCGGATCAAGCAGACGCTGGACCGCTACGGCGTCCACTTCGACACCTTTTTCCTGGAGCGCACGCTCCACGAGGGCTCGCCCAGCCCGCTCGAGGTGGTGCTGGCACGGCTTGAGGAGGCGGGAGCTCTGTACCGCTCCGAGGGCGCCCTGTGGATGCGCACCACCGCGTACGGCGATGACAAGGACCGGGTCGTGGTGCGGACCGGCGGAGAGCCAACCTACCTGGCCTCGGATCTCGCGTACATGGTCAACAAGCGTGACCGCGGCTTCGAGCGTCAACTGAACCCGCTCGGTGCCGACCACCACGCCTACGTGGGCGAGCTGAAGGCCGCGGCGGCGGCGCTGCTGGGCGATCCCGACGCGATCGAGGTCCCCATGATCCAGTTCGTCCACCTGGTGGAGGGCTCGCAGCGCGCCGCCATGTCAAAGCGCAAAGGCGCCTTTGTGACTCTGGACGAGCTGCTCGACGAGATCGGCGTCGACGCGACCAGGTTCTTCATGCTGCGCTCCTCGCACGACCGCACGCTCGACCTCGACGTCGAGCTGGCCCGCCGGCAGTCCGCCGAGAACCCCGTCTACTACGTGCAGTACGCCCACGCGCGCATCTCCTCGATGCTCAGGCGCGTCTCGGCCGGCCGGCTGGAGGAGGCCTCGGCGGTCCGCTCCGACTGGGGCGAGGGCCAGCTCGACCCCGCCGAGCGCAACCTGATCAAGAAGCTGGCGTCGTTTCCCGACGAGCTGGCCGAGGCGGCGACGCGGCGGGCGCCTCATCGGATCGCCGCCTATGCGCTCGAGCTTGCCCAGGAGTTCACCGCGTTCTACCGCGACTGTCGGGTTGTAGGTGCCACGCCGGAGCCGGTCGAGAGCTTCCGAATCGCGTTGTCGGCGGTGTCGGGGCGCATGATCGGGACCTCGCTGGAGCTGCTGGGCGTGAGCGCCCCGGAGTCGATGTAGGGCCGGCGATTCGCAGCCGAAAAAGGCGGTCTCTTGGATAAAAGCCGCGCTATGCGCGGTAAACATCCAAGAGGCGGCCCCAGGCGAACCACTCACCCCTCCAAGATGGGGCCCCTGCGACCCGTCATCTCTCGTACCGGGCGAGATCCTCCTCGAGACGGCGCGCATCCCCTGCCTGCAGCGGCGCCACCTCGGCCCCCGGCTCGCCGTCGCGCTTGCCCGCACGCCAGCGGGTCAACGCAAAGCCGACGACCGCGAGGCCCACCAGCACCGCCGCTGGAGGGAGGATGTAAACGGAGAGGTCGAACCCGCTCGCCGGGGGCCTCGCGAGCACCGTCGGGCCGTATTGGGCCACCATGACGTGCTCGATCTGCGCCTTGGTGTCGCCGAGCGCGATCAGGTGCGAGATCAGCCGCCGCTCCGATTCGGCCTGCGGGGACTGGGACACGGCCAGCGGCTCATGACAGGCGACGCACATGAGGTCGTTCTCGACCGCCGGCAACGACGTGCGCGCGGGCACGGCGCCCAGGGCCGCAGGGGCGAGGAACGGACCAGCGAGCGCCGCGACCGCCATCAGAAGTGCAAACCTGGAGCGGATCACCTGACCCAACCTCACGCCCGGTGGCCGAGCAGCGGCGCCAGCGAGCTCTGCAGCCACTGGCTGGTGACCTGGAAGCGGCGCACGGCGGCGATCCGGCCGCTGCGGTCGATCACGAAGGTCTCCGGAACCCCGGTCGTCCCGAAAGCGCGCACGAAATTCCCCGACACGTCGCGCAGTACGGGATAGGAGATGTGGTGCTGGCGGACGAACTGCGCGGAATCACCGGAGTTGTCGAGGTACGTGACGCCCACCACGGTGGCGTTGTCAGCGGCGATGCGCCGTTCCGTTTGCTCCAGGATCGGCGCCTCCGCCACGCACGGCGTGCACCAGGACGCGAACACGTTCATGATCACGACCTTGCCGCGGAAATCGGCGAGGCTCTCGCGGCCGGAGGAGCCGAGCACAGGCAGCGCCGCCCGCGAATCGGGCGCGACCGGGCGCACTCCGTGAGCCAGCGCCGAGTCGATCGAGGTGTTGGCTCCCTGGCTCGAGATCCCGAATGCGAGCAGCCCTACCAGCGCGGCGGCGAGGATGATCGCCGAGCTGGGCAGCAGCAACCGACGCATGGCCAGATCAAGAGTAGTGACGCCCGAGCGTACGCACGCCTGGTTGCCGTCCCGGCGTCCCCGGGCGGCCCTTTGCGCGGCCGCCTCTCGCGCGCAGTAGGCTGAGAGCAATGGGGCCTCCCGCAGGCTTGTAGGCTGGACTGCGTGGTTTGGGGAAGCATGATGTAGATGGTGGTCAAGACCCTCGAGTCCGAGGTGGTCGAGTTGGTATGCAGTCACGTCCGCGAGCGGATCGACGCGGTGCAGACCGGCCCCTTCGAGGCGTTCGTCCGCCAGTACTACCGCTGGGTGCCGCCCGAGGATCTGAACAACCGCGACACCCCCGAGCTGTGCGGCGCGGCTCTGGCCCACTGGCGGCTCGCCCAGCGGCGCCATCGCGGGCAAAGCAAGGTCAGGGTCTACAACCCGACCGAGAGCGAGGACGGGTACCGCTCGCCGTTCACGGTGGTCGACATCGTCTCGGACGACATTCCCTTCCTCGTGGACTCGGTCACGATGGAGCTCAACCGCGGGGGATACTCGATCAACCTCGTGATCCATCCCGTGATGGGCATCCGGCGGGACACTGACGGTCAGCTGGTCGAGGTGCTCGAGCCCGGCGAGGATTCCGGGGTGAGCAACGAGTCGATCTTGCATGCCGAGGTCACCCATGAGGACGACCCCGAGCGACGCGAGCGCTTGCGCACCGAGGTTGCCCGCGTGCTCAGCGACGTCAGCGCGGCGGTTTCAGACTGGGGCCGGATGCGCGAGCAGACCCTGACGCTCGCGCGCGACTTCGAAGCACAGCCGCCGCCGATCGATCCGGCCGAGGTCGAGGAAGGGATCGAGCTTCTGCGCTGGCTCGCGGATGACCACTTCACGTTCCTGGGCTACCGGGAGTACGAGCTCATCGACAAGGACGGCGGGACGGGCCTCCAGGTGGTGGAAGGCTCCGGTCTCGGAATCCTGCGTAAGCCTCCCCAGCGGTCGTTCACCGAGCTGCAACCGAAGGCGCTCGAGCTCGCGCGTTCCCCCGGGCTCCTGGTGGTCACGAAGGCAAATTCCCGCGCCACCGTCCACCGGCCTGCTTATCTCGACTACATCGGCGTGCGGCGGTTCTCGGACGGCCGAGTGGTCGGCGAGCAACGCTTCCTGGGCCTCCTCACTCACTACGCATATCGCGAGAGCCCGCTACAGATCCCGATGCTCCGCGGCAAGGTCAAGCGGGTGCTGGAGCGGGCCGGGTTCTCGCCGCACAGCCACGACGCCAAGGCCCTGATGGAGATCCTCGAGGCCTTCCCGCGTGACTCGTTGTTCCAGATCGAGACCGACAAGTTGTTCGAGATCGCGACCGGGATCCTCGGTCTGGGCGAGCGGCAGCGACTGCGGCTGTTCGTGCGAGAGGACCCGCTCCAGCGGTTCGTCGCCTGTCTGGTCTGCCTGCCGCGCGACCGCTTCAACACGCGCAACCGCGAGCGGATCGGAAGGATCCTTACGGAGGAGTTCCACGGCACCCACGTCGACTGGGCGCTCCACCTCTCGGAGTCGGTGCTGGTACGGATCCACTACGTCGTTCACTGCACCAAGGGCATCCCCGACCACTACGACGTGCAAGCGATTGAGCGCCGGCTGGTGCGTGCGGTGCGGGCGTGGACCGATAACCTGCGCGAGGCCCTGACCCAGGAGCTGGGCGCGGAGCGGGCGCAATCCGTCTACCGGCGCTACGAGTCGGCCTTCCCGCCTGCCTACTGCGACGATCACAGCGCACGCGCCGCGGTGGCGGACATCGCCAAGCTCGAGGAGCTGCGCCGTACCAGCGGGCCCGTCATCCACCTCTACCGGCCCCACGAAGAGGACGACGCACCGGCCGGGGACGACGATGCGGTGCGCTGCAAGCTGTTCAGCGCCGGCGACGTGGCCCTCTCGGACGTACTGCCGACGTTCGAGCACATGGGGGTCAAGGTCGTCGACGAGCACCCGCACGAGATCCGGCCGCGCGAGTCCGACCCCCTGTGGCTGTACGACTTCGGGCTGCACGTCGAGGCCGACGACATCGAGCGCATCCGCGACCTGTTCCAGGAGACGTTCCTGTGGGTGTGGCGGAGAGAGATCGAGGATGACGGCCTCAACGGCCTCGTGCTGGCGGCATCGTTGTCCGGCCGGCGGATCTCCGTGCTGCGCGCGGTGGCGCGCTACCTGCGGCAGGCGTCTATCCCCTACTCGGACGCCTACATGGAGCGCACGCTGCTGCGCCATCCCGACGTGGCCGCGATGCTCGTCGAGCTCTTCTGCGCGCGTCTCGACCCCGATCAGTGCGACGAGCGCACCAGCGAGTCGCTCAAGGGCCAGATCGAGGAGGCGATCGACGCAGTTGAGAGTCTCGACGAGGATCGCATCCTGCGCAGCTTCCTCTCGGTGCTGATGGCGATCCTGCGCACGAACTTTTTCCGCCCTGACCGCACCGCCCTGTCATTCAAGGTCGATCCGACGCGCATCTCACTACTTCCGCTTCCGCGACCGCGCTTCGAGATCTTTGTCTTCTCACCCCGGGTGGAGGGCGTCCACCTGCGGGGCGGCAAGGTGGCGCGCGGCGGGATCAGGTGGTCAGACAGGCCGGAGGACTTCCGTACCGAGATCCTGGGCTTGATGAAGGCCCAGATGGTCAAGAACGCGCTCATCGTCCCAGTGGGCTCGAAGGGCGGTTTCGTGGTCAAGCGCCCGCCCGCCCAAGGTGGCCGCGAGGCGCTGCAAGACGAGGCGATCGAGTGCTACAAGCGGTTCCTCCAGGGCCTCCTGGACCTGACCGACAACATCGTCGACGGCAGTGTCGTCGGGCCCGAGCGCGTCGTCCGCTACGACGACGATGATCCCTACCTGGTGGTGGCCGCCGACAAGGGGACGGCCGCGTTCTCCGACATCGCCAATGAGGTCTCAGCGGAGTACGGCTTCTGGCTAGGGGATGCCTTCGCGTCGGGCGGCTCACGGGGCTACGACCACAAGGCGATGGGCGTCACCGCCCGGGGCACATGGGTGTCGGTGAAGCGCAAGTTCCGCGAGCTTGGGACCGACATTCAGACAACCGATTTCACGGTCGCGGGGATCGGCGACATGGCTGGTGACGTATTTGGCAACGGCATGCTGCTCTCGCGGCACATCAGGCTTCTGGCCGCCTTCAACCACTTGCACATCTTCATCGACCCCGACCCCGATCCCGAGGCGAGCTTCAAGGAGCGCGAGCGTCTCTTCAAGCTCAGGCACTCCGCCTGGAGCGACTACTCGAGCGAGCTGATCTCCCGGGGCGGCGGCGTGTATTCGCGGACCGCAAAGTCGATTCCGATATCCGACGAGGCCAAGGAGGCGCTCGGGATCGACGAGGACGCGCTCTCGCCTGCCGAACTGATCAGGGCGATCCTGCGCGCGCCGGTCGACCTGCTGTTCAACGGCGGCATCGGCACATACGTGAAGTCATCGAGCGAGACCCACGAAGACGTCGGCGACAAGGCCAACGACGCGGTTCGGGTGAACGGGCGCGATGTGCGCTGCCGCGTGGTCGGGGAAGGCGGCAACCTTGGCTTCACCCAGCGAGGGCGGATCGAGTACGCGGCCACCGGCGGGCCGGAAGGCGACGGAGGCCGCATCAACACCGATGCGATCGACAACGTCGGCGGGGTGGCCTGCTCCGACCTCGAAGTCAACATCAAGATCCTGCTCGGGCAGCTCGTGGCCGACGGGCAGATGAGCGACAAGCAACGGGACGAGCTGCTGGGCGAGATGACCGACTCAGTCGCCGAGCTCGTCCTGTACGGCTGCTACACCCAGACTCAGGCGCTCAGCCTCTCGGTCGCCCAGGCCGGTCCCATGGTGGACGTGCACGCTCGCCTGGTCCACCACTTAGAGCAGGTCGCAGGGCTCGACCGAGAGCTCGAGTTCCTCCCCTCGGAGGAAGACATTGCCGAGCGCAAGGCCGCCCACGAGGGGTTCCTCAGGCCCGAGCTCGCAGTCATCATGGCCTACTGCAAGGTGCACCTGTTCAGCGAGCTGCTCGAATCGGACCTTCCGGAGGACCCGTACCTGAGCCACGATCTCGAGCGCTACTTCCCGTCTCCGTTGCCGGAGCGCTACAGCGATCAGATGCGCGACCACCGGTTGCGCCGCGAGATCATCGCGACGGTGGTCGCCAACCAGCTCGTCCACCGCGCCGGTACGACGTTCGCCTTCAGGGTGGGGGAGGAGGTGGGCGCGCCCGCGGCGCTGCTGGCCCGCGGCTACGCCGTG
>JAFAPR010000076.1 GCA_019247075.1 Solirubrobacterales bacterium
CCTGGATCACCAACTGGAACCAGAACCCCAAGCCCTACACCTGGCACAAGAGCGCCGAAGAGATACTCACCACCCTCGCCACCTACTGCCAGCGAATCTCCGACTCAGGACACTAGCCCGCCTTCGACGCGAGGGCCTCGCGTGGCAGGTCCGCAGGCTCCTCAACGGGGATGGCCGCAAACTCTCCGCGCAGCGCGGCGATCCACTGCCCCGCACGGTCAGTTAGCTGGTCGTCGTCCGTCTGCAGGCGAGCACGCGTGACGAGTATGCCCAGGTCGGCGCCCTTATAGCGGTACTCCCCGGGGCCGAGAATCCGCAGGTAGAACCCCTCTCGCTCGTCGTCGAGGCTGTGCCAATCGTTGCCGTAGCGGCTGAAGACCAGCCGCCCGTCGACGCCAAGGCGCCAGATCCCGGTTTGGGGCGCGGCGGTCAGCAGCTCGGCCACGTCCTCGGGCTCCTTGAGGATGATCTGGCTCCAGTGGTCCTGGTAGTGCTCGGCCGCCCACCGCTGATTGCACTCTTCGACGTCGATTTCGTAATCGAGGTCCATGTACTCCGCGAGGTGGAAGAGGAACAGCGGCATATCGGCGTAAGCGCTGGCGGAGACGTTCGTCATTGAGCTGATTCCGCTGAGACGCGGGTTGAGCTCCCCGAGGTAAAGCTCGTCGGTATCCCGATCCAGCAGGTAGTCGACCTCGAGCTGACCGCGGTAGCCCTCCTGCGCGAGCCGGTCGCCAAGGCGCCGCGTCAGCTGCCAGGCCCGCTCGCGGTCAGATCGCGAAAGCACTCCGGGGAAGATGTCGTTGCCGCACCAGCCACCGCGGTACGGGGTGAGCTCCGGGTGGCCGGTGAGGTCCACCATGACCGGGCCGACGAGTGTCCCGTGACGGGTGATGCACGCCTCGACGGCGACCGCGCGTGGCCTGATCCTCCGCATGACCTTGACGTCCTGGCCCTTCAGCTCGCCGGCCGCGGCGCCGAAGTCGCGCTCGCCGCGGATGAAGAAGGTGGTCTTTCCGGAGTCGCCGTACGCCGTCTGGACGACGAGGTCTCTCCCCAGGCCCGATCCTTCAGCCAGCGCCAGGAGCTCCTCGTAGCTGGACGCGTGCCCGAGCACGTTGGGCACGCTCGGCACTCCCGCCTCGTCGCCTAGGCGAGTGGTCTCGAGCTTGGAGTCGAGGCGCCGACGCAGCTCGGCGGACGGCAACGCGATCCGGGGACCGGCGACCGCGGCAAGCCGTTCGCTCTGCTCATCGAAGAAGACAAGGACCGCGAGAGCGCCTGGGCGGCGCGAAGCGAAGAAATCGAGCACCTCCTCGTGTTCCAGAAGGTAGTTGCAGACGTCTTCGATCGAGCCAAAACTCGGATGCGGGACCCGGGTCGGTACGAACACGCGCGGATGGCGCCCGTCGAAGGAGTTGAAGTAGTTGACGAAGAAGAAGTTTTTGACCCAACGGTCGATCCCCAGCAGATTGAAAGCGACCGGGGAGACGAAGTAGATAGGCGTGTCGTTGGTCCGAAAGAGGCCGCGCAGGTCCGAGACGCCCCGCAGCGGCCGCGCCGGTCGCAACCCAGCGCGTTGCGCTGACTCGTCGGACAGCCGACTCAAATGAGGTTCTCCCGGTGTCGGGCTGCGCACTGTGCCTTTCCCGAAAACGGGACAACGTTCTGGGCGGCGATTCGGAGCGGGGCGATCACGGTTAAACCATACGGTCAAGGTCTCCCGATCACACGCACGTCGCGGGGCGCGGCCCGCAAGCCAACGGACTGGCCCTCGGCGAGCGGCGGTCGGCCATTGCTTTCAGGACGGATCTGAAGGGAGAACTTGGTGAGCCGGACGAGCAGCCGACCGTGATCATCGCGCACGCTGACCACGGTGTCAGTCAGCGCGGTGGAGACGGGGTCGCACAGCTCGAGCTCCCACGGCTGGACGGCGATCTGTACCGGGCCGCTGGCCCGCTGGCTGCTGGCCAGCTCGCCTCCCGTGGTGAGTCGGATCATCGATCCGGTCGCGCTGGGCGTGGCGGTTCCGTCCAGCACGTTGGCGCCCGTGAGCGCCGCGACCCTCGCCGTGGCTGGACTTTGAGTCAGTTCGGCGGCGCTGGCCAATTGCACGAGGCGGCCGCGGTCGAGCACGCCAATTCGTCGCGCCAAGACGATCGCGTCGTCGAATGAGTGGGTGACCACGAGCGCGGGGAGGCGCAGCGTGTTGAGGAGGTCGGCGAGTTGGTCGCGAACCTCCTGGCGGGTGATCGTGTCGAGCGCGCCGAACGGCTCATCGAGCAGTAGCACGCGGGGTTCGCGCGCCAGTGCGCGGGCGAGGGCCACGCGCTGGCGCTCGCCACCCGAGAGCTGACTCGGCCGAGCACCGGCCAGGTGGGCGATCCCGACGCGCTCGAGCAGGTCGGGGCGATGTCGCCTGGCGGCGAAGCGCACGTTGCCGGCGACGGTGAGGTGGGGGAACAGCGCGTAATCCTGCGGGAGGTAGCCAACTCGTCTTCGCTCGGGGCTGATGTGAAGCTTGCGCGGGGCGTCGAACCACACCTCGTCGCCGAGCACGATCCGCCCCGCCCGGGGACGCTCCAAGCCGGCCACGGTCCGCAGTAGCGACGTCTTGCCCGAGCCAGATGGCCCGATGAGCGCGATTGTCTCCGCGCCGAGCGTTAGGACTGCGCGTAGCTCGAACGCTCGCCGGGGGAGGGCGATGTCGATCTCGAGGAAGTCCATGAGCCCACCAGCTTGGAGGCCAACAGGATCGCGGCGCTTACGACTATCAGCAGCACCCCGATCGCGATCGCCTGATCGAGGTTAGCGTCGAACAGCGAGTAGACGGCCAAGGGCAGCGTTTGCGTCGTTCCTTCGAAACTGCCGGCAAATAGGATCGTTGCGCCGAACTCGCCGACACCACGCGCGAAGGCGAGCGCCGCCGCCGCTCCCAGCCCGGCGGTGGCGAGCGGGACCGCCACCCGCAGCATCCGGCGCAGCGGGCCAGCGCCCAGGGTGCCGGCGACGTCGAGCAGCGTCGAGTCAACGGCTTCAAAGGCTGCGATCGCGCCGCGCAGGTAGAACGGGCTGGCGACAAATAGGATCGCGAGCACTACGGCCGCCTGGGTAAAGGCGAGATCGATCCCCAGCACGGTCAGCGTGTGCCCGAGCAACCCAAAACGGCCGAAGGCGACGAGCAGACCGAGCCCGGCGACCGCGGGCGGCATCACCAGCGGCACCTCGACCAGCGTGACCACGACGCTTCGCCCTCGAAAGCGCCGCCGCCCGATCAGGTACGCGAACGGAGTGCTTAGCGCAATCATGATCGCGAACGCGATCATGTTCGTCTTCAGCGAAACGAGGATTGCGTCGGTCGCGACCTTCGCGCCGAAGTTGTTGATCAGGTCGTGGACCGGCTGGTAGGTGAACAGCGCGACTATCGGCAGGAGCAGGAAGGCCATCACGACGGCGATCACAACCGCCGCTCCGGCCACGACGGCGACGTGTCCCAGCGCGCCGTGCCACGATGCTTCGTCTCTGCGCTTCGGGAAGCCGCTGCGAGCGGCGGCCGTCACGGCTTGCCGAACCCGGCGGCCTGGAGCGTCGCCTGCCCTTGCGGCGAGAGAACCTTCTTGACGAACGCCTCGGCCGCGGTCTGGTTCTTGCCGGACTTGACGAGCGCGATGTAGTCCTTGGTGTGCGGCTTGGCCTGCGCCGGCAGCTCGATCACACGCACCTTGCCGCCGGCGGCTTTGGCGTCCGTGATGTAGACGAAGCCGGCATCGGCCTGCCCGGTTGCGACGTCCGCCACTGTCTGGGTCACATCGGTCGTCTGGCTGACGACGTTCTTCATCGCCGCGGTTGTGATCCCGAGGTGCTCGAACGCCTTGCGCGCGTAATCCCCACACGGCACGGCCGCCTGGCAGATCACGAGCTTGACCCCGGGCTCGGTGATGTCGTTGACCGTGGTGATGTGGGCCGGGTTGTCCTTCGGCACGACCAACACGAGCCTGTTGGTGGCGAACTCGACCGGCTTATCGACAAGCATCTTCGCGTACAACGCGGCCGGCTGCTTGGGGCTCGCCGCCGCGAACACGTCCGCCGGGGCGCCCTGCTCGATCTGCATCTGCAGCGCGTCCGACCCTCCGAACGTGTACTTGGCGTTCGGGTCGATCATCGGGAACACCTTCGTCAGGGAAGCGGCAGCGAATACCGTCGGCTTGGAGCCACCCGATGAGCTCGACGAGCTCGACGAACGCGTCGTCGTGGTCGACTTGCTGCTACCGCAGCCGACGACCAGCGCGCACATCGCGATCGCCGCGATGGCGGTGAGTCGTACCCGAGGTGTCTTGCGCAATTTCGGTTTCCTCCTTCGCGCTGCGCCAGGATCTGAGCAGCCTACTAGCATCCTGGCGATGATGACGCGGGGAGCAGCGCTCCGCGAGCGACGACTGCAATGCGGTCTCAGTCAAACCGAGCTGGCGGCCCGCGCGGGCGTGAGCCGCCAACTCGTCGCCGCCGTGGAGGCTGGCCGCAACACGCCGGCGGTCGACGCCGCGCTACGCCTCGCCTGCGCGCTAACTACAACGGTCGAGGAACTGTTCTCGGCCCCCGCGCCCCGGGTCGTGGCCGCGCTCGGAGGCCGCCTGCGTGACCGCGCGGCGGTGCGCCTCGGTCGCGTCGGCGATCAGGTCGTCGCCGGCGAGCTCGCCGACCACGGGATCGCCGGCGCCGCCTGGGCAAAACCCGACGCGGTATCGCAACAAGGCAGGCTGCGACTGTTCCCCGGCGCGAACCCCGCGGGGACCGTGATCGCGGGATGCGACCCGGCGTTCGGTGTGGCCGAGCGGCTGCTCGAAGGACTCGGGCCGCGCAGCCTGTTGGCGATCTCTGCGCCGACCGACTCCGCTTTGGACGCACTCCAGCGAGGCCGGGTGCACGCGGCAGTCGTTCACGGCCTCACACACGCGCTGCCGGCCCCGCCCGTTCCGGTGAAGCGCTGGCACATCGCACGTTGGCGCGTGGGGGTTGCCGTCGCCCGCGGTGTGCCCGGTCGATCGCTCGAAGCAGTGCTCAGCGGCGAGGTACCAGTCGCGCAACGTGAACCCGCTGCCGCCAGCCAACAGGCGTTCGAGCGCGCCCGGCTCGCCACGGGCACGCACACCCCCTCAGCGGGACCGACCGCCGCCGGGCATCTCGAGGCCGCACGCCTAGCCGCCCTCCTAGACGGCGCCGGCGTCACAAACGAAGCAGCCGCGCGGGCGTTCGGGCTACGTTTCCTCCCGCTCGAAGACCACCTCGTCGAACTCTGGGCCGCCGAGCGCTGGCGCGACCACCCCGGCATGAACGCACTCGCCGAGCTCCTCAGCACAACCGCGTTCACCGAGCGCGTCGGGCACTACGGGGGCTACGACCTAACCCACTGCGGCGAGCTCGTCGAGACTCAATAAGCTCGCGGTGGCCTGGGGCGGCGCCACCGTGAAAATCGGCGTACGCTCGCTCTGCGAGGTGCCATATCAACACATTCTGGTCGAGTATGACGGCACCTCGGATGGAGACGCAGCGTTGCTCGCGGCCCGCGATCTGGCCGTGCGTGACGGCGCGAAGCTTACGGTCGTGGCCGTCGTCGCCCTGGAGCAGACCATGCGCCGCGTGACACGGCTGCCGATGCTGACCGGCGTCTGGAACGACGTCCTGCTCGACCGCGCCCGTGCCGATCTCGAGCGCGCCGAACACCTGCTCGACACACCGGCCGAATTCACCGTGCTGTTTGGTCCTCAGACCAAGGCGCTCGCGGCGGGCGCCGAGGAGTTTGGCTGCGACGCGATCATGCTCCCAGCACCGCGGTCCGGGCGGCTCGCAGACCTGCTGTACCGTCGCCGCTCACGCCGCTTGTCAGACGTGGCCAAGCTACCGGTCCTGCGCAGACCGCCGCCTGTTGAAATGAGCGAATGAGGAGCACCTTCCTCGGCCCGACGAACAACCACTCGGCCACCTACGGCATCCTCCTGCTGGGCGCCGTGCTCATACTCGCCTGGCTTGTCGTCACGAGCATCGCCCTCCTCGCGCGAACGCGAGATGAACGCAGCTCCGCGCTGAAAGTCCCCCCGCTCTAGTCGCTGTTGTATTGCTCGTCGGGGACGTGTTCGCCCCAGGTGACGGGGCTGCCGCTCTCGTCGGCTTCTTGGATTGCGATGTGGGTCATGAAGCGGCTGGGTGCGGCGCCGTGCCAGTGGTTCTCGCCGGGCTCGAAGTAGACGCGGTCGCCGGGACGGATCTCTTGCACCGGTCCGCCCTCACGCTGGCAGCGTGCGACGCCTTCAGTGACGTAGATCGTCTGGCCGTAAGGATGGGTGTGCCACGCGGTGCGAGCGCCCGGGGTGAAGTGCACCAGGGCCGCCCCGGCGCGGGCCGGGGCCGGCGGCGCCGCGATCGTGTCGATGTAGACGGTGCCGGTGAACCAATCACTTGATCCCTCTGCCGTCTCGAGCGAGTTGCGGGTTATCTGCATGGTCGTCTCCTTCCGTCCGGGATTGGTTTACGCCGCCCCATGGTTTCGGTGAGGTCGACGCGGAGTTTGTCGGTGGGGCCGACCTCGGCCGCGACATCCATCTCGGCACGCTCACACCTTCAGCTCTGCGGCTGATCGGGCGATGCAAACTCGACCGGTCACCGTTGTCTTGATGGCGGACCGGGGTCGGCGGATACTGGGCAGCGATGGCGAAGAAGGGAACCCCCGACGACCGGTCCGGGCCCGAAGAGGTCCGCGTCACGATCGTCGTGGAGCCGGGGCGGGTTCGCGCGATGCTCAGGAAGTTGCTGGCGGGCGCGCGAGTCCGCGCCGGGCTCGCATCTGTCGGGATCGTCGCCGCCGTCGTGGCGGGCACAATCATCGCCGCTTCGTCAAGCACGGGACGCGGACGCCGGTCACCGGGCACTTCCCTGTCGCGGCTGAGGGATTCCGACGCCGTGCTAACGGAGTTCGGGATTCGAGTGAACTGTCCGCGGCTTAGGCTCGTCTCACCCCACGGCGCCTACGCTCGGGTCGATTTCGAACCTACCGCGTCGTGCGGCAGCTACGGCAACCACGTAACGTTGATCCTGCACCACGTTCATGGCGTGTGGGTGCCCCAGTTTGAGGCGTCGAGCTGGACGTGTCCTATGACTCAGCTCCCTCAAGGTGTTGTGACCGAGCTGGGGCTCTGCAGCCGAACCGTCTTGCCATCCCGACCGGCCACGGCATCTCGGCGGGGCACCTAGGCGGCAGTCCTACGAGGCGAACTGCGGGCAAGAATCAGGGCGGCTGCCGCTGTAGGGTGGCCTGATGTGGGTGCAAGCGGCGCTCAACGGAGACCGCGATCATCCCGCGACCCCTCGCGCGCCGGCTGAGCTCGCGGCTGAGGCCACCGCGGCGGTCCTCGCCGGGGCGCGCTCGCTGCACCTCCACGCCTATGACGATGATGGGGCCGAGACGCTCGCGGCGGAGCCGTGCGCTGCCGCGCTACGCGCGGTCCGCGCCGCGTGTCCCGGGGTTGAGACCTCGCTGAGCACATCTGCGGCGATCGAGACGGATCCTGAGCGCCGGTACGCGCTCGTGCGTCGTTGGCAGGAGCTTCCGGATCTCGTGAGCGCAAACCAGGGTGAGGAGGGCATCGTCGAGTTGTGTGAGCTGCTTATCGCGCGTGGAGTGGGGATCGAAGCGGGTCTCCTGTCGGTCGAGGACGCCGAGGTGTTCGTCGCGCGCGGAGCCGCCAAGCAGTACGCGCGGGCGCTGGTGGAGCCGCTCGAGGCAGACCCAGATGCCGCCCTTTCGACCGGCACGGCGATCGAGCAGACACTCGCTCGTGGTGGGGTTCGGTTGGAGCAGATCCATCACGGGGACGGGATTGCCTCCTGGGCGGTCAACAGGAGGGCCGTGGCGCGAGGGCACAGCATCCGCACGGGTCTGGAAGACACACCCGTGCTGCCCGATGGACGGATGGCCACGGGTAACGGTGAGTTGGTCACAGCCGC
>JAFAPR010000149.1 GCA_019247075.1 Solirubrobacterales bacterium
GAGCGGATGTGGGAGACGCAGACGTACCTGCACCCGCGCGCCCTGCTGGGGTATTTCCCCTGCAACGCCGAGGGCAACGAGCTGGTCGTGTGGGACCCGGATGCGCCGGGGTCGCGTGAGCTGGAGCGGCTCGTGTTCCCGCGCCAGCCGCGCCACGACCGCATCTGCCTGGCCGACTTCTTTCGCCCGGTGTCGTCCGGGGAGCTCGACCTGTGCGCGCTGCAGGCGGTCACTGTGGGCGACGAGGCCACCGAGCGCAGCGCGCGCTTGCAGGCCGAAGGCGAATTCTCAGAGCAGCTGTTCGTGCACGGGCTGAGCGTGCAGGCCGCCGAGGGGATGGCCGAGTGGTTGCACGCCCGGGTGCGACAAGAACTCGCGATCGCGCCCACGCAGGGCCGGCGCTACTCCTGGGGCTATCCGGCTTGTCCGGAGCAGTCCGAGCACGAGAAGGTCTTCCGGCTGCTCGATGCGACGCGCATCGGCCTGCGCCTGTCGGGCGGCTTCGCGCTCGAGCCCGAGCAGTCGACGCTGGCGATCGTCGCCCACCACCCGCAGGCCGTCTACTTCGGGATGAAGTCGGGGTTCTTGCCCAAGAGCGCCAAGCAGGCCGCCGACGAGCTGATCGCGGGAACCGACAAGGATCCGACGCGGGCGGCGGAGGTGGCTGCTTAGCCTCGCGCTAGCTCTCGCTCTCGAGCGCCCCGCGCGTACGGCCGCTGCGCGGGATCGGGGAGAGCTTGACCGGCGTCGTGTGCATCGCCCGCAGCTTGATCTCCCGCCACGACATACCCTCCTTGAGCAGCGCCGGGCCGCCCATCAGCACCGCCGTCGCGACCTCCACCGCCTGCAGGATCACCCCGTACGCCACGCCGTCGCCGTACGGCACGTGCCAGCCGGCGTGCAACACGGCGGCGCAGGCGGCCTGGAACACGCCCAGGTTGGCGGGCGTAACGGGGATCACCGCGGTTACGTTGACGGCGAACAGCACGCCGGCCGCGGCGGCGATCCCGGTCCGATGGTCGAGCCCGAGCGCGACCAGCAGCAGGTAGCAGGAGACGCACTGCAAGGCCCATGCGCCAAGCTGACCCACGGTCGCGACGGCTCCCAGCCGGGGGCTCCTGAAGATGGCGAGCCCGGTGCGCACCCGCTGCAGTGCTCCGCGTAGCTGCACCAAGAATGCGCGCACCGGCGCCAGCTTCACCCGGTTGCAGAGCGCGCGCCCGCGCAACAGCCAGGGCGCGGCGAGCACGATGGCGAGCAGCACCGCCGGCGCTATCGCCACGGCCAGCAGCGCGTCCTGATGGCCGGCGAACACCGAGACCGCGGAGAACATGATCCCGCCGAGAATCATCAGCGCCACAACATTCAGGATCGTCTGTGAGACGATCGTGCCGAGGACAACCGGCAGGTGCTCGCGGGGACGGCCGGTGCGCCTGGCGACGACGAGCGCGCGCGAGGGCTCTCCCAGCCGTGCCGGCAGCGTCGAGGACATGAGCACGCCGATGAAAGTGCCCTGCATTGCGTCGAACAGGCGCACGCGCGCACGAGGTAACGCGGCGCGCAGGATCGCGGTCCAGGCGATCGCGCGCACGGCCATCGCCGCGCACATGAAAGCGAGCGCCAGGACCACGAACGAGGGCTCGGAGGAGACCAGCGCGGAGGCGATGTTCTGGAGGCCGATCTTCTGCAACGCGAACACTCCCAGTGCCGCCGCGGCCAGCGAAACCGCCACAAACGCCAGGCGGCGGGCAAGCGCGGGCACCGAGCGGCGAGCGGGCTCGGGCTCGAGACTCGGAAGGCGGCGGGCGGGGGCGTGGGGCTTCAGGTCTGCCGCGCGCGCGCCGATGCGGACCGCACTGCGCCTCATGACGCCCTCGGGTGCCGGAGTGGCAATGGCGTCCTCGTAGGCCTTGCGCACCTCCTCGGCCACGGTCGGCCAGGCGAACCGCCCGGCGCCCTGCGCGGCGGCGAGCGCCATCTCTGTCCGCCGCGACGGCTCTTGCCAGAGGTCGCGCAGCGTCTCGGCCAGGGCCTGCCCGTCGCCCCTGGGGACGAGCACGCCGTCCACTCCGTCGCGGACGACACCCCGGTAGCCCGCGATATCGGACGCCACCACGGGCGTCCCGGCCGCAAACGCCTCCGTCAGCACCATCCCGAAGCTCTCACCGCCCAGCGAAGGGGCGCACAGCAGGTCGGCCCGCTCGAGCTCCCCTCGCTTGCCGGCCTCGTCCACCTTGCCGAGTGCGCGCACGTCGCGGCCGTCGAGCAACAGCGGCTCGAGCTCCTGCGGCGAGGGCCCGATCAGGGTCAGCTCGCACGGGATGTGCTCGCGCAGCGCCTCGAAGGCCCGCAGCAGCACCGGCAGCCCCTTGCGCTCGACGGCCTGGCCCACGAAGACGATCTTCAAGCGATCGCCGACCGGCCGGGAGGCGGCGGCGAGCGCTGAGGAGCTGTCGACGTGGACGCCGTTTGGAATCAGCCTGTAGTGGCCGCCGAAGAAGCGCCTGTTGGTCCACGCCGCGGCCTCGGAGACGGCGATCCGCACGTGCAGGCGGTTGAGCATCCGGCGCGCGCCGAGCAGGTTCGCGACCCCGTTGCTGAAGCGGTTGGTCGAGTAGGTGTGGAACGTGCCGACCAACGGCAGCCTGGTCTGGTCTGTTCCGATCCAGCACAGGACCGGCGCCATGGGCTCGTGGATGTGGACGAGGTCGAAGCCACCGCTGCGCAGCGCCTGGTGCATCGTCGAGACGCCGTACGAGGTCACGGACACGTTGGAGACGGCCCCGTTCGCCTTGAGTCCCACGGTCCGCCCGAGCGAGAGCAGATACTCGGGCTGCCCGAGCGGTTGCGGCCAGGCGCCACGGTGAAGCGCAGCCGCCAAGCGGTCGTGGGGATCGAAGGGCGCCAGCACGCGCACGTGGTGGCCCTCCTCGATGAACTGCTCGGCAAGCGCCTCTATGTGTCGCGTGACCCCCCCTGGATAAGTCCACGAGTAAGGGGACACCAGGGCTATGCGCATATGACCATCGTAGTGTCTAACCCGAAGCCAAAGAATGTGTTGCCGCCCGCCGCACATGTGCGGCGGGCCCGGCCGGAACATGTTCCGGCCGGTGGGCCGGCGCATGCGCCGGCCCTGGGGTCGCCGCATGCGGCGACCCGCCTATTATCAATCTCTGGTGCCCGTTCGCCATTTCGTCAAGTACACCTTCCTGAAGGTCGATCCCGCGTGGCGGCGGCTCGACGATGACCAGCGGGCGCAGGACAAGCGCGAGTTCATCGCCGCTTGTGAGGACTTCGCCGAGGATCATCTGCTGCGGGCCTTCTCGCTCGTGGGCACTCGCGGCGACGCCGACATGATGGTTCTCAGCCAAGCGCAGAACCTGGAGCGGATCCACGAGTTCCACGTGGTGCTCGCGCAGAGCGGGCTCATGCGGTTCTCGACGGTGCCTTACTCGTTTTTGGCGATGACGAAGCCCTCGGAGTACTCCGAGGAGTCACGGCTCGAGGTTCGTCCCGGCCACGGCAAGTACCTCTTCGTGTACCCATTCGTGAAGACGCGCGCCTGGTATGCCCTTTCAGCCAGCGAGCGCTACCGGATCATGCAGGAGCACATCCGCATCGGCCGCGAGTATCCCTCCGTGGATCTCAACACCAGCTATTCGTTCGGGCTCGACGACCAGGAGTTCGTGGTGGCTTTCGAGACCGACAACCCCGCCGACTTCCTCGACCTGGTACAGCGGCTCCGGACCTCCGAGTCGAGCGCCTACACGGTCCGGGACACGCCCACCTTCACCTGTATCTCCTGCTCGATCGAGCGGGCTCTGGGGGCGCTGGATGGCGCTCCGCTCACGATCCAGGCGCCGGTGCCGTGACCAACTCCACCGAACCTGCCGCCGATTTCGGCGACGTTCGCGACGTCACAGTCATCGGCGCGGGACCGGTGGGGCTGGCGACCGCGTTCTGGGCGGGGATGCGCGAGTCGAGCTCGCGGATCATCGACTCGCTGCCCGAGCTGGGCGGTCAGCTGACCACGCTCTATCCCGAGAAGTGGGTCTTCGACGTCCCCGGCCATCCCAAGGTGCTGGCCAAGGACCTCGTCGAGCTGCTCCGCATGCAGGCGCTCGAGCAGTTTGACGTGCCGGTGCACTTGAACACGACAGCGGCCACGATCTCGTGGGAGGGGTCGGACGAGGACCGGCTCGTGGTGCTGCACACAGACAGGGGCGAGCTGCGCTCGCGCACGGTGATCGTCGCCGGCGGCCACGGCGCCTTTGAGCCCAAGAAGCTGCCCGGCTTCGACATGACGCCGTGGGAGGGGCGCGGCGCCCACTACATCGTCGGCGAGAAATCGGTCTTCGAGGGCAAGCGCGTGATGATCGTGGGGGGCGGCGACTCGGCGTGTGACTGGGTCATCAACCTGCTCGACACGGCCTCCGACATACGGCTGGTCCACCGTCGCGAGGGCTTCCGCGCCCACGAGCTGACGGTCGGCCAGGTCTTGGAGGCGGCGCAACGGGGGGACGTCACCCTGCACGTCCCGTTCCAGATCAGAGAGATCTACGGCGACGGCTCGGTGGAGCGCGTGCGCCTGTTTCACTCCGAGGACGAAGCCCACGAGATCGACGTCGAGGTGGACGCGATCCTCCTCCAGCTCGGCTTCAAGACCGCGCTCGGCCCGCTCAAGGATTGGGGATTCGAGATCAGCAAAGGCTCGATCGTCGTCGACCAGGTGATGAAGACCTCGCTCGAGCGCGTGTGGGCCTGCGGTGACATTACCACCTTCGAGGGCAAGCTCAAGCTGATCGCGACGGGCTTCTCGGAGTCGGCGGTCGCGGTTGCTCAGGCGGTCCATGAGATCCGCCCCGAGACCAAGATCCAGCCCAAGTACTCGACCAACACGGGCGTCCCCGGCGCAGTTGCCGGCCAGCCGTAAAGCCTGCAGCGATGAGCTTGGCGTCTGGGGCGACCCCCGCGCCAAAGTCGACCTGAGCGCGGCGGTCGCCCACCTGCGCCGCGCCGACCCGGTCATGCGCGCGCTTATCAAGGAGCTCGGTGCCGACGGCCTCCACGACCGCGCGGGCCGGCCGGCCGACCACTACGGCGCGCTGGTGCGCTCGATCGTCGGCCAGCAGCTCTCGACCAAGGCCGCCCTCTCGATCTTTACGCGGCTCACCGACCGCTTCGGAGGCCGCACACCCACACCGGCCGAGGTCCTGGCCGACGACCCCGAGGAGCTCCGCGCGGCTGCGGGCCTCTCGCGGGCGAAGGTTTCGTTTCTGCGCTCGCTCGCCGAGCACGTGCTGGACGGGTCTTTGGAGCTCGAGCTGAACGAGCTGCCCGACGACGAAGTCATCGCCGAGCTCGTCGCGGTCCGCGGCCTCGGCTTGTGGAGCGCGCACATGTTCCTCATGTTTCATCTCCGGCGGCCCGACGTCCTTCCGACCGGGGACCTCGGCCTACGGCGCGCGATCAGAGACCGCTATGGCCTTCCGACGCTCCCGGATCCGGCGACGATGGAGCAGATCGCCGAGCCGTGGCGCCCCTACCGAACGATCGCCTGCCGGTTTCTGTGGCGCGCGCTCGACGCGGTGCCGGCTTAGACCGCTGAGACCTCTTCCTCCTCGGCCACCCGGAACGAGGAGCCGCAGCCGCAGGCCGCGATGACGTTGGGGTTGTCCACCTTGAACCCGGCGCCTTGGAGGCCATCGACGAAGTCGATCGTCGAGCCCTTGACGTAGGGCAAGCTCGAGCCGTCGACGAGCAGCCGGATTCCCTTGTCCTCAAACACGGTGTCGCCGTCGCGCTGCTCATCGAAGGCGAGCGCGTACTGGAATCCGGAACAGCCTCCGCCACGGACGCCCACGCGCAACCCGGCGGTGGCTGCTACCGCCGCCTGCGCGGCAAGAAACTCGTTGACCTTCTCGGCACCTTTGTCGGTTAGCGTGATCATGCTTCATTCAGTATAGCCGTGGGCTCCGTGAGGGCCGCCCGTCGCTGGACCAACGAACCACTACGCTGTGATCATGGCCGAACCCGCCACGACAGATCCCGCCACGCCCGAGGAGTTGAAGGCTCGCATCGAGTCCGGGATCCCGGGCGCCCGGGCCTCGGTCTCCGGAGACGGTCACCATTTTGACGCCGTGGTGGTGGCGCCGGCATTCAGTGGGCTCAGCCGCATCGCCCAGCATCGGCTCGTCTATGACGTTTTCGGCGATGAGCTCGGCGGGCGCATCCACGCCCTCTCAATCCAGACCAGAGACCCTCAGAAGGAGGCCCGATGACCGAAAGCCAGAACCCTCTGCGCGCCTCGATCCAGGAGGCGATCACCGACAACCCCGTGATCCTGTTCATGAAGGGCACGCCCGACCAGCCCATGTGCGGCTTCTCGGCCCGGACGGTCGGGATCCTCCAGGCGGTCGGCCGGCCGTTCGCGGCCGTAGACGTCCTCCCCGACCCCCGTATCCGCCAGGAGCTCTCGGCGCTCTCGAACTGGCCGACGATTCCGCAGCTGTTCGTCGACGGCGAGCTCGTCGGCGGCTGCGACATCGTGACCGAGATGTACCAGTCGGGCGAGCTCCAGCAGGCCCTCGGCGCAGAGGATGCACCGGTCGACGAGCCGGCGCCTGCACCGGGCGCGCCTGAGGCGCCCCCGCTCTCGATCGAGAACCGGCTGTAGCCGGCATTCTCCATCGTTGCGCGCGCGGGGCGATAATCGTGCCGTGACAATGGTTACCCGCCCCGCGCCGGTGGTCGCCGTGCGCTTCGACGGTGGCGCGCTGCGGGCGCTCGACCAGACGCTTTTGCCTTGGGAGGAGCGCGAGCTCGTGCTCGACAGTGCCGCGGCGGTCGCGGAGGCCATCAAGCGCCTGGCGATTCGCGGGGCTCCCCTGATCGGCGTTGCGGCCGCCTACGCTGTCGTCGTAGAGCTTCAGCGCGATCCGACCGAGGCCGCACTCGATCGCGCCCGCCAAGTGTTGCGCGAGGCCCGCCCCACGGCGGCAAACCTCGCCTACGCGGTCGACCGGGTCCATGGCGCAGCCACGGGTCAGAATCAGCTCGCGACTGCCGCGCTCGAGGAGGCGCAAGCGATCGAGGCCGAAGAGCTCGAGGCCAGCGACAAAATGGCCGCCGCCGGGGCAGAGCTGCTGTCCGGGGCTCGCCGCCTCCTCACCCACTGCAACACGGGCGCGCTGGCTGCCCCGGGGCGCGGGACGGCGCTCGCGGTGATCGCCGAGCTGGCGGCCCGCGAGGGCATCGAGACGGTGTTCGCGACCGAATCGCGACCGCTGCTTCAAGGCGCCCGGCTGACCGTATGGGAGCTGCGCCGCCTGGAGCTGCCGCATGCGCTGATCGTGGACTCGGCGGCCGCCGGACTGATCGCCGCGGGTGGAGTCGATGCGGTGGTCGTCGGCTGCGACCGAGTGGCCGCCAACGGCGACGTGGCCAACAAGGTGGGGACCTACGGGCTCGCGCTCGCCGCCCGGGAGGCAAGGATCCCCTTTGTCGTGACCGGTCCCACGTCGACCATCGACGCCGGGTGTAGGTCGGGCAGTGAAATCACGATCGAGGAGCGCGATCCAGAAGAGGTGCGCGGGGCGGCCTCCGCGCAGCTCACCATTTCCGACACCTCCTGCCGCAACCCCGCCTTTGACGTCACTCCGGCAAGGATGGTCACGGCGCTCGTGACCGAGCGGGGAATCGCACGGCCCGTGGATGGCCCGACCGTGCGCGCCGTGGTTGGAGGACCGTGAAAGTCGCGCGCTCGGTCACGCTCGAGGAGGTGCGGATCGAGGAGGTCGCCGATCCGGTTCCCGCGCCGGGCGAAGTCGTCTGCGACGTGCTCGCGTGCGGCGTTTGCGCCTCCGACGTCACCGATTGGTACGTGAGCGCGAAGCTCCCCGCGGTCCTCGGCCACGAGCCGACCGGCGTCGTGACGGCGGTCGGGGAGGGCCTGAACACGGTCGCGTTGGGGGACCGCGTCGTGATCCACCACCACGCTCCCTGTGGGGAATGCCGACGCTGCCGGCGCGGCCACGAGACGCTCTGCGAGCGCTTCCGCTCGACCGGGCTGGAGCCGGGCGGGTTCGCGGAGCGCGTCCGCGTCAGCGCCGACCTGGTCGACGAGCTGCTCGTGCTCCCGGACGGGCTCGACAGCTACGTGGCCACGATGGTGGAGCCGCTGGCGTGCGTGATCCGGGCCCAGGACCGGGCGTCACTGCGCGCCGGCGACAGCTTGCTCGTGGTCGGCGCGGGGTGCAATGGCCTGCTCCATATCGCCGCTGCCCGCGCGCGCGGTGTCGAGGTCGTATGGGTGCGCGAGCTCCGCCCGGAACGGCTGGCGCTGGCGGAGGCCTGGGGAGCCGAGCACCACGGCAACGAGCTGGTGGACGTGGCGATGGTCTGCACGCCGAAGCCCGAGGCGATCGCCGCCGCCGCGCAAGCACTCGCCCCGGGTGGGACGCTATGCCTGTACGCGCCGCCGGCGCCCGACTCGCCGCCGCCGTTCGATGGCACCTCGCTGTTCCTGCGCGAGCTGGCGGTAACCGCGAGCTACTCGGCCGGTCCCGGAGACATGCGCGCGGCGCTCCAGTCGATCCTCGACGGGACGATCGATCCGGCACCGCTGATCACGCACCGCCTCACGCTCCCGGAGACCGCCCGCGCCCTGTCGCTCCAACGCCGGGGCGAGGCGCTGAAAGCCGTGGTGGTCCCACAGGGAGACGGAGCTGGTTTATGAAGGCAGCGGTCCTCCACGCCCCGGAGGACCTGCGCGTCGAAGAGGTCCAGGAGCCCGAGGGCGAGGTGATCCTCGAGGTCCTCGCGGCCACGACCTGTGGCACCGACGTGAAGATGTGGCGCCACGGGCACCGCGCCCTGGCGCCGTACCCGTGCCTGTTCGGGCACGAGACCGCGGGGCGGCGTCTGGACACCGGCGAGCGCGTGCTGGTCTCAGACTCGGTCGCCTGCGGCAGCTGCGCGCCGTGCCGCGCCGGACGGGCCCAGATCTGTCGCTCGCCGACCTGGGTGCTGGGTGGCTTTGCGCAGCGGATCGGCGCTCCGGCGGCTGCGCTGCACCCGATCCCCGAGGGGCTGCCGCCGGCGGCAGCGGCGATGGCAGAGCCGCTGGCCGCCGTCCTGCACGCCATCGCTCGCGGCTCCGGCGCCACCGACGTGGGCGTGCTCGGCGGCGGCTCGATCGGCCTGATGCTCGCCGGCCTGCTGGCCCGCGAAGGCCGTTCGGTGCTTGTCGCCGACCGGCACCCGGAGCGGCGCGAACAGGCGACGGCGCTGGGAGCGCGCGCGGCGCCGCGGCTGGCAAAGCACGAGCTTGTGTTCGAGGCCGTGGGGCGCCCCGAGGCCTGGCGTCAAGCCATTTGCGCCGCCGGGCCGGGAGCTGTCGTGGTGCTGGTCGGCGGCTGTCCGGGCGGCACCGAGGTGAGCTTCCCCAGCGGCCCGATCCACTACGACGAGCTCGAGCTGCGCGGGACCTTCCACCACGCCCCCGCCGAGGTCGATCAAGCTCTGCGCGTGTTAGCGGGGGGCGAGTTCCCGTGGAGCCTGCTGGCCGGCGAGGCGATCGGACTCGAGCGGCTCGGCGACGCCCTGGCCGCGTCAGGCCGCGGGCCCGCGCATAAATGGGTGGTCGATCCGAGGCTCTGAGCCTCGCGGCGGCTTTACGCCGGAACTCCAGGTACTCGAGGATCCGGGCCGAACTCGCGTGCTCAGCGAGCGCGATTGCGCCGGAGGCCGCCCGATGCCAGCGCCCCCAGGGCCGCGAGCCCGCCTCCGAGCACGAACCCCGCTACCACCGCGCCGACCAGGGCCTGGGTGCGGTTTCGCCGCAGCGACGAGCGCCAATCCGTGATTCGCACCACCTCGCCGCGCAGCCTCTCCAGCGAGGTGCCGAGCTCGACACGGTTCTGCTCGATCGAGGCGCGGATCTCCTCGGGCGAGCGACCTTCCATTACGTCCCCGTGCTGGAGGTGACCGTCTCACGGATCTTCTTCGCCTCATCGATCGCCATCTGCGGGGTCGGCGCACCGACCCTCAGCTTGCGCCAGGCGAACAGGAAAGCAATGGCAGTGAGGATCACCAGCAGCGCCGTCACGATGAGAAAGCCGATCCAGATCTTGCCGGTCCCGGCGATGGGCGAGCTGAGTCCCCAGGCGAGCGTTTGCAGCCCGATCGACAACGCGAACACGCCGAAAACGGCGCCGGCGGCGACCGCGGCCAATCCCCGCGCCAGGGTACTGAGCTTGGCCATCGTCTCAGCCTTGGCAAGCTCGATCTCTTCTCGGACCAGCAGCGTCATCCGTTCCGAGACCTCGGTCACCGCGGCCGCGAAGTTCTCGTTGCCCTGGCTCGGGGCGGGGAGGGTCGGTCGGTCCGTGGTCATGGAATACCTCAGCCGCCGGCGCGCCGCAGAACCTTCGCCACCAGGAACCCCACCGCGAAGGCCCCGCCGACGGCGATCTCAGGCCGCTCGTCGGTGGCGGCCAGCACGGGGTTAGAGCGGGGCGGCGATGACGCCGGGGCGGGCTGGACCCACGTCTCGGTGCCGGCGCTCTGCTCGACCTGCGTGCTCGACGAGGGCTCTGGCGTCACTGACACCTTTCGGTCACCCGGGAGGCTCCTCGCGGAAAACGCGCTTCCAGATCAGGGCTGACACACGTGCCGTCGCCAGGCTGGCGAGCGCGCCGATTCCGGCGAGCAAGCCCGACCACATCAGCCGCTTTACCAGAGGGCTCTCCTCCATCCACGCGGATTCAAGCAGACTTGGCGGGCGGAATGCCACCTCCGCGGTCAGCGCTCCAGCCCGCGGCAGATCGTCTCGACGATCATCCTCTTGGCCTGCTCGAACTGCTCTTCGCCGACCGGCGCGGAGTCGAAGATCCAGCCTGTGAGCACCTGCTCCACCAGGCCATAGAACGCGAGCGCCGCGAACTCCGGCGTGATCTGCGCGCGGAAGGCCCCGTCGCGCTGCCCGCCGGCCACGATCGCACCGATCTGCGCGTAGGCCTCGCGAATCTTGTCGAGGTGAGTCAGTCCGAAGGTGTTGGCCGCCCGCGTGACCTCGACGATGATCACCTTCATCAGCTCGGGGTCGTGGCGGTAGGAGTCGACGATGAACCCCGCGATCGCCTCGAGCTTCTCCCGTGCCGCCGCGTGCACGGCGTCAGCCTCGGCGATGGCCTGCAGCATCACATCCCACCGCTCGAGGAAAAGCGTGTCGAGGATCGCCTCTTTAGAGGGAAAGTAGTGGTACACGAGGCCGTAGGCGACCTGCGCCTGGTCGGCGATGTCCGAGACCCTCGAGGTGTGAAACCCCTGCCGCGCGAAGACGCGCACCGCGGCGTCCAGGATCACGCGGCGCTTCTCTGACGAAGCGGTCGCGGGCCAGGCCATCGGCTAACTGCCCGCGAGGGATTCGGCGGGCGCGGCGGCGAAGCCGTACACGTCGTCGCGGCGGTGAGAGAGGGCCGGGAAGCGGTGGCGGATCGCATGCAGCCGCTCGAAGTCGAGCTCCGCGACGATTACACCCTCGCCGTCCGCGGCCCCGGCGAGCACCAGGCCCCACGGATCCACGATCATCGAGCGGCCGCCGGACCGGTGGTTGCCGGGGTGGCTGCCGAACTGGTTGGCCGCGACCACGAAGCACTGGTTCTCGATCGCACGCCCCCGCAGCAGGATCTCCCAGTGGTCGCGGGTGGTGGCCTCCGTGAAGGCGCTCGCGAGCGAGAAGACCTCGGCACCCCCGGCGGTCAGCAGCCGGTAGAGCTCGGGGAAGCGCAGGTCGTAACAGATCGTCATTCCCAGCCGGGATCCGTCCGCGAGCTCGGAGACCACCACCCGGTCGCCAGGGTCTTCGTGCGCGGACTCGGCGTAGGTGACCTCCCCGACCTCGACATCGAACATGTGCAGCTTGCGGTAGATCGCGGCGATCTCGCCGTCGGGTCCGACGTGGACGCCCGTGTTCTGGGTCTTGTCGCGCTCCTGAACTCGCTCGACGATCGATCCCGCCACGAGGTCGATCGAAAGCTCCTGCGCCAGCGCCCTCGCCCACCGGATCGCCGGCCCCTCGAGTGACTGTGCGCCGGCGGCGAGGTCCTCGGGGGTTCCGAGCACAGTCCACTTCTCCGGCAGGACGACGAGCTCGGCGCCTCTGCCGGCGGCCTCCCGGACCAGTCTGTCGGCGACCTCCAGGTTGCGCTCTGTGTCCTGCGTCGAGTTCAGCTGCACGGCCGCGGCAAGCATCTTGTCCCTCCTGCGCTTGATTGACGCGTCAGTCGGGGATCGAGGATACTCGCCGCCGCAGCGCCGCGAGCAGCAGCTTCGAGTGCATCGCTCCGATCAGTTCGCGCAGCGGCTCGGCCCCCGAGGCGATGATCTCGACGGCCCGCTCTACCTCGACGGTGCCCGCCAGCCTGCCAAGCAGCACTTTGACCTCGTCTTCGACCAGCGGGCCCAGCGCGTCGCGATAGCGAAGCGTGTCGTAGACCGTGAAGCCGAGCTTCTCCTCGTAACCGCCGGCGCGAAAGCGGGAAATCGCTTCGATGATCGCCACGTCGTCGGCGTCGTAGCCGCGGCCGCCCGGGGTCAGGATCTCGAGCTGCTCGAGCCGGTCGAGCACGTTTTGCGGCAGCTTGTAGGTGGCGCGTACGCTCGCGCGCGAGACGCGTCCGCTCTCTCGAGCTTCGATCGCCCGCTCGAGGATGCGGTCCTCGAGCTCGACCAGCCGCACCGCCGTCGCGGGGTCTGAGCCGATCAGCTCGCGGATCACCCGCAGGGGCATGAACCGCTCCTCCTGGAGGCGCTTGATGAGGCGCACCCGCTCCACGTACCCCTCGGGGTAGTAGGCCATGTTGCGGGAGGTCCGGACCACCTCTGCCGGGTCACCGAGCAGCCCCTCCCGCAGGTAGTGCTTGACCGTGCCTGAGCTCACACCCGACCGCTCGGCTAGCTCGGACATCTTGAGCATGCCGTTCGACGTCATCTCAGCGGCGCAGAAACGAAGACCGCACAGCGTCGACCGGCCCCGCCACGGCCTCGCTCGAATGCAGCGCGGCTATCTCATCAGGGGAGAACCCGGCCTCCCTGAGAACCTCGTCGGTGTGCTCGCCGAGGGCGGGCGCGGGGGCGCGCGAGGGATCAGCCGGGGTGCGGCTCAGTTTGATCGGCGTGCCGAGCACCCTGACCGGGACCTCAGCGCCCGGCTGCTCGAGCTCGCAGATCATCGACCGCGCCGCCACCAGCTGCGAACTCAGCGCCTCGTCGAGCTCGAGCACCGGCTCCAGGCAGCAGTCGTGCTCCGAGGCGAACGCCTGCCACTCCTCACGGGTGCGGGCGGCGAAGATCTCGCACAGGCTGCGGTGGGCTTCGGAGCCCGGCGGCTCGAAGGCGCAGTCGACCAGGTCCTCCCGACCGACGCCGTGGCAGAAGGCGCTCCAGAACTTGTGCTCGAGCGCGCCGAGGCTGACGTAGCCATCGGCGCAGCGGTATGGCCGGTAGCAGATGAAGCCGCCCGCCAGCGGCAGCTCACCCCTCCCTGGAGCCGCACCGGTGGCGAACGCCTGGGCCGCAGCGAGCGCGAGCCACGAGAGCGAGCCGTCGAACATCGAGCAATCGACGAACTGTCCCTCGCCCGAGCGGTCCCGCTCCCGCAGCGCGCAGAAGATCCCCACGAGCGCCATCAGCGCGCCGCCCCCGATGTCAGCGATCTGGCCCGCGGCCTGCACGGGCGGACCGTCGGCCTCGCCTGTCAGCGCCAGCAGTCCGCACAATGCCAGGTAGTTCGTGTCGTGACCGGACCGATCCCGGCCCGGGCCGTCTTGCCCGTAGCCCGTAATCGCGCAATAGACCAGCCCCGGGTTAACCGCGCGCAGCTGCTCGTACCCCACCCCCAGTCGGTGCAGCACGCCGGGGCGAAACGACTCGAGCACAACGTCCGCCTCCCGTGCAAGCGCGATCAGCACCTCCTTGCCGCGTTCGGACTTGAGGTTGATCCGGACCGAGCGCTTGCCCCGGTTGAGCGCGAGAAAGAAGGTGCTGCGCGCTGTCTTCTCGACGCCCTCGTAATAGGGAGGGGCCCAGCGCGCATAGTCGCCCGCACCGGTGTCCTCGACCTTGATCACGTCGGCGCCGAAGTCCGCCAACAGCAGTGAGCAGAAGCCGCCCGGGAGGAGCCTCGAGAGGTCGAGAACGCGCAGGTTCTCGAGCGGCAGCGGGCTCACCTGACCGCCTCCGTGACGGGCTGATGAACCCCTAACAGCGCGCGCGCCTCCGCCACGGTCGCCGGCCGCCTGCCCGCGTCCTCGATCATCTGCCGGGCCTTGGCCACCAGGTCGCCGTTCGAGCGCGCCATCCGGCCGTCGGGCAGGTAGAAGTTGTCTTCGAGCCCGACCCTCACCGAGCCGCCCAGGACGAGCGCAGCCGCGACCAGCATCCACTGCTCGCGGCCGATCCCGATCACGCTCCAGTGGTGGCCAGGGCCCGTTGGCGCGGCAGGGAGGTTGTCGGCCATCGCCGCCAGGTTGCGGGCGCTGGCGGGAGCGCCGCCGACCACGCCCATCACGAAGTTGGCGTGCAGGGGTGGTGCAAGGGCGCCCATGTCGAGCAGCGGCTCCAGCGAGCCCACATGACCGAGGTCGAAGCACTCGTGCTCGGGCTTGATCCCGAGGCGGCGCATCGCTTCGAGCAGTTCGATTATCTCCTCGAAGGGGTTCGCAAAGACGAACTTGAACACGAACTCCTTGCGCTTATGCGAGTACTTGGCGTAGTTCATCGAGCCCATGTTGAGCGCCGCCACCTCTGGCCCCCCGGCCTCCAGGTAGGCGATTCGCTTGGCGACGGGAACGCCGATCGTGCCGGTCGAGAAGTTGATCATCGCCCCCTTCCCCACCTCCGCACGGATCGCGTCGCCAATCGCCACGAAGTCCTCGGCCTCGTGGCTCGGGGTGCCGTCGGGCTTGCGCGCATGGATGTGGATGTGGACGCCGCCCTCGTCAACGATGCGACGGGCCTCGGCCGCGTAGTCGTCGGGCGCGTACGGGATCGCCTGGCACTGATCGCGACCGGCGATTACGCCCGAGATCGCGCAGGTCAGGACGACGGGATCCTCGAGACTCATTGGTCATCCTTCGGGTTGTTGCGGCCCGGATAGGGTCGTGCAGCCGGCCGCCGCCGGGAGAGGGCCAACGACGCTTGCTCGTTCGAGGGCCTGTATGAGACCTGCCCCTCCCGACGGTGGGGGCTGCCTGAAGCGGCAACAG
>JAFAPR010000276.1 GCA_019247075.1 Solirubrobacterales bacterium
CTACATCGTCGGGCCCGCTGTGGCGGGGACGATCGCAGGGGCCGCTGGGGCCGGGGCGGCCGTGGAAGACCAGATCGGCCTGTTCGCGGCGACCATCGCCTTGACCGCCACCGCCCGGGTCTTTGAGGTCCGTCCGTCGATGCGGCCGCGCGGCGGACTGTTCGGGTCCGCCCGCGCAGGGCTTCAGGCTCTGTGGAGAATCGTCCCGCTGAGAGCGGTCTCCGCGTCCTCGCTCTTCTCAGTGATGGGCTGGGGATCGCTCAACGTCGGCTTTCCCGCATATGCGATCGCGGTCAATGCCGGCGCTCATGCCTCAGGCTACCTGTGGGCCGCGGTTTCGGTGGGGTCGGCTGTCAGCGCCTTTGCCTTCGCGAGAGTCGCCGCACGGCTATCCACCGTCGTGTTGATGGCGGGCTCATCGCTGGCGATGGGTTGCTCGGCGCTGCTGTGGCCACTGGCCTCAAACCTCCCCGTAGCGCTCGTGCTGGTGACGCTCACCGGCGTGCTCGAGGGACCCGCATTGGCGGCTTTCTTCACGGTTAGGCAGCGCTTTACCCCCGCGCACCTTCGCGGACAGGTGTTCTCGACCGTCGGCAGCGTGACCTTGGCGGGAATGGCGATCGGCTCTGCATTGGCCGGTCCTGTTCACGCCGCCCTGGGCACGGACGCCACGCTGTTGGCCTTCGCGGCGTTTCAGTTCGCGAGCGCCGCCTGCCTGCTACCCGCTCGCGGGGCGCTGCGCGGCACCGAAGCGCACGCCTGATCAGTCCCAGAGCGCGTGAAGCGCGGATGGCTTGCGGAAGACGATCCCGCGAACCCGCGGCGGTCGGGCGCGATCGAGTCGCAGCCTGGGGAGGCTAGCCAATAGCACTGAAAGCCCTGTCTGCGCCTCAAGGCGGGCGAGGTGAATGCCCAGACAGACGTGAGCGCCCTGCGCGAACGCAATGTGGCGGCGTGAGTTCGCGCGATCGAGGTCGAACATATCGGCGTCGCTAAAGACGGCGGGGTCGCGGTTCGCCGCCGCGATCGAGACCCGGACCAGTTCGCCGGCCTCAATCGAGGCGCCCCTGAGCGATATGGCCTCCGTTGTGTAGCGGTCAACAACCGACGCCGCGGGTTCGAGTCGAAGCGATTCTTCGATCGCCGCGGCGAGGAGAACTTGGTCGGCCCGCACAATGTCCAGAAGCTCAGGACGCTCGAGCAGGTGAAGCAGGACGTTCGAGATCATCCCTTCGGTTGTCTCGACCCCACCGAACAGGAGCACGGCGGCGTTCGAGACGATCTCGTCGTGGGTGAGTTCGGGCTGTGCGGCTATCCCTGCCAGGAGGGAGTCCGCTGGCTCGTGCTCGATAGCGCCGAGCAGGTATCTGCGCAGCTCCTGAAATGCAGCCCGCCCCTCGGGTGTCACGGCCCGGCCGGCGGTGATCGCCGTGACCGCGTCCACGATCGCGTCATACCACCGCAGGACGGCGCGCTCCTCGCCCTGATCGAGCCCCAGCGCCCGCCCCACAATTGCCGCGGCCAGCGGGCCCGCGAAGCCCCGCCGCAGCTCGCCCGCACGCCGGTGCGCGAGCCGATCGACGAGCCGTGCCGTCTCGGCGGCTGCGTCGGTGGAAAAGGTCCGCCGGACCGCCCGCGCGCGAAACGGCGCGACGAACGGAGCCCGGTGGCGCACGTGCTCGGTGCCGTCGAGACTCAGCATGCTGGGGCCGAGAACCTGCCCGGTCGAAAACCTCGGGTCGGCGACTGTGAAGCGATCGGGGTCGCGCATCACCGCGACCGCGTCGTCGTAGCGAGTGACGAGCCAGCCGTCCAGAGCCGGCAGCCAGGAGACCGGCTCGCGTGCGCGCAGTTTCGCGAGGACGGGGTGCGGATCGTCATCGAGTTGATCGAGCGCGACCGTGGCCCCGACTGGAAACGTGCGCTCGCGCTCGCGAACTGCGCTACGCATCCTCCCGATCGTAGGACCCTGAGGGTCCTAAGGACCCGCCGATGGCTCTCGCTCCAACTCGGAGACGTAGCGCTCGAACTCGGCCCGGTCGCGATCCGGAGCGAACGCCTGCAACCCCGGTCGCAGCAACTCTGCGATCCGCGGAAGGTCATAGAGAAGGGCCAGCTTGCCGGCGGGATCGTCCCACTCGCCGGATTCGCTCACGCTCCAACCCCTTGAGCGAGCCGCCGTAGGCGCCGATCGGCGAACCACATGCGCAGCTTCACGCGCGTCGGCGCCAGCCTGCCATACAGCAGCAGGGCATGGCCATCGGGGAGTTGCCGCAGCGCCTCGGGTGCGATCAAGGGTCGTCTTCGCCGCGCGGTCGAGCGGCTGTAACCGCCCGCCCCTGTGGTGCGGGTCTGATCGAGGGTCTCCTCGTCTCCCACAAGCCCCGCGAAGTAATGAAGCGTCTCGAGATCTGCCACGCCGGGAAGCAGCATGCGGGCGCGATGACTGTTGACCACAGTCAATGACCGTGTTTGGGAGGCCGTTGAGATCCCTCCGCTCGAGGCGTTACTGGAGGCGGTATGACGGACAAGCGCCAAATGCCATCTCTGCCAGCTGTGGCTG
>JAFAPR010000165.1 GCA_019247075.1 Solirubrobacterales bacterium
GTAAGACCCCTGGAAGATCACCAGGTTGATAGGCCGGATCTGGAAGGGCGGCAACGTCCGTAGGAGACCGGTACTAATGGGTCGAGGGCTTGACGGATATTTGATATCCGTGCGTTGGCGCTGTGCAGTTTTGAAGGTCCGCGGAGAGTGGTCTCGACGTTTTCCGGTGGCGATGGCGAGGGGGAAACACCTCTTCCCATTCCGAACAGAGAAGTTAAGCCCCTCAGCGCCGATGGTACTTGGCCCGCAAGGGCCCGGGAGAGTAGGACGCCGCCGGTTTCTCAAGGCTCCTGACCGCGCCAACCATCGGGAGCTTATGCCTTGTCAGCCACGCCAGAGGCGTGGAGCGGGTTACCTCGGCAGCCGCGAGGTGTGGGAAGAGGGGAGACGCATACCGCGGGTGGCTGCCTGACGGCGCCTGGCCGGCGCGGACGCGGCAGGCGCTTGAGGTCGCGCCGATGGGAACGAGACGTTGGCTGCTGTGTGCCCGACAGTGACGCTGGCCATGGCGCGGCCGCAAACGTGCGTGGCGCAAGGGCGATCCCGGCGCCATCCATCGGGAAGGCCTCGCTCGATTCTGCGGACAGGTCGGAGAAATCTCCCGCCAGCAGCTCGTCCACTGCTTGGTCGGCGCGGCCGAGCCAGTAGCGGAGGCGGTCGGCGAATAAGAACATACGTTCGATGGTAGGAAGGCCATCGGACAGAACCGATTCCGGAGCGATGCCTCGCACCCTGGTAGATGGCCCACTCGAGCAACTGCCCACTCAACTCCCGAGCAACTGCGCAACCCGCTCCACGACGGCGGTGGTGAACTGGGTCGAACCCGCATGGCCGCCCAGATCGGGCGTCTTGATACCCGCGCCGACCGTAGCGAGCGCCGCCTCGTAGATCGCGCGCGAGGCGCGGTCGGCGTCCGGCCCGTTACGAGCGCCCGCATAACGCAGAACCGCCCCACAGGCCAGGATCATCGCCAGCGGGTTGGCGAGATCCTTGCCCAGCAGCGCCGGCGCGGTTCCATGGGGCGCTTCCGCCATTGCCACCTTCGTCGCGTAGCTGTCGTCAAACGCGAGCAGCACCGATTCCGCTCCGGCGATCGAGCCGAACATCGGCAAGACCAGGTCCGATAGGCAATCGCCGTCGCGGTTGAGCGCCGGGATGACGAGGGGCACGTCGGCCGCGCCGGAGATCAACCCGGCGTAGGTCGCGTCGATCAGCACGGGCTGGTAGGGAACGTCCGGGTGGCGCGCGGCGGCGGCGTCCATCTCCTCCTTGAGCATCCCTTCGTACACCTGCGAGACGGTCCACTTGGGTCCGCCGTATACGCGCGCTCCCATGTCGAGCGCGGTGCGGAACGCGAACTCCGCCACTGCGCGGCAGGTCGACCGCGCAATCCGCTCGGTGCGGTAGGCGATCTCCGCCGGGGAACCTTCCTCGCCTTCGCGCCACTGCTTCGCGCCGTAGGCGTCGTCGACCGCCATCCGGACCACCGCGACAGGTTCATGTGCGCCCGCCGTAGGCGCGACCCCGGGCAGCCGGCGGCCCGTCCGCACGACCACTTTCCCGTCGACGCGCTCGCGCAGGATCCGGTTCGGCGAGCCGACGTCGTCCTTGCCCTCCGGCGTGATCGTCGCCGCCTTCAGCCCGAGTCCCTCGGCCCGCATGGCATCCGCGGCCTCGATCACCACCTGGTTGGCGGTTGCGCGCCGGTGGTCCAGTGACAAGTCGTACCGCTCGAGCTGCAGCTCGAGTCCGACGACCTCGGGGCGCAGGACGCGTAGGGCCAGTTCGAGCAGTTCCTGGCCGGTTTCGTCGCCCTCCAGGACGATGATCCTGATCGGGTCGGGCATCGCGCGCGACGATAACCGACTCGAAACGGGAGCCTCAGGGCTCGGTCGTCTGAGCCGCCCGCTCTCCTTCGGCGCCGAGCAACTCCTCCTGCCGCTGCGCCAGCGCCCCGATGACCAGCGCGAGGTGCTGGTCAAAGTCAACGCCCAGCTCCTCGGCGCCGCGGCGCAGATCCTCACGGTTGACGGCGGCGGCGAAGGAAGCCTGCTTTAGCTTCTTCTTCACGGACTTGGGCGTCATTCCGCGCAGGCCGTCGGGCCGCACGTACGCGCAGGCCAGGATGAAGCCACAAAGCTCGTCGACCGCGTACAGCGCCCGTTCCATTGGGGTTCTCCTTTCAACTTCCATGTAGTCGGCGTGCGAGGCGACGGCCCGGACGAGCCCCGGGGGATAGCCGCGTGCCTCGAGCTCCCGCAGCGCATAGCGGGGGTGGCCGTCGCCTGCACTCGGATAGCGGTCGTAGTCGAGGTCGTGGACGAGCCCGGTCAGCCCCCAGAGCTGCTCGTCGCCCTCGAACCGGGGCGCGTAGGCGCGCATCGCCGCCTCCACTGCGAGGGCGTGCCGCCGCAGGGACTCCGACGCCGTCCATTCACAAAGCAGGTCCCAGGCCTCCTCGCGCGAAATCTCCCTCGACATAACGCTAAAGCGCTCTTTGAGGCGAAGTGTTGTCCCACATGGTTGTTACCCTAGCTGAGCGCGGGGGCCGTTCTGGTGGCCCGCATGTCCGCTCGCCGGCGTCCAGCCCTATGGAGAAATTCGTCATCGAAGGCGGTGTGCCGCTCTCGGGCACGATCGTCCCGGCAGGTAACAAGAAC
>JAFAPR010000185.1 GCA_019247075.1 Solirubrobacterales bacterium
TCAACGGCAAGCCCGTGCCGGTGCCGCAGTCCGTCACCGCCATCGGCCTACGCATCCGTCCACGCGGCACCTCCCCGCTCCCGCCGACGTTGGACCCCACCTGCGCATGAGTTGTACGTGAAGTCCCGCGCAGGCATCCTCGTCACCGGCACGGAGGTCCTCTCCGGGCTGATCATCGACCGCAATGGCCCATGGCTGTCCGAGCGGTTACGCGAGGCAGGGCTCGACCCGGCGGTGATCCAGATCGTCGGCGATCGCCCCGGGGACCTGCTCGGCGCGCTTCGCTACATGGCATCCGAGGGATACGCGGTGATCGTCACCAGCGGAGGTCTCGGTCCGACCGCCGATGACCTGACCGCCGAGATCGTGGGGAGGTTCGCGGGCAGGGAGATGGTCCTCGACCGAGAGCTGGAGGAGAAGATCGCCGCAATCCTTCAGTCGATCACGGCCCGCTGGCCGGGCCTCGACCCTGCTGCCATCCGGGTCTCGAACCGCAAACAGGCCGTTATTCCCCGTGGCGCGACCGTGCTCGACCCCGTGGGGACGGCTCCGGGCCTGGTCGTCCAGCCGCTCGACGGGCAGGGGCCGACGGTCGTGGTCCTGCCCGGTCCGCCGGGCGAGCTTCGGCCGATGTGGCAGATGGCCATGGAGACGGACGAGCTGGCGGCCGCGCTGGCCGGGGCTCCCACCTACCGCCGGGGGATCGTGCGGCTGTTCGGTCTGCCCGAATCCGAGATCGCGAACACGCTGCGCGCCGCCGAAGCCGCCGGCCTCGAGCTCGACCAGCTCGAGGTCACGACCTGCTTGCGCCGCGGGGAGCTCGAGATTTCGACCTTGTACGAGCCTGCCGCGCAACCGGCCTACCAAGCGCTGATCGACTTCATCCGCGAGCGCCACGGCCGGCAACAATTCTCAGAAGACGGCGCGACCATCGACGACCAGGTGGCCGCGCTCCTCGCGGATCGTACGATCGCCGTGGCGGAGTCGTCCACCGGGGGCCTGTTGGCCGCCAGGCTGACGGACCGGCCCGGGTCTTCGGCTTACTTTCTCGGTGGCGTGGTCGCCTACTCAAACGAGGCCAAGAGCTCGCTCGCGGGCGTGGATGCGGGTCTGATCGCGCGCTTCGGCGCGGTGTCGGAGGAGGTCGCCCGGGCACTTGCGCATGGCGTGATCGAGCGTTTCGCGGCCGACGTCGGCGTCGGCATCACGGGCATCGCGGGACCCGGGGGTGGCAGCGACGAGAAACCGGTGGGGTTGGTGTGCTTCACCGTCGCCGTTCGCGACGGCGCCGAGATCACCCGCACGGTGAGGCTCCCGGGGGGGCGCAGCGATGTCCGGGAGCGAGCCACAACGGTGGCTTTCCACCTGCTGCGGCGGGTCCTAACTGATGAGGCGGATGCAGAGCTGCCCCAGGCCCCGACCGCGGCGGACCGGGTCTCGGGCTGAGGTGGAGGCGCGCCCGCCGCGTAGATTCGCCGAGACCGAGCGACGCCGCCTCTTCGTCGCACTCGAGCTGCCCGAGCACGTGCGCGACTCGCTCTGCGCATGGCGCTCGGAGGTGATGGCCGACGATCTGCGCCCGGTGGCTCCCGAGGGCCTCCACGTCACCCTCTGCTTCCTCGGCGGCCGACCGGCCGACCAGGTACCTGCTATCGCCGCCGCTTGCGAGACCGCTCTTGAGGCATGCTCCATATCCGAGCTCGGTCTGCAGGCCGGGCTCTGGCTGCCGCGGCGGCATCCGCGCGTGCTGGCGGTCAGGCTCGCAGATCCCTCGGCCACCCTCGGGCGCGCGCAGGGCGCCCTCTCGGACGCGCTGGACCGTGGCGGCTGGTACACGCCCGAAAAACGCCCCTTTCTGCCACACGTGACAGTCGCGCGCATCCCGGCGCGGGCACGGGTGCGCGCGATGGAACTGCCAGAGCTCCCACCGCTCGTCTTCCGCGCCCCGGCGGTGACGCTCTACCGTTCGCGCTTGCAGCGGACCGGAGCGGTCTACGAGCCCCTGGCGAGCGTTCCGGTAGGGGAATAGCCGCCGGCCTGGTCCGCGGGACTGGCGTCCTCGATCGGCTCGGTTCTGAGCCGAAGGTCGTCAGAGGTCAGGCATCGACCGGTCGCCAGCTCGAACTGATGTCCGTGCATCATGCAGGTCAGCACGCCGTCGGCGTACTGGCCGAACTCGGTCAGATCCGCCTTCATGTGCGGGCAGCGCCTTTGCACGCGGTATCCCGCGCACTCCCACATCTCGTCGGTGCCTGTGCTCTCGGCGTAGTAGCCCTCCAGATACTGCAGCCGCTCGCGCGACAGGCACTTGAAGAAGTTGTAGACGTACTCGTTGTACTTTCCGTCGCGCTCCGCTTGGAAGCGACACGAGAGGAAGAGTGAGTTGACCCAGTCCTCTTCCCCGGCCTCCAGCAGCGCCTCCATCAGCGGCGCCTCGACGAAGAACCGGAACCGGCACTTCTCGCCCCCCCAGCGGTAGACCCGCCGCTCCAGGAAGTCGACCACGACCTCGTCCGCGCCGCACGAGAACAGCACCCGAGCGTTGACGCCGGCACAGGTGTGGTCGGCCTTCTGAAGCAATGGCTGGAGCAGGCGCCTCATCGAGCTCAAAATGTCGACAGTCCCCCGAGGCCAGCTTGCGCGCTCGGCCGCGATCGCCGGGCGCAAGCGGGCCTGGTAGCCCCGAAGGTAGGCCTCCTTGTCCTCGAAGATCGCGCGGACCTCATCGTCGGAGACCGGGTGGGCGACCTCACAGCGTGAACCGTGCAGTGAAACGACGCTTCCCGGGATCACCAGTCGTCCACGTTCGTCGCCTTGGTCGCCCATGTACTCCAGAAAGACCGACTGGTCGAGGAAGATCGTCGGGCTGGGGGCACCCGGGAGGTCGTTGAGGTAAAACAGGTCGTCGTCCAAGAAGCAGGGCGGCCCCGCCGTCGGGAACACATGTGCGCCGCCGACCTGGTCGGCGTATCGCAGGGCCCGGCGGCTCTGCTGGTCACGCTTGCGCCGGATCAAGGCTTGCATGGCCTGCTCCCTGAAGCGATACACCATCGGGAACCAGATCGCGCCCGAGAACTGGAGGAAGTGAGCATCGAAGGGACCGAGCGCGCGCAGCACGTCGGCGTCGAGCGGGTGCGCGTCGTTCTGGTTGAAGATCCGCGTCTCGCCGTCGTCTACGACGAGCGCTGAATCACCGATCGGACCGTCGGTCGGAGCGCTGAGCGAGACGATCGTGAACTGCAGGCCCTCGAGCTCGACCGGCTGGAGGTTCCGCGTCTTGATGAAGCTGTGGAAGCCGAGGCCGCGGAGCTCCCGCTCAAGGTCGTTGACCGGGTAGTCCGGTAGCAGGACCCGCGCCTCCTTCGCGACGTGGGCCAGAAGGAACTCCGGATCGAAATGGTCGTGGTGGAGATGGGAGATGTACAGGTAGTCCGGGCTGCCGATGGTCGCGGGATCGATGTGGTCGTTGGCCGGAAAGGGACACCAGGACGCGAAATACGCCGGCGTGAACCACGGGTCACAGAGGATGCTTCCGGCTCTCGTCCTTATGAAGAGGCCGGCTTGGCCCAAAAAAGTGATGTCCATCTAGGAGCCCTCCACGCAAGTGACCATAGCTTGCCGCTCGGTCAAGGCGACCCACGCGGGGCAGCCCGATCCGGCTCGCCGCCCCCCGTCCAGCGAATACGTTAGGCGAATTGTTGAGGCGACGCCGTCTGGCGTTGGTTCACCGACAAGGTGCCCGCGTGCTCGCCCCTGACCGCGCTTCCTGCGAATCTATGTATCGGGCACGCGGGAAAGCGCACACTCTTTTCGGATCGGCGCGTAGTTGTCGCGGTTTCGCCACAACCGCGCCTTGTTTCGTCACAGCGCCTGGCTCTACCGTGGTCGGCGTCGTGGCGGCGGCGGTCCCGCCGGTCCAGCCCCCTCAAACACGGCGGTTCCGTCCGCCGCCCGCCCTACCGTGAAGCGTTCAGAGCGCTGATCAGACAAGGAGCCAGGACACGATGAGCGAACAGCAGCAGGCCGGTGTGACGCCCGACGCGAAGTCCGACGCCAAGCGCCAGGCCGCGCTCAAGGGCGCTCTGACCCAGATCGAGAAGCAGTTCGGCAAGGGCGCGGTGATGCGCATGGGCGATCCCGGCGCCCGCGTGGCCGTGGACGCAATCCCCACCGGGGCACTGCCGCTCGACCTCGCGCTCGGCATCGGCGGCGTTCCACGCGGCCGAATCGTCGAGATCTTCGGCCCCGAATCGTCGGGCAAGACCACGCTCGTCTACCACATCCTCGCCGAGGCGCAGAAACTCGGCGGCGTATGCGCGTTCATCGACGCGGAGCATGCGATGGATCCGATCTACGCCCGCCAGATCGGCGTGGACATCGACGAACTGCTCGTCTCGCAGCCGGATTACGGCGAACAGGCGCTCGAGATCGTCGACACGCTGATCCGCTCGGGGGCGGTGGATGTGGTCGCGGTCGACTCGGTGGCGGCTCTGACCCCACGCACGGAGCTCGAGGGCCAGATGGGCGACCAGTCAGTCGGCGTCCAGGCGCGGATGATGTCCCAGGCGATGCGCAAGCTGACCGGTGTCCTGAACCGGACCCAGACCCTGTGCCTGTTCACCAACCAGATCCGCGAGAAGGTAGGCGTCATGTTCGGGCCCACGGAGACTCAGCCAGGCGGCCGCGCGCTGAAGTTCTACTCCTCGGTCCGGCTCGACATCCGCCGCATTGAGACCCTCAAGGATGGTGCCGAGGCCATCGGCAACCGCGTCAGGGTCAAGGTCGTTAAGAACAAGATCGCGGCTCCCTTCAAGCAGGCGGAGTTCGACATCGAGTTCGGCAGAGGCATCTCGACAGCGGGCTGCCTGATCGACCACGGGGTCGAGCACAGCATCATCACCAAGTCCGGTGCTTTCTTCTCCTATGGCGATGAGCGGCTGGGGCAGGGGCGCGGGAACGCAAAGGCGTTCCTCGAGGACCATTCCGAGGTCGCCAAGGAGATCGAGGCCAAGATCTACACGGCGCTGGGACTCAGCCGCGATCTCAAGCCTATCGAGCCCGCCGGCGAGGCCGCCGGCAACGGCGGTCAGGCAGCGAGCGGTTCCCCTGATGCGACGCGAGGCGATGGCGCCCGGCCGGGACAGGCCGGCAGTGGCGCGGGCGGCGACTGGCGCGAGGCCTCTCCGGGGCGGAAGGCAGGTTCCCCACCGGCGGCCACTCAGCGCGCCGCGTAATGGCTCGGTGAGCTGTGGCTAAACCCGCAGGCACGGCCGTTCGTAGCCACGCCCCGGAGCAAGCTGAGTATGCCCTGGACGTCGCCTACCGATATCTGGACGAGCGCGAGCGGACCAGCGCCGAGGTCGCCCGTCGCCTGCGCCGCGAAGGCTTCAGCGAGGCGACGATCGCGCAGGCACTGGCAGGGCTCGCGGCCGAAGGCGCCGTCGATGACGGCCGGTTCGCGCGCCTTTTCGCGGAGGACAAGCGGCAGCTCGAGCAGTGGGGATCTGAGCGGATCCGTGGCGCGCTGCGCAAGCGCGGAGTCGACCCCGAGACGGTCGACTCCGCGCTTGCCGCCGCCGGCGAAAGTACGCCGGCTTCGTCGGAGAGCGAAGCGGAGCGCGCGCTCTCGCTCCTGCATCGCCGCTTCCCCGCGCCGCCGCGTGACCGCCGCGACAGGGAGCGCGCGCTGGGAGTGCTGCTGCGCAAGGGATACGCCTTCGAGGTAGCGCTCGAGGCGCTTTGCGCCTACTCGCGGGAGTAGGCACCTGTCTACAGGGCCTCCCGGACTACCTCACTGAATGACGGGCGGCGGAGTGCAACGTGCCCGACGGTGATTGCGCGCCGGCCTCCGCGGTACTACGATCCGGGGTGCGAACGACTGGCCCGTCGGGCCATCAAAGAACCAGCAAATTGCGTGATTATTCGGATCCCGGACAGGACGCTTAGCGAAATCTCAACCGGACCGCCCGGTTCAAACAGATCACCTGAAGCCGTCGCCTGGCCCCTCTCGCCTACCTAGAGGGTCTGCCAGCGGCATCCGTGGTGTCTGAACGGGTCAATCGGTCGCTCCCACAACTGAAAACGTGCACGTGACAGGTCCCATCGTGGGACTGTCACGAGAGAGGAACGACCATGGACATCATCGGTGCAGCAGCGCTGATCGCTGTAGGGATCGTCCTCGCCGCTGTCCTTTACACCCGCGCGCACTCGGGCAGGTCCCATGAAGCTGTGGGCGCCGGGGCCCAGACTCACGGTGGGACCTTGGCCGCAGGCGCTGGCTCGGTCGCACTTGGCAGGCGCCGCCCGACCGAATCAGGGCGCGCTGACCGCGCCCGGGCAAGCGAGCCCGAGATCGCTGAGCGTGCCGCCGCGCTGGCTCGTCGCGAAGCCTCGCTGTCGGGACGTGAACAGGCAGTGGCCGAACGAGAGGCCGAGCTAAAGCTGGCGCGCGAGGCCCTGGTGCAGCGCACCCAGGACCTAGAGCGCGCGCTGGAGCGAGTTTCCGGACTCTCCGCGGCGCGAGCCAAGGAGCTTCTGCTCAAGGAGGTGCAAGAGGAGGCTCGCCACGACGCCGCCCGGCGCATCCGCGAGATCGAGGAGCAAACCAAGCGCGAGGCAGAGCGTCGCGTTCGCAACATCCTCTCGGTGTGCATGCAACGGCTCGCGGCCGGTCACGCGACCGAGACCACCGTCTCGGTCGTCCACCTGACCGCGGACGAGATGAAGGGAAGGATCATCGGCCGCGAGGGCCGCAACATCCGGGCACTCGAAAACCTTACGGGCGTGGACTTCATCATCGATGACACCCCTGGCGCGGTGGTGCTCTCCGGTTTCGACGGGGTGCGGCGCGAGATCGCCAAGCTGACGCTCGAGAAGTTGTTGCAGGACGGCCGCATCCACCCGGCGCGCATCGAGGAGATGTACTTACAGGCTAAGTCCGAGCTCGACCGCCACGTGGTCGAGCTCGGCGAGTCCGCGGTGCTCGACGCCAGCGTGCAGGGCCTCCATCCCGAGCTGATCAGGCTGCTCGGGCGGCTCAAGTTCCGCACCAGCTATGGCCAGAACGTGCTTGCTCACTCGATCGAGGTGGCGCGGCTGGCGGCGATGATGGCCGAGGAGCTGGCGGCGAGCGCCAAGACCGCACGCAGGGCAGCGTTGCTGCACGACGTCGGCAAGGCCGTGACGCATGAGATCGAAGGCCCCCACGCCCTTGT
>JAFAPR010000249.1 GCA_019247075.1 Solirubrobacterales bacterium
ATCACGACCAGCGCCACGCGCGTGCTCAGATAGAAGAGGATCGCAAACCGGTAGGCCAGCCACAGCGCCTCCAGCCGGCTCCCACGCCAGTGCCAAAACCCGGCCCGCGGCAACGCCAGCACGGCCCCGTCGGGGCCCGTGCCGTCACCCTGTTGGACGTCCGCCGACTGCGGGCGCCGCTCGACGCGCTCTGGAGCAGCCTCCACGGCCGTGGAGTCTAGGGTGTGGCCTAGTCATGCGCTAAGCGTGGCGCCGAGTGACGCGTGCACCCTGCAGGGTGGGGTCAGCCTCGTGCCTATACTGCCCGGGTAGCTACCCGAGGAGTGGCGCGTGCAGGAAATGGTGATCTACGGCGTGAGTTTCGACATGGTTGGCAAGCAGCCAATCGTGTTGCTCAAGACGGTCGAGAACAACAAATTCCTGCCGATCTGGATCGGTCACCCCGAGGCGGCGGCGATCCTGATGAAGCTTCAGGGCGCCTCTACGCCGCGGCCGATGACGCACGACCTGCTCTCCGACATGCTCGGCGAGCTGGATGTGGAGTGCATCCGAGTGGCGGTGACCGAGTTGCGCGAGAACACCTTCTACGCGTCGATCAGCCTACGGGCGAACGGCCGGGAATTTGAGATCGATTCCCGGCCCAGTGACGCACTGGCGCTGGCCGTGCGCGCGGGTGCGCCGATCTACGCCGCCGACGAGGTCATCACGGAGTCCGCGATCGAGTTTGAGCACGAGGTCGAGGACACCGAGGAGGTCGTGGAGAAGTTCAAGGACTTCCTGGACCACGTCTCCCCCGAGGACTTCGCCAGTGACGAGTAGTCGCCGCTAGACGGCGGCGTCGAGAATCCGCTGGACGAGCTCGTCGAAGCCGATCCCGGCTGCATCGGCCGCCTGGGGCAGAAGGCTCGTGTCAGTCAGGCCCGGTACCACGTCGGCCTCCAATGCATATAGCTCGTCGCGCTTGTCGTCGAACATCAAATCCACGCGCGCGAAACCGGCCAAGCCCAGCAGCTCGAAAACTGAGAGCGCGATGCGGATCGCCTCCCGCGCAGTCGCCTCGGGCAGCTGTGCAGGACATGAGAACTTCGTACGCCCGAACTCATAGCGGGCCTCGAAGTCGTAGAACTCATCCTGGACGGGCACCGCTTCGACGATTGGCAGCGCCCGCGGTGAAGCGCCGTCGGCGATGATCGAGACGGCGAGGTCCCGGCCATCGACATGCCGTTCGAGCAGCACTTTGCGGTCATACGAGAACGCCGCCAGGAGCGCGGCGGGCACGCTGGCTGAGGTACGAGCGAACTTGATCCCCAGGGCCGATCCCTGGGAGGCTGGCTTGACAACGATCGGGAAGCCGAGCCGCTCCTGGATCGCCGGCAGCGCCTGGGCGGCCCCCAGCTCGTTGAAGGCGGTCTCGCTGAAGGCGAAGAACTCGGGCGTCGGAACCTCGCGGTCCCGCATCGCATGCTTGGCGAGGACCTTATCGGCGGCGCGGATGCACGCGGACACCCTTGAGCCCGTATAGGGTATGGCGAGGGTGTCGAGCAGCTCTTGGACGGTCCCGTCCTCTCCATCACGCCCGTGGAGCGCGACGAAGGCGACGTCGGGCCGGCTCTCTCGGAGCCGATCGACGAGGTCTGCCCCTACGTCGATTCCCACCGGATCGTGACCGAGCCGGTCCAGCGCGTCCTCCACGCGGGCCCCGGAGCGCAGCGAAACTTGCCGCTCGAGCGAGCGGCCGCCCTTCAGCACGGCTACGCGGCTCATTCCGTGTGCTTGCGCGGCAGGTGAAGGATGCGGGCGAGCTCGCCCGTCTGCGGGAAGGCCGCGCGCCCGGCGCGAGCCGGCCGTGAACCAACGCGCTCTGCGCCGGTCAGCGTGCCGTATAGCCGGACCTGTTCGCCGATCACCTCGCCGAGACGGCGAATCCCCTCCCGGATCTGTTCCTGGTCGACGCCCGAGAAGTTCAGTCGCATCGAAGAGCCACCGCGGCCGTCGACGAACGCGGCACGGCCCGGCACGAAGGCCACTCGCTCCTCGAGTGCGCGTGCCAGCAGGTCCGTGGTGTCGATGTAGTCAGGAAGCGTGACCCAGATGAACAGACCCCCTCGGGGATGTGTCCAGTAGGCCTCATGAGGGAGGTGCTCGGCCAGCGCGTCGAGCATCGCGTCCCTTCGGCGGCGGTACATCTCGATCAGCGAATGGACGTACTGTTGCCAGGGCCCCGCCTCGAAGTACGCGCATACGAAGTACTGCGAGATCGACGAGGAGCACAGATCGGACGCCTGCTTGCCGATGTTCATCTTCTCGAGCACCGGTCCGGGAGCGGCGGCCCACCCCAGCCGCACGCCCGGCGAGAGGATCTTCGAGAACGTGCCCGCGTAGATCACGAACTCTTCGCTCAGGGAGCGCAGCGCGGGAAACGATGGTCCCTCGTAGCGGAGCATGCCGTAGGGGTTGTCCTCGAGCACCAGCACCTCTCGCTCGGAGGCGATCCGCACCAGCTCATGGCGACGCGCACCCGAGAGCGTGACTCCCGCCGGGTTGTGGAAGTTCGGCACCGTGTAGATGAACTTGGGCCGCCGGCCAGCGCCCTCCAACCGGGCCAGCGTCTGCTCGAGCTCGTCGATGCGCATCCCGTCGTCATCCATCGCCACGTGCACGACCTCAGCTTGATATGAGCAGAAGGTCGGGACCGCGCCCGGGTAGGTGGGCGCCTCGCATACCACCACGTCGCCGGGGTCCAGCAGCGTCTTGCAGACCAGGTCGATCACCTGCTGCCCGCCGCTCGTCACGAGCACCTCGCCGCGGTCGATGTTCATTCCCTCGGCCGCCATCACCTCTCGTACGCAGTCCTTGATCGCCTCCAGCCCCTCGGTCGGCCCGTACTGGAGCGCTCGGGCGCAGGCGCGGGCTGCGACCGTGCCCATGAGAGCGGCGTAGGAGTCCGGTGGGAAGGTGGAGGTGTCGGGGAGACCGCCCGCGAGCGAAATGACCTCGGGCCGCTCGGTGAGCGCCATCAGGTCGCGCATAGCCGATGAGTTCATGACCGTCGTCCGTTGCGCGAACAGACTCCCGTAGCGTTCGATCTCGTGCGTGGCGGTGCGCGCGGGGCGAGGTGCGGCGGCCTTTGCCGGCCGCGGCCGTCGGCGCGCTGAGCCGTCTTCTGCGCCTGCCTTCATAGTGTCCCCGCGGCCTGACCCCGCACGTGACGGCATCGAGCACGTATCGTCACGTTGGGTCACGGTAGCGCACCATGCATCTGTTATTCGACATCTTCCAGGGCATCGGCATCGCCGCGGCTGTGGGGATCCGGCCCTTCCTGCCGGCTTTGGCGGTGGGCGCGCTGGCTGCCGGAGATGTCCAGATCGACTTCAAGGCCACCGACTTCGCCTTTTTGGAAGGAACTCCTTGGCTGCTCGCGATGGTCCTGTGCGCGATCGTGCTGGCTCTGGTCGAGCGGCGCGTCGGTCCCGCGAAGGCTGAGCGGCCGCCGATCTTCGTGGTCCTGGCCGCTGTCGCGCTGGGGCTGGGAGCGCTGCTGTTCGGCGGGGCGCTCGCGCAGGCCCATCATCCGCGCTGGGCCAGTGACTGGCCCGGGTATCTGGCCGGCATCGCGTGCGCGCTCATAGGACTAGCGGCGATGCGGCCCCTTTTCGTCCGCGCCCGGGCCCGCCTGGAGGCGCAAGCGGCGTCAGCGGTCGTTCTGTACGCCGAGGGGATCGCGGTCGCCTTCGCGATCCTGTCGGTGGTCGCCCCGCCCGTTGGTGTCGTAGGCCTCGCGGCGCTCGTCTGGCTGCTGATCGCGGGCCGGCGGCAGCGGGGCAAGAAATACGCCGGCCTGCGCATTCTCAGGTGATCGGAAGAAGGCGCGGTTGACGTCAGCCAAGAAGCTCGTGCTCGTGGTCATCGATGCGCTCAAGCCGGCCATGCTCGAGCGCACGATCGCGCTCGGGCGCGCGCCGGCGCTCGCCCAGATCAGAGAGCGAGGGATCTACGTCGAGGACTGCGTCGCTGCCTTTCCGTCCGTCACACCGGTGTGCGCGGCCACGATCGCCACTGGAGTCGGACCGGACAGGCACGGCATTCCCAGCATGAACTGGTACCACCGCGAGGAAGCCCGCTACATCGAATACGGCTCGAGCTTTTCGGCCAGTCGTCAGTTCGGCGTGCTGCGCTCGCTGACGGACACCGTCTACCGGATGAACGCCGAGCATCTCTCGCCAGATGTGGAGACGGTCTTTGAGACCCTCGACGACGCAGGTTTGCGTACCGCCGGCACCACGTACCTGATCTACCGGGGTCGCCACCATCACGAGGTCTCCAACGAGACCGCGCTCGCGCGAATCGTGACCTCGACCTTGTTCAGGCGCACGATCGATGGTCCCAAGGAGCTTTTCTATGCCGATCTCTACGCCAGCCGGAGGACCGGCTGTCGCGGGCAGCTCGGCATGCCCGGCATCCGCGACCAGCACTCGGGCTGCGTCGGTGCCTACCTGATCGAACACGATCTGTTCGATTTTCTGCTCCTCTCGCTGCCCGACAACGACGCCTTCTCCCACCGGAACGGACCGCACGCCCAGGTCATCTCGATCGCGGCTGCGGACCGCCAGCTCGAGCGCTTGATGCACGCTGCCGGCGGCCCGGAGGAGTTCTTCGCCCACTTCGCCGTGATCGTGACCTCCGACCACTCGCAGGCCCCCGTGGAGGAGCGGATCCGGCTCGACCGCGCGTTTGCGGACTTCGAAGTGGCCAGGCCCGGCCCCGCCAGGCCGGAGGCTGCGGAGGTGGCCCTCTCTCCGGCCCAGCGCGCGGCCATGATCTATGCGCTAGACGAGGATCGGCGCGAGGACCTGATGCGGCGAGCGATCGCCGTCGCGCAGACCATCCCCGGAATGGACCTGGTGCTGTGGCTCGACGGCGACGAGGCCGTCGTCCGCAGCGCACGAGGTGAGCTTCGTTTCGCTCCCGGCGGTGAGCTCGAGGACCTTCGCGGCAACCGCTGGAGCGTCGACGGCGACCTGGCAGCGCTTGGCGCCGCAGTGCAGGACGGCCGTCTCCTATCGGCGTCATACCCCAACGCGTTCGAACGCGCGTGGGCGGCGCTTTGCTGTCCTAATGCCGGGGACCTGCTCCTGTGCGCGGCCCCCGGGTACGAGTTCGTCGACTGGGGAGGCGTCGCCCACGTCGGCGGCGGCAGCCACGGCTCCCTGCACAGATCAGACTCGCTGGGAGCGCTCTTGTGGTCCGGCACCGGGCCGGAGGGACCCGCGGCACGCGAGCAGTGGTCGCTGTGCGACGTGGCCCCGATGGTGTCCCACCATTTCGGGGTAGAGAGGCAAATGAGTCCCTCCGAGCAAGGATTAGGACCCGGTTAGCCGAAGACCCCCTAAACGTACCGAAACGCTCCCGTCGCTACATTTGCCCAATGCCCGAAGAACGGTCGATAGCTGTCGAGCTACCTAAGACCGTCGAGTTCCCTTCGGTCCGGTTGCCGTTCCACGCGCGCGCCCGCGCCGGGATGGTCAAGCGGGCCAACTGGTTCCAGCTCCTCCGTTTCTCCGCGGTCGGCGCCAGCGGCTACCTGATCAACCTAGGGGTCTTTGCGCTGTGCGTCCACGCGCTCGCGATCGATTACCGGCTCTCGTCGGCGATAGCCTTCGTAGTCTCGGTGGCCAGCAACTTCTGGTGGAACCGCCACTGGACATTCGACGCCAAGCACGAGCACCCCATCTTCCAGGGGACGCGCTTCTTCCTGGTTTCGCTGGTCGCCTACGGCTTCACGTACGTGGTGCTGGTGACGCTCGTCTCCGACTTCGGACTGGTCAAGGTGCTGGCGCAAGCGATCGCGGTCGCGGCGGCGACGCCTCTGTCTTTCCTCGGGCAGAAGCTCTGGAGCTTCAAGGCCTAGCGCGAGCGAGACCTGCCCGGGCGCAGCGCGCGTACCGGGAGCGCACGCCACACCCGCGCGAGCGGCGCCGGCGGGTCTACGTCCCGCGTCTGACCTTCGCCGCGGCGCTCACGAGCGTCCTCCTTCTGTGCCTCCCCGGCACAGCCGCCGCCTCATCGGGCCCCCAGCTCGTCACTCAGCAGCACCGACCACCTCACAACTTTCGCCTGACAGCGGCGCAAGTGGAGCGGCTCGCGGCCCACACGCCGGTCATTGCAGCCGAGGTGCGTCGCCACCCCGACGCCACCCCCTACGAATACACGCTGGGGCCCGGCCAGTGGCAGGTCAGTTGGTTCTCCGCCGGCCGCAAGCGTAAGGAGCTCGCACAGGCGTACGTCGCCGACAGCACCGGCAAGGTGACCGAGACCTGGACTGGTTTCCAAGTGGCCTGGACGATGGCGCGGGGATACGCCGGCGCCTTCGGGCGGATCTCGAATGCGCTCTACGTCTGGCTGCCGCTGTGCGCGCTGTTCCTGGCTCCCTTCCTCCCGTGGCGCGGCCTGTTCCGTCGCCGGTCATGGTCGCTGTTGCAGCTTGACCTGCTGATGCTGCTCGGCTTCTCGATCTCGCTTGCGTTCTTCAACCACGCCCGGATCGGGCTCTCGGTGCCGCTCGTATATCCGTTTTTGATCTACCTGCTCGTGCGCCTGCTGCTGCTCGCTTTCGGACGTGGACGGCCGCGGCGCCCTCTTGCGCTCGCGGTGCCGTCCTCCTGGCTGCTGGTCGCGCTGGTCGCGCTGGTCGGCTTTCGGATCGCCCTCAACGTGATCGACTCGAATGTCATCGACGTCGGCTACGCGGGCGTGATCGGGGCCCACCGGCTGCTCCATGGCCACGCCCTGTACGGCCAGTGGCCAAGCGGCAATGCCAACGGCAATACGTACGGGCCCGTGAACTACTACGCCTACGTTCCCTTCACGGCGATCTTCGGGTGGAGCGGGACCTGGGACTCGCTCCCGGCCGCGCACGCGGCGGCGATCGCCTTCGATCTGCTCACGCTGGTAGGGCTTTACCTGCTGGGTCGCCGCCTCGGCCGCCCCACGTTGGGCGTGGTGCTGGCCTATCTCTGGGCTGCCTACCCCTTCACCCTGTTCGCGCTCAGCTCGAACAGCAACGACGCGCTGGTCTCGCTGTTTCTGGTCGTGACGTTGCTGGTGATGACTTCCCCGGCTGGGCGGGGCGTCGGCGTGGCGCTCGCTGGACTGACCAAGTTCGCGCCGTTTGGCCTGGCGCCGCTGCTCGTCCGAGCCGCCGAGCCCCGGTTTGTGGCCCGGCGGGCGCTCCTTTTCGCGGCCACTGTTGGCGCGACCGTGGCCGCGGCGATGGTGCCGGCGCTGGTGTCGGGCGGACTCGGCAGGTTCTGGCACGAGACGATCGCCTACCAGGCCAGTCGCCCGGCTCCGTTCTCGATCTGGGGGCTCTGGGGTCATCTCGGCGTCGAGCAGCACGTGGTCCAGGGCCTCGCCGTCCTGCTTGCGATCGGGGCCGCCTTCCTGCCCCGGCGCCGCACCGAGATCGAGGTGGCCGCGCTCGCCGGGGCGATCCTGATCGCGATCCAGCTCGGCGTCACATATTGGTTCTACCTGTACATCGTCTGGTTCCTGCCGCCGGTGCTGATGTCGCTGGCAGGCGCCGAGCCGCGAACGCCCGTCGAACCCGAGCCCGGCGACGTGCCCGCCGAGAGGGAAGCAGGGGCCGGTGGCGAGCAAGCGCCCGCTCCGTCTACCGCACTCCCGCCGCCGGTTCCAGCACCAATTCGATAGACGAGGCCCGCATCGGTCCATCGGCTGTTACCACCACGGCGTTCAGCCATGGATCCTCGGAGGAGGTCTCGAATTTGACCGGCATGCGTGTGACCAGGGACTCCAGCGCCTGCTCGCGCTTGACCCCGATCACGCCGCCCCGCGCCCCCGTCATGCCCACGTCGGTGATGTATGCGGTTCCCCCGGGCAGGACCCGCGCGTCCGCGGTCGGGACATGCGTGTGGGTGCCGAGCACGGCCGTGACGCGGCCGTCGAGGTGCCAACCCATCCCCACCTTCTCGCTCGTGGCCTCCGCGTGCATGTCGACGACGAGATGTTCGACCCTCCCCTCCAAGGCGTGCAAGGCGGCGTCGGCCTCGGGGAAGGCGACTCTGCCGGCGTTCATGTAGAGGTTGCCCGAGATCGATACCACGCCCAGGCGGATGTCGCCGCGATCGACGACGCACCAGCCATGACCCGGCTGGCTGCGCAGGTAGTTCGCAGGGCGCAGGATGCGGGGCTCCTCGTCCAGGTAGCGATAGACCTCGCGGTGACGGTAGGCGTGGTTGCCGAGCGTGAGCGCGTCGATCCCAGACTCGAACAGGCGGGCGGCCACCTTGGGCGTGATGCCGGTGCCACCCGCCGCGTTCTCACCGTTTGCAATCACGAACGTCGGTTCGAGCCGGTCCCGCAGGACGGGTAGGAGAGCCTCTACCGTGCGCCGTCCGATACCACCGACGATGTCGCCGATGAACAGAATCCGTACCGGGCCGCCTGCCATTCCGGTGTCGAAGGCTAGTGTGCGCATCGATGGCGGCGTACACGTCGATCTTCGTCCACCTCTGGGCCTTCCGCCCCGGCTAATCCCGCCGGTATCCTCAAGGGGATGGCGTTTCCGCAGACCCGCCTGCGCCGGCTGCGCGCGACGCGCGCGTTGCGCGGTCTCGTCCGCGAGACGTCCCTCGAGCCGGCAGACTTCGTTTACCCGCTGTTCGTTGCCCACGGCTCGGACCGCCGCGAGCCGATCCCGGCGATGCCAGGGGTTGACCGCCTCTCGATCCACCACGCGGTGGCGGAGGCGGCGGAGGCGGCGGACCTCGGAGTTCCGGCGGTGCTGCTGTTCGGGATCCCTGCGAGCAAGGACGATGAAGGCTCGGGCGCGTGGGACGACGAGGGGGTGGTGCAACTCGCCACGCGCGCAATCAAAGAGCAGGTGCCCGGGTTGATCGTGGCGACTGACCTCTGCCTGTGTGAGTACACGAGCCATGGCCACTGCGGCGTCGTGCGCAACGGCTCGGTGGACAACGACGCAACCCTCGAGCTCCTTTCCCGGGCCGCGGTATCGCAGGCGCGCGCCGGGGCCGATCTCGTCGCCCCCAGCGACATGATGGACGGCCGTGTCGGCGTGCTCCGTCAAGCTCTGGACGAGAGCGGCCAGGCCGAGACGCCCATACTCGCGTACTCCGCAAAGTTCGCCTCGGCGTTCTATGGACCCTTCCGAGAGGCCGTCGACTCCACCCCCGCGTTCGGCGACCGCCGTGGCTACCAGATGGATCCGGCCAACGGCCGCGAGGCGCTGCGGGAGGCCCGGCTGGACGTCGAGGAGGGCGCCGACATCGTGATGGTCAAGCCGGCGCTGCCCTACCTCGACGTGATCAGGCGGGTCAAGGACGAGACGGGGATACCCGTTGCCGCTTACAACGTCAGCGGCGAGTACGCGATGGTCAAGGCCGCCGCTGCGGCCGGCTACCTCGACGAACGCGCGGCGCTGCTCGAGGCACTCACCTGCATTCGGCGCTCGGGCGCGGATCTGATCGTCACGTACCACGCGAAGGACGCGGCCCGGTGGCTTCGGTAGACCAAGCAGGCACCTCGCGCGCCCACGGGCCCAAGCTGCGCTCGCGCAAGCAAGGGGCGGCCGTCGCCCTCGACGACCTTGACAAGCGGCTGCTCAACCTGATGCAGGCCCACTTTCCAATCGCGCCGCGTCCCTACCAGCACGTCGCCGCAGGCGCAGGGATCGACGAGGAAGAGGCGATGGCGCGGGTCACGCGGCTGCTCGCGGAGCGCATCATCCGTCAGGTCACTCCGATCTTCGACACGCGCGTGCTCGGCTACTCCTCGATGCTCGTTGCCGCGAAGGTGGACTCAGAGAACCCCTGGCGCGCCGCCAAGGTGATCAACGCCCATCCCGGGGTCTCGCACAACTACCTTCGCAACCACGACTTCAACATCTGGTTCACGATCGCGACCGAGCCAGACTCCCCGTTGGGTCTGGAAGGAACCCTGGAAGTGCTCGGGCGCCTCGCGGGCGCCGAGTCCGTGCGCCAGCTGCCCACCCTGAAGCTGTTCAAGATCAGGATGGACCTCGAGATGGAGGGTGGGACGGACATCCTCGCGCGGGCCGCGGAGGCGGTCGCGCCGGCGGAGACGGAGCGTCAGCCCTACGACATGCTCGACGTGGCCGTGATTCGCGCGATGCAGGGGGACATGCCCGTGATCTCGGAGCCCTATGCGCCCGCCGCGGCAGCAGCCGGGCTCACGCAGGAGGCGTTTCTTGCGCACCTTGAAGGGATGCGCGAGCGACGGTTGCTCCGCCGCGTTGCCGCGATCCTGTACCACCGCCGCGCGGGGTTCAGCGCCAACGGAATGGGCGTATGGAAGGTGCCCGAGCAGCGGATCATGGAGATGGGACCCCGCATGGCGGCCTTCCGCGGGATCTCCCACTGCTACCAGCGGCCCACTTACGAGGACTGGCCGTACTCGATCTTCACGATGGCGCACGGTCGCTCCAAGGAGGAGTGCGACGCGATACTCGACGCCATCGCAACGGAGACGGGCATCGCTGAGCGGGCCACGCTGTACTCCTCGACGGAATTCAAGAAGGTGCGCCTTCTCTACTTCACCGACGAGTACCGCGACTGGGAACGCCGGCACGCGGGCGTGTGAGCGACGTCAGGGCCACGACTCGCTCTCAGGAGCTCTACGCGGACGCGCGCGAACTGCTTCCCGGCGGTGTCAACTCCCCCGTGCGCGCGATGAAGGCGATCGGGCGCGAGCCGATCTTCATCGCTCGCGGCGCGGGCTCGCGCGTGTGGGACGTGGATCGCAACGAGTATGTCGACTGGGTCTCCTCGTGGGGTCCGCTGATCCTCGGCCACGCCCACCCGGCCGTCGTCGAGGCGGTCGCGGAGGCGGCAGCACGCGGGACTAGTTTCGGCGCGCCCACGGAGGCCGAGGTGCAGCTGGCCTTGGAGATGAGCGGCCGGATGCCCTCGGTGGAGATGATGCGCATGACCTCGTCGGGCACGGAGGCCACGATGAGTGCGATCCGCCTTGCACGCGCGGTCACCGGGCGCGAGAAGGTGCTGAAGTTCGCGGGCGCCTACCACGGCCACGTGGACGGCCTGCTCACGGAGGCGGGGTCGGGCCTCGCCACCCAGGGTATCCCGGCGAGCCCCGGGGTGCCCGCGGCTGCTACGGCCGCGACCGTAACCGTGCCCTGGAACGCGCCCGAGACACTGCCCAGCTCAAGCGACCTCGCGGCGATCCTGGTCGAACCGATCCCGGCCAATATGGGCGTGGTCCCGCCACACGATCGGTTCCTCGAGACGTTGCGCGCGGAAGCCGACCGGTCCGGCGCGCTGCTGATCTTCGACGAGGTGATCACCGGCTTTCGCGTCGCTCGCGGAGGTGCCCAAGGGCACCTGAACGTGCTCCCCGACTTGACGATCATGGGCAAGGTCATCGGCGGCGGCCTCCCCGCGGCGGCGTTCGGGGGATGGCGCGAGCTGATGGAGCGCATCGCTCCGGCCGGCGACGTTTACCAGGCGGGGACCCTCTCCGGCAATCCGCTTGCGACCGCCGCGGCGGTCGCCACGCTCCGCCAGCTGGGCGACGCTGCCTACGGCCGGCTGGCGGAGACCACGGAAACGCTCGCGGGCGGGCTGCGCGAGGCGGCCGCCGAGGCAGGGGTGGCGCTCACGGTGCAATCGGTTCCAGGGCTGGTCACGCCGTTCTTCTCCGATCGGCCCGTGTGGAACTACGCACAGGCTGCCAAGGCCGACCTGCAGGCCTACGCTGCCTTTGCCCGCGCGCTGCTGGATCGGGGCGTGTACCCGCCCCCGTCCCAGTTCGAGGCGTGGTTTCCCTCGCTCGCCCACACCCAGGAGGACATCGAGCACACCCTCGACGCCGCGAGGGAGGCCTTCGGAGAGGTGGCGGATCGATGAGGCCCGCGCGCGATGGCGCAGATGCGCTGGCGGTCGCTCTGCGCGCCCACAACGGCCCGGTGGCGGAACTGGTGAAGGGCGACCGGCGCGACGGGGGCGGCCAGCCGGGTCCAGCTCAAGTCGCGGCCGCGGGCCCCCGGGCGGCCTGTGCGCCAGGCGAGTACGAGCTGTTGCTCGAGATGATCCTGGAGGGGGTCAGGCTCCACTACGGGCCGCCACGCGTGGTCCAGACTGACGACCGGGACCTGGCGCTGCTGCTCGGCGATCAACTCTACGCGATGGGGCTCGAGCGGCTGGCGGCGCTTGGCGACCTCGCCGCCGTGGCCGAGCTGGCCGACGCGATCGCGCTGGTCGCGCAGGCCCACGCCGTCGGGGACCGGGAGCTGGCCGACGCGGTCTGGGCCGCGAGCGCCACCGCGGTCGGGTGGGGGGGAAGCGAGCGGCTCGAGGAGGCCAAGCAACTGGCTCGCGCCGGGGATCGCCGAGCGCTGCCGGCGCTCAAAGCCCTTCGTAACGGTTGAATCGTTGTTGACGGTAGCCTTCGCGGCGCGTTCAATTGGAGACCGGCGCTAGGCCCGCAAACCACCCTACGTTGGCAAACCGTCATCGACAGCAGAAGTCCAAGTACACCGCCGGCCGCGACATGCCGGGGGCGTTCGAGGGTGAGACGGTCACGCGGCGAAGGTTCATGGTCGGCGTCGCCAACGGCGCCGGCGCCCTGGCTGCCGCGGCCTTCACGCTGCCCGCGCTGGCGTTCGCCGTCGGCCCCGTCTTCAGTCACGAACAATGGACCTGGCAGCCGATCGGGCCGTCTTCGGACTTCCCCAATGACAACTTCGTTACGCGGGTGATCCAGATCCAGCAGGGGCCGTTGGGAGCAGCAGGGAACGTCAACAACACCCTCGCTTACGTCCGCACCCGCAATCCAGCGATCGACACCGAACCGGAGGACCAGTACAACCACTGGATCGCCCTGTCGTCACGATGCATGCACCTTGGCTGCCCGGTCCGCTGGACGCCCGCCGCGGCCCGATTCATCTGTCCCTGCCACGGCGGCGTCTACGACATCCGGGGCATGGTCGCGGGCGGTCCGCCGGTGCGGCCGCTGGACCGCTTCTATACCCGCTTCAACCACGCCACCGGACTGGTCGAGGTTGGGCCTCGCTACTCGGTCAACTCCGAGTTGCGGCGGTTCTCGCCGCGCTACCCGGGCGAGCCACTCGACGGCATCGGGCAGTACCTGTACCCGCGCCAGTTCGCCCAGCCCAAACCGCCGCCCGGCGTATCGCAAAAAAAGTAGGACATGCCTCGCCTTCCCGCACCGCCGCTGCCCAAGGGGCTCAGACCCCGGCCCAAGCCTCCCGGCGATGACAACGGCGCCGGAGTCGCCGACACCCTCGATCCCCTCGAGGCCGGCGTCACCGCCGTCGACTGGATCGACGAGCGCACCTCGCTGACCCCGGTCGGCCGCTGGCTGCTGTTCCGCAAGGTTCCGCGTGGGGTCAACTGGTACTACACGCTCGGTTCGGCGACGCTGTTCGCGTTCCTCAACCAGGCGGTGACGGGCGTATTCCTGGCGATGTACTACCGGCCGGACGCTTCAGGCGGAGCGTACGAGTCCGTCCGCTACATAACGACCGATGCCTTCCTCGGGCAGTTCGTACGCGGGATGCACAAGTGGGGCGCCTCGGTGATGATCATCCTGATCTTCCTTCACATGGGGAGGGTGTTCTTCTTCGGCGCCTACAAGTACCCCCGCGAGCTGACCTGGATCATCGGTGTCGTGTTGCTGATACTGACGCTGGCGATGGGTTTCACCGGATATCTGCTGCCGCTCGACCAGCGCGCCTACTGGGCCACGGTCGTCGGCGTGAACATCAACGCGGGCGGCCCCTTCATCGGTCCCTATCTATCGAATTTCCTGTTCGGCGGGGCCGACTTCGGGGCCACCACGCTCTCGCGTTTCTACGCCATCCACATGCTGATCATCCCCGGCGCGATAGTGGCGCTGATCGGCGCCCACCTCTATCTCGTGACCAAGCTGGGAATCACGGCGCCGCCCTGGCTCAAGGCCGAGCCGGAGAAGCAGTTCCAGCCCGAGACGGACGTCTGAGCGATGAACCAGGCCGAAAAGGAGGCCTACCTCCGCGAGTACTCGATCCTGAAGAACGAGGGCAAGCCGTTCTTCCCCTACGCCGTGGCCAAGGACGCGGTAATGGCGCTGATCGTGATGCTCGTGATCATCTTCTTGGCGCTGCTGTTCGGGGCGGAGCTTGGGCCCAAGGCCAACCCGACCACGACCACCTATGTGCCGCGCCCCGACTGGTACTTCTTCTTTCTGTTCGAGGTCCTGCGCGTCATGCGCAAGGTTCCGGACTTCACGCCGATGGCGACGATCGGGGTGCCGACGATCTGCATGATCCTGCTGTTCTTGCTGCCGTTCTACGATCGCAGCCCGGAGCGGCGGATCGAGCGGCGGCCAATCGCCCTGGCCACCGCCCTGTTCGCCATCGGCGCTATGGCGTACCTGACCTTTTCGGGCGCCAACACCGGCTCGCCCAACACAGTCGACCTCAAGCCCCCGTCCAACTTCACCGCCCAGCAAAAGGCCACCTTCACCAAGGGTGAGCTCGTCGTGGGCCAGTCGGGCTGCTTGGCCTGCCATCAGATCGGCGACAATGGCAACAACGGTCCGGGGCCGGTGCTGACGACGATCGCCAGCAAAGTTCCTCCCCAGCAGATCGCCTCGACGCTGCTGAACCCAACGCCACCTATGCCCTCCTTCAAGGGTCTCAGGCAGCAGTACCCGCAGAAGTTCCAGACCCTGGTCGCCTTCCTATCGATGCTCCACTAGTGGGACGGCCGGGCGACGCTGCTTTAACTAAGCCCTCCGCGCGATGAGCGCGGGCCAATCGGGACCGAGTGGCGCTGCATCGGTGGCGGCTCGCGAGGTCACAGATGTGCAGGGAGGCCGCCTCGACGAGGCCCAGGTACGGGCCATGTTCGATCGCATCGCGGCGCTATACGACGGCATGAACACAGTCATGACCGCGGGACTGCACCGCAGCTGGAGGCGCCGCGCGGCGCAGCTGGCCGAGGTTTCTCCGGGCGAACGAGTTCTGGACGTCGCCACTGGGACGGGGGATCTTGCGTTCGAGCTCGCCGGGCGGGTCGCGCCCGGGGGCGAGGTGGTGGGGGTCGATTTCTCGGAGCGGATGCTCGAAGTGGCGCAGGCCAAGGCTAGGGCCGCCCCGCGCCCGGACGTGGTCATCCGCTTCCAAGCCGCCAACGCGCTCGCTCTCCCGTTCGCTCGGGACAGCTACGCCGCCGCCACCATCGGCTTCGGCGCGCGCAATTTCGCCGACCTCGACCGAGGACTGGCGGAGATGGTCCGGGTGGTGCGGCCCGGCGGACGGATCGTGGTGCTCGAGATCACTACTCCCCGCCGCCCTCCGCTGTCCACCTTTTTCGAGTTGTGGTTCGACCGTGTTGTCCCCGTGCTCGGCGGTCTCGCCGGTGATGCTCAGGCCTACAGCTACTTACCCAGCTCGGTAAGACGCTTCCCGGGGCCGGAGGGGTTGGCGGCGGCGATGTGGCGCAGCGGCCTGTGTGATATTCACTACCACCTGACCGCTGGCGGAATCGTTGCTCTCCATGTCGGGGTAGTGAGAGGCGGCGTCGGATGACCACCTGCCGAAGTTCGAAAGCAATAAGGCGCACGAGGCGCCCGGGCCGGAGTCCTCCATGACCCTGGGGAGGGCTTGAGTGAGGATCGTTGCGGAGGTGCGTGAGTGAAGCCGGTCGAGGCGGTGTTTGACGCCGCAGGCGCGAGCGTGCCGCGGGTGATGCAGCGAGTGGAGCGGCGTATGGCCGAGGTCAGCGTCGACCACGGGGCGGCGCTGGCGCGTCACGCCGGCGAGACCATTGCCGCCGGCGGCAAGCGGCTGCGGCCGCTGCTCGTGTGTCTGGCGGCCGGAGTGCCATCCCCCGAGTCGGACACGCTGGTGCACTCCGCAGTGGCCGTCGAGCTGGTGCACGGCGCGACGCTCGTGCACGACGACGTGCTCGATGCCTCGCTGCTGCGCCGCGGCCGGCCCACCGTGGTCGCCTCGAGCGGGCGGCGAATGGCCACAGCGACGGGGGACCTGCTGTTCTCGCGGGCGTTTGCGGAGCTCTCGCTGACGCGCTCTCTGTCGGCTGTATGCGCGCTCTCCAGGGCCAGCTCGGAGCTCGCCTTGGGAGAGCTCATGCAGCGCTCCGATGCGTGGAGCGGCGATGTCACCGTGGGGCGCTATCTGGAGCGCTGCAGGCTGAAGACAGCGGTGCTGTTCCGCGCGGCGTGCGAGCTCGGAGCGATCGAAGGAGAAGGTCCGATGGACACACTGGGCACCTTCGGCGAGCAGATCGGCCTCGCGTTCCAACTCCTCGACGACGTTCTCGACGTGTCCGGACCCCCCGAGCGGACAGGGAAACCGCAGGGCGCCGATCTCCTCGATGGGACGATCACGCTGCCGCTGATCGAGGCGCGTGCTCGGGACCGGGAGCTGGCCGCGCTCGAAGTCCGCGATCTGCGCACCGCCACGGATGCCAGGGCGGTGTGCGAGCGCATCGCCGCGACGGGCGCGCTCGAGACCGCGCGTGCCCGGGCGCTTCAGATGGTCGCCGGGGCCAAATCGATCCTCCCCGCGCTGCCGGACCGCCAGCGGGCCGCGCTCGACCTGGTCGCCGACGGCGTCGTCGAGCGCTACAGCTAGCGCGTCAGAAGTCCTCGGGCAGGATCAGACCGATTGCGAGGGCGGCGGCGAAGCGCTCGATCTCCTCGGTCATGTTCGCTGCAGTCAGGCGCTTGAGGTCGCGGAGCAGCACGTCGGCGGCTGTCGAGCTGGTCTTCGAGCGCCGCGAGCGCGACGCTCGAGAACGTGCGCGGTGTCGCCAGCGACAGTCGGGACAGTCGCCCCAAGCTTGAGTCTCGTCGCTCGCTTTCCCGGCCCGCTACTCTTGGGAGAGGCATTACGCGGAAGGTTCCCTGCTCCGCAGGGGTCCGTACAGAGGATCGGCAATGTTCTACACCAAGCCCTGGCTCGACGCCCTGATCATCTTGCTGGTAGTCCTGCTGTTCGTAGGTCCCAAGCGCCTGCCGGCGCTGGGCCGTTCGCTCGGACACGGGATGCGTGAGTTCAAGGATGCGATCACCGGCAACTCTGAGCCGACCGAAGCCGAGCGGGCAGAGCTAGAGAGTCAAACCGGCACGCCCGCCCGCGCGCAGGCTGGCCCGGCGCCGACCGACTCAAAATCGGCCTAGCGGCGCTTCGCAATGGCGCGGGTCCTGCGACCCATCCAGCACGAGGATCGGCTGAGCGTCGTCGACCACCTCGATGAGCTGCGCTCGAGGCTGATCGTCTGTGCAGTGGCGCTGGCGGTCGCATTCGGGATCTGCTTCTGGCAGAACCACGCGCTACTGCACCTACTGAACCGCCCGCTGCCGACGCCACACAGCTATCTCGCCAAGCTCCCACACGCCACGAACCGTCAGGCGCGTGCACTTGCGGCCACGGCGAGAGACTTCCGTGCGCTCGCAGGCTCCCACTCGCAGTCGCCAAGCGACCGCGCGTTGTTCGCGGCGGCCGCGACCAACCTTACCCGCGCCGCCAACGCCCTTCCTCGGGGGCCGGCCCAGCGGACGCCGATCACAATCGGGGTGGGCGAGCCGTTCACGACGACGCTCACGGTTTCCTTCTATTTCGCGATCCTGGTTTCGCTTCCGCTGTTGCTCTACGAGGCGTACGCGTTCCTGCTGCCTGCGCTGACGCGCTCCGAGCGACGCGTGGCACTGCCCCTGATGCTCCTGGCACCGCTCCTGTTCATTGCCGGCGTCGTGTTCACGTACATGATCGTGCTCACGCCGGCCATCCATTTCCTGCAGGGCTACAACAGCCAGAACTTCGATGCGCTCGTCCAGGCTCGACAGTTATACGACTTCGAAATCATGGTGATGGCGGCGCTCGGCCTGGCTTTCCAGCTGCCGCTCGTGCTGCTCGGCCTCGACTACCTCGGGGTCCTCAACGCCCGCACGCTAACCAAGCAGTGGCGCTACGCTGTGGTGCTCATCGCAGTGATCGCCGCGGCGCTGCCCGGCCCCGATCCGGTCACCACCGCGCTCGAGACGGTTCCCCTGATCGTCCTCTACCTGCTCAGCATCGTTCTGCTCAAAATCGCCGACCGCCGGCTCGCGTCGCGGGCGCAGGCCGAGGTCGCGATGGAAGGGCCTCACGGCGTTTAGGGGTAAGCGCCGATGCTCTTCGATCTCCGTGCCCGTGGCCGGCGCCGGACCGTTCAAGCGGTCTACCTGGGACTGGCGGTCCTCATCGGCGGTGGACTTGTGCTCTTCGGCGTCGGCACCGGCAGCGGCTTCGGCGGCCTGCTGAACGCCTTCACCAACGGCAACTCCGGTTCCACCAGCACTCCGGCCGTCAGCCAGGCGGAGAAGGCTGCGGTGCGCCAGACGCAGCTGCATCCCTCCAGCCCGCAGGCCTGGGTCGCGCTGATCAACGCGCGGGTGGCCGCCGCCGAGCAGCACTGCAGCGGTACCACCTGCACGGCGGCCGGACGCAGAGAGTTCGAACAGGCCGGGGCCGCGTGGCAGCGCTATACCGCGCTGGTCAAGCACCCCGACTCGACCGTGGCGCGCACGGTCGCGACCGCGTACGAGACGGTCGGTAATTTCAAGCAGGCGACCGCGGCGTGGCTGGTAGTCACACAGGCCGATCCGAACACGGTGGCCTACTTCGAGCTCTTGGCGCGCGACGCCTATGCGGCCAAGGAGACGCGGATCGGCGATCTGGCTGTCCAGAAGGCTCTCAGCCTCGTTCCCAAGTCGCAGCAGAAGCAGCTCAAGGCCCAGCTCCAGCAGTTCAAGAACGCAGCGGGAGCGTCCGGGGGGTCCGCGAGTTCATCCGGGGGGTCGTCCGGGGGCGGGTAGCCTCGGCGCCCAACGAGCGGCTAACATCGGCCGCGTCCACGGGGCCGTTAGCTCAACTGGTAGAGCAGGGGACTCTTAATCCCAAGGTTGGAGGTTCGAGTCCTCCACGGCCCATGAGAAAGGTCCGGCGCGGAACTTTGCCGGGCATGGTTCCAACCGGCACGACGTTCGGTGACGCGGCGGGTCGGGCAAGGTACGGTTCCTGACTCAGCGTGGAGTTGTGCACCGCCCGGCGTACTTAGAGGTCTCACGTCGCGGCAGGTGCGTGCCGCTAGCCCAATGCGGAGGCGAGCTGGCGCTGGCGGTCGGCATGCCAGCGGATCGACGCTCACGCGCCAACGGCATCCTGAGCGCGCGAGACCTCAACATGAGGCCCGCGCGCCCTGCGTTGGCGCTAGACCTTGTGGAACGGCCCGTGCGTCAGAACGTCCCGCCGGGGGAGGCATGGGTCTGAGACCGCGGTGAACCTCAGCTTCGCCCCGGTCAGCTTGAACATGTACTTGCCTGTTTTTCCGCAGCTCCCCGAGCCACCGAAAATCGTGATCTTGTCGCCCCTGATCCTGTCCCGGGCCCGATCGACCACCTTGCCGTCGTGCGACGCCGTGACGTGACGCGGGGTGAACCTAAGCACCCAGGTGCCGTTCAGCCCTCCGTGAAGCGCGGGGTCTGCCGCGATCCTCGTCTTGTAACGCCCCGACAGCGTCCCGCTGGCCAGGGCGGCGGGAACGAGCCCCATTGCGACGACGGCTATTACGACCGCTACGAGCCGCTTCATCGATGAACTCCCTCCCGTTCGGGTTCTGACCCTAGGGTCGCCCCATCTGAAACGCGGCGGCCCCGTGGCCACCCCGACAACACCGCGACCCTACCCCCCCATACCCCGTTAGGCCAGCGACCTAACGTGCCAACTTAACGCTGTCGCTTCGATCGCATCGATTAGGAGAAGCCAGCAGCGCCGCTGGACGCGGCCATTCCACTGTTGCGCTGCGCCGACCGAGCGGTCGTCGGCGCACGGCTGACCAACGTGATCGGAAAAGGTAGGGCGGCGTGAGCTTCGCGAGCAACCGTGTTCGTCG
>JAFAPR010000298.1 GCA_019247075.1 Solirubrobacterales bacterium
GCCGACGTGGTGGACGCGACCGAGCACCTGCTGCGGATCGCCGACGCTTTCGAGCCCCGGCTGGTGGATCTGGGGTGCTTGAATGACCGCTACTTCGCCTTCTCCGCCGGGGTCGGGCTGGACGCTGATGTCGTCGAGCGGGTCGACGCCAGACCGCGACTCAAGGCCCGCTATGGCCAGTGGTTCTACACGTGGGTCGCCGTGCGGACGTTCAGCAGGCGCTACCTCTTTCACGGTGCCCGGCTGGAAGCGGAGGTCGGCCCGGAGCCGATCGGCGGCGTCACCGCCGTGGTGCAGAACGGCTCACCGTACACGTACTTCGCCGACCGGCCGGTGCACATCGCCGAGGGGACGGAGCTCGACAGCGGAGAGTTGTGCGGGGTCGTGCTCGAGCGCGCAAGCGCGCTTGACGTCCCGTCGATCGTCTGGCGCGCGCTGTCGAAGCGGGTTGCGCTGACCGGCCACCCGCACGTCCGTCAGTTCGCGGGCGTGCGCGAGCTGCGCGTGCGGTCCTGCGACGAGCGGCCGCTGCCGCTGCAGGTGGACGGCGACTACATCGGCGAGGCGCCCGAGGCCGTCTTTGGCATCCGGCTCCGCGGGCTCGCGGTCGTGAGCTAGTGGCGACGCGTAGCAGCGCTACGCGAGCCGACGAGGACGAAGTCAGGCGCCGCCGGAGGCCGCTCGAATGTGAGCGTATTTGCGGTGGCGGCCACTAAGCCGCCACCCGGGGGTGAAAAGCGGTAGGCGGGAGCCTCTTACGGTTGTGGCTGACCCGAGTGGCACGCCCAGGAGTGCGCGCTCGAGAGCAGGCCCACCGAGGGTCACGGATCGAGATCGCATGCTGCTGGAGTTCATCGCCGAGCACCGGCTGGTCCTCCCCGCCCATGTGAGGGCGTTGCTCGGCGTGTCGGCAGCGACCGCGTCGCGGCGGCTACGGGCGCTGGAGCGGACCGGCCTCCTGCTCGGGGACCAGCTCTTTTATGGCTATCCACCGCATTACCGCATCCGGCGCCCGGGGCTCGAGGTCATCGGGAGCCGGCTGCCGGCGCCGAAGGGCACGCTCAACGTCCGGCACGACATAGGGGTCGCGTGGCTGTGGCTGGCCGCGCGTGCGGGCACGTTCGGGTCGCTGCGAGAGGTGATCTCCGAGCGCAAGATGCGCTCGCACGACGCGATCGAGCTGCATGCCGCGCGGGTCACCGGGCGCGGGCAGCGCGAGCCCTATGGCGTACGTCTCTCGGGCCACGGCCCGGCGGGCCGTCCGCGGCTTCACTACCCAGACCTGCTGCTGGTCGACAGCGGGGGTCGCCGAATCGCGGTAGAGCTCGAGCTGAGCTCCAAGGGTGGCGCGCGGCGTCACCGCATCGTCGGTGGCTATGCGGCGGACCGCCGGATCGACGCGGTGCTCTACCTGGTTGCGGACCAGCACCTGGCGCGGGAGGTCCAGGCCGCGGCCCGCCGCTTTGGCTGCCAACGGCGGGTGATTGTCCAGCCGGTGCGCCTCGGCGCCGGTCAGGTGCCGGACCTCGGGCGCGGCGCGGAGCGGACGGGTGCCTCTGGCAGGAACCACGGGTCCGCGCCGCCATCGCCGGCATGGCCGCGGGGGCGCGCCGAGCCCACCCGGGAGCTCTCGCTATGAGGCCCCCGAGCCCTCGGCCGCTTGCGCCCTTGTGGCAGCGGTTGCTGGCCTTCGCGGTCGCCGCGACTGTGCTCGTCGCCTCACCTCCCCTGTGGGCCACCGTCTTACTCACGTCGGCCGCGATGGGAGTGATCTTCGCGGGGCCTGCGATCGCCGCGCGCAGAAGGCGTGCGCGCGCCTCGGCGGTCGAGCCCGGAGCGGCGACCGTGCTTGGCACCGACCAGGATGGAGCGCCGGTCGCGCTCACCGACGGCCAGCTCGAGGCGCACACGGTCATCGTCGGGGCGAGCGGCTCGGGCAAGAGCACGACGATGTTGAGGATCCTCGCCGACCAGATCGTCGGCGGCAAGGGGGTCGTCGCCATCGACATGAAAGGCTCCCCCGCGTTCGCGGCGCAGCTCGCCCACGCCGCGCGACAAGCCGGAAAGCCGTTCTACCTGTGGAGCCCCGATGGACCCGCCGTATGGAACCCGCTCGCCTACGGCAACCCCACGGAACTCAAAGACAAGATCATGTCGATGGAGCGCTTCACCGAGATCCATTACCAGCGGGCCGCCGAGCGCTACCTACAGACCGTGCTGCAGGCCCTCGAACGCGCGCGCTCGCCCGACCGGGCCCCCACGCTGGGCGATGTCGTCGAGCTGTTGGACCCGGCCCGACTCGAGGGCTTCCTGCGCGCGACACCACCCGAGTTCGCCGACCGTGTCCAACGCTACCTCGGCGAGCTGACCCTGGACCAGCTGAGCGCGATCCGGGGCCTCGGCACGCGGCTGGCGATCATCACCGAGGCGCACACGGGGCAGTATCTGGGCGCCCCCGTGTTGGAGGGCCGGGCCCAGGCTGTCAGTTCGCAGCCGGCGAGTGAGCTCGACCTGCGGGCGGCGCTGCGGGGCGAGCAGATCGTGCTCTTCAGTCTCAACTCGAGCTCCTATGGGAAGCTCGCGGCCCAGCTCGAGGCGCTCGTGCTCCGCGACCTGATCACCGCCGTGGGCGAGCGGACCGCTGACCCGGCTCGGCGACACCCGGCGATGGTCGCGCTCGACGAGTTCTCGGCGAGCGAGGACGACCAAGTGCTCGGCCTGCAGGCACGCTGCCGGGAGTCTTGCATCGGGTTCGCGGTGGCCTCGCAGGAACCGACCGATTTCGACCGGGTGGCGCGTGGGCTGCTCAACCAGGTCATCGGCAATACCGCGGTCAAGATCTCGCATCGTCTCGACGTCCCCAGCTCGGCGCAGCTGATCGCGGACATCGCCGGCACCGAGACGGTGTGGGAGGAGACCCATCAGGTGCAACGCCACCCGCTGTTCGGAGCGCGGATCAGCGGGCGGTCCACCGCCCGGCAGGTCGAGCGCTACATCGTTCACCCCAACGTGATCAAGTCGCTGCCGACCGGACGGGCAGTCGTGATCACGAAGATTCCGCAGACGCGGGTGCGGATTGTCGATATCGATCCGCCGGCGGCGCCGGGCGACCCTACGCCCGGTCACAGCCCGGGCGGTCTCGCTCCCGGTCCGCGCATTGGACTGAGCGGCCAGACCCGATCACTCTCCCCGCGGCGAAGCGGGCAACAGCGGCACCGTGCATCGCCGCAGCCGCCCGGCCTCGGCAGCCAGCGGCCATCTCGGCTGCCGGCCTCTGGCCGTGACGGTCCCGGGCTGGGATGAGGGCCCCGGGCCGGCGATGGTGGCGTGCCGCGGACGGGTGCCAGGTGGTCGCGTGACAATCTTCGCCCACCGCTGAACCCTCGCTCGCTCTACCTGGACCAGAACTACCTGAGCGGGATCGCGAAGTGCAAGCCCGGATTCCGTGAGCTCGAGCCCGTCTTGCGTGCCGCGGTCGCACGCGGGGTGGTCACCGTCACCGAGTCGGCGGTGCACGAGCTCGAATCGGGGCCGCGTCCGGACCTGGGGCTCTTGGAGCTCTTGCGAGAGCTGTCAGGGGGTCGCCGGCTGCCGACCGAGCGCGACCGTGCCGCGCGCGAGGCTCGCCGCCGAATGGAGTGGACGATCGAGCGCGAGTTCCCGGAACGCAGGCCCCGGGCCAGCGACGTCGGCGATCTCGATGCCCTGGCCATCGCCGTGCTCCACTGCGACCTCGTGACCTGCGACGCGTTCATCGCAGACGTGCTGCGGCGCGCCCGCCTGGACCTGCGTTATCGCTGCGAGCTGTTCAGCGGCCGCAGGGCGGATGTCGCCATGCTGCGATCTGCGCTGCACCGCCTCATCCAGGCCGACTGATTACAAGGCCCTAGACGTCGCCGCAGTGTTCAGGCGCGACATCATCGTGACTTGACATGACAGCGTTTCTGATGTCATAATGCTGTCATGCAACTGGATGGATATGTCCAAGCTCTCCGCGACGACCTCTCGCGCGTCGCCGCAGTTGGCGACGAGCAAACCGCCCGTGCCGCCGAGCTGCTCGCGGTTGCGCTGGAGTCATCTCTGGGCCGACGCCTCCAGGAGGCCCTCGCCGAGGCGGCGCTCGAGCTCTCGACTCAGCTCGACCGAGGCAGGGTCGAGGTCCGTGTCGCCGGTGGTGACCCGGAGCTCGTCTACGTCGGCGTCACCGCGCCTGCCGAGACCGAGGCAGCGGAAGAGGCCCTCAGCGCTCGGATCACCTTGCGCCTGCCGGAGAGCCTGAAGTCGCGAATCGAGGCCTCGGCTGCCGCACGTCGCGTGTCCGTCAACACCTGGCTCGTGCAGGCACTGACCCGTGCGCTGGAGCCGCGTCCCTCCACCGGGGGCAGCAGCCACCGGTTGACCGGCTACGGCCGAAATTGAAAGGAGTCCTCATGCCAGACCAGCACTTCCCTACCCCCCGCCCCGTCCTGCTCCGGGTCGTCGTCCCGGGCGGCGACGTGGACGTCAGGACGGTGGATGGCGATGAGTCCACCGTCGGGCTCGATGGCTCGCAGAAGCTAGTCGATGCGACGCGAGTCGAGCTGGTCGGCGATCGCCTGGTCGTCGAGCAGACACGGAAGCCGTTGATGGGCCGCTTCGGGCGATTCGGAGAGTCGCTGCGTGTACAGGCCCGCATCCCCACGAGCAGCGGTGTCGAGATCGTGACCGCCTCGGGTGACGTCACGCTCGACGGCACGTTCCGCGACCTCGATATGCGCTCCGCGTCCAGCGAGGTGGTTGCCACCGGCGAACTCGAAGGAGACGCGCGCATCAAGAGCGTGAGCGGCAACGTGCGCCTCCCCCATGTCGCCGGCGACCTGGCCGTCCAGACCGTCTCGGGCGACCTCGTCGCCGCGGCAGTCGACGGCTCCGTTTCGGTGAAGTCGGTATCCGGCGACGTACGGGTTGGCTCGCTGCGTGAGGGCAACGTGAAAGTGCACAGCGTGTCCGGCGATGTCGAGCTCGGGATCGCGTCCGGGACCAGCGTCGATCTCGACGCCGGATCGGCGTCAGGCGATCTCAGTTCGGAAGTCCCGCTCTCCGATACCCCTGGCGAGGATGCCGGCCCGACGGTGGTGATCCGCAGCAACACGGTGAGCGGCGACTTCCGCGTGTTCCGCGCGACGTAAGCTGCCAGGAAGCGGGCCTACCCCGCCCTGGGCGTCACGCGGTAGGCGTCGAACACGGCGTCTATGTTGCGCAGGCGGTTGATCGCCTGGTCGAGGGTGCGCGTGTCGCCGACCTCGACCACGAACCGGTTCTTCACCATCGGGTGACTGACCGTGCATCGCGCCTCGAGGATGTTGATACCCGCCTCGGCAAACGTCCGCGACATGTCCTCCAGCAGGCGGTGGCGGTCCCAGCCGTCTACCTCGATCTCCACGCGGAAGGAGGTGTCGGCGTCCCCGTCCCAGGAGACCGGCGTGAAGCGGTCGGGGTCGCGCTTGAGCACGGCCACGTTCGGGCAGTCCTCGCGGTGGATCGTGATCCCGCGGCCCAGCGAGACGTAGCCCACGATGGGGTCTCCCGGAACCGGCCGGCAGCACTTCGCCAGCCGGAGCGTCACCTCGTCGATGCCCTCCACCGAGATGCCGTAGCTGCGCGACGACGCCGTCGCACGCGGGCCCCGACGCCTCGTCTTGAGCAGGTTGTCGGTGGCGGTCGGCTCCGAGGCGGCCGCCTCCCCCTGCTTCAGGCGCTGCATCAGCTTGTTGACGACCGTCTTGGCCGAGATCTTGGCTCCGCCGAGGGCGATGTAGAAATCGTCCGCCTTGCGGTAGCCCATCTCGCGGATGACGTCCGCCAGCAGCGCTGAGCCGACCACCTTCTGGGCGGGAAGGCCCTGCTTGCGCAGTTGCTCCTGAAGCAGCTCGCGCCCGGAGTGCTCGCTGTCACGGCGCGACTCGGCCTTGAACCAGGCCTTGATCTTGTTGCGCGCCCTGGTCGTCTTCACCAGTGCGAGCCAATCCCGCGAGGGACCCCGCTCGCGCTTGGAAGTCAGCACTTCCACGATGTCTCCGGAGCGCAGCTGGTAGGAGAGCGGGACGATCCTGCCGTTGACCTTGGCGCCCACGCAGCGGTGGCCGACGTCGGTGTGTATCTCATAGGCGAAGTCCAGCGGCGTCGCGCCCGCGGCGAGCGACTTGACCTCGCCCTTGGGGGTGAAGACGAACACCTCGTCTTCGAACAGGTCGATCTTGAGCGTCTCCATGAACTCGCGCGGATCGGCTAGATCCTGTTGCCAGTCGAGCAACGACCGCAGCCACTTCAGCTTGCCGTCGACGTCGCCATCGCTCGAACCGGCAGCCGGGGCGCCGTCCTTGTACATCCAGTGGGCCGCGATTCCGAACTCGGCCAGGTCGTGCATCTCGCGCGTGCGGATCTGAATTTCCAGCGGGCGGCCCTCGGGTCCGATCACGGTCGTATGCAGGGACTGGTACATGTTGAACTTGGGCATCGCGATGAAGTCCTTGAACCGGCCCGGCAGCGGCTTCCAGAGCGAATGGATCACGCCCACAGCCCCGTAGCAGTCCTTCACCGAGCCGACGATCACGCGCATCGCCGTGAGGTCGTAGATCTCGTTGAACTCGCGGCCCTTCTTGGTCATCTTCGAATAGATTGAGTAGAAATGCTTGGCCCGGCCGGAGATCTCAGCGTCGATCCCGAGCTCGTCGAGCTCCTTGTGCAGGTACTCGCCCGCCTGGGCCACGTAGCGTTCGCGCTCGGCCCGCTGCTGTGCGACGAGCCCCTTGATCTCCGTGTACTTGCGCGGGTGCAGCGTCTGGAAGGCAAGGTCCTCGAGCTCCCACTTGATCGCGTGGATGCCAAGGCGGTGCGCGATCGGGGCGTAGATGTCGAGCGTCTCCCGCGCCTTTTCGATCTGCTTCTGCTTGGACAGCGCCGTGATCGTCCGCATGTTGTGGAGGCGGTCGGCGAGCTTGATGAGGATGACCCGGATGTCCGTGGCCATCGCGACCATCATCTTGCGGTAGTTCTCGGCCTGGGCCTCGTCGCGGGACTGGAAGGTCAAGCCGGTGAGCTTGGTCACGCCGTCGACCAGTCCGGCGACCTCCTCGCCGAAGCCCTCGCGCACATCCTCAAGCGAAGCCGAGGTGTCCTCCACGGTGTCGTGCAACAGCGCCGCGCATAGCGTCGCGGTGTCCAGCCGCATCCCCGCGCAGATCTTCGCCACTCCGACGGGATGGACGATGAAATCCTCGCCTGAGCGGCGGCGCTGGTCGGCGTGGTGGACGCAGGCGTACACGAAGGCCTCCTCAACCCGTCCGCGGTCGATTTTCGCCGCGCCCTGGTCGGCGTGCTCCTCGATGATCGCGAACAGATCGGCGAGCAGTCGGCGCTGAGCGTCTGACAGCTCGGCTCGCGCAACCGATGAGCGCGATCGCGTCCCCACGCGGTCGACGGGCACGTGTGGCGTGACGGCGACCGCTCCGGTATCTGCCGCGTCGCCGTCAGGGCCCGGTGTCGCCGCCCCGGCGGCGCGCTTGGCGCCTGCCGCCGCAGGAGCCGAACGGTCCTTCTTGCCGGATGCTCGGTCGTCGGTCCGGCGCCCCTCGTGACCGTCCCGGCCAGCGCGCTCGTGCCCGTCCGCTGCCGCGCCGCTACGCCCCGCTGCCGCGGCGCCCTCCGCCTCAGCTGAGCCGCTTCCCCGCGAGCTCTTCTTCACCCGCTTGGTTGGAGTTCTTCGCCGCTCAGAAATCTTCGTCCGTCCTCGTATCGTTGGCTGTAGGCCCGATAGGCCGGCGACCGCGCAAGCGCCGTGGGCGCCTCGCTGGCTACCGCCATTGCGGGCACTTGCCGGTCGAGGCTGACGAGCGCAAGCTCCGTGAGGACCCGGACCAGCCTCCCCGCCACGCGCGCCGGTCGGCCGTAACGGCCCTCTCCGCGGAGCAGTTGCTCGAGCTCCTCTCCGGCCACTCTCCCCCGGGCTCTGATGGCCCGGTAGAGGGCGCCGAGCGAAGCACGGAGTCCGTACTCCAACTCGTGTATCTGACAGGCAAAGCGTAGCTCAGCGTCACCCCAAGCCAGGTGGGTATAGCCCGCTCCCCTGCGAATGAGCGCCGCGGCGGTATCGGATGAGGGCGGGTCGAGAGCCACCACGTGCGCAAAGGCGCCCGCGAGCTCGGGGTGGTGCTCGAGCGCGTGGTGGGAAGCAAGAGCAAACCCTCCGGCCCGAGTCTGGAGGCCCCCGATGCGCCTGGCCACCTCGGCGCACACCGCGAGCACGGGCTCCTCGGTCGCAAGCGCCTCGCGCAGCACGACGAGGGGGCTATGGCCACGGCGATCGAGGACCGTTCGCGTCGCCGCCGGTGGCGCCGCGCCCAGCGGGGGCGCGCCCACCGGGGCGTCCAGCTCGGCCGCGATGCCTTCCAGAAAACAAGCCGGTTCACCGACCACGTCGATCTCCGCCTCACTGCATGGCTGAGCGTGGCGGAGCAGGAGTCGCGGCTCGACCACCCCCCGCCATTCGTTGCGCTGCAGCGCAAAGGCCGCATCGACCGGGTCGCCCGCGCGACAGGGGAGGCGCCCCCCACAGCCGAAGGAGACCGCTCGCGCGCGCGCGCCGCCCGAGACCGCGGTGAAGAGGGCGTGGCGGCCTTCGCCGATGGCGCGTGCCTCGTCGAACCGGGCCCCTGGCACGAGCAAGCTCGGCCGCGGGTTGCCGATGCCGTGAGGAGCGAGCCGCTCGAGCTCCTCCGCGAGGTCTAGACCCAGTTCGGCGGCGGAGACGATCGCATCCACCCGCTCGACGGGATGGAGCAGCTCCTCGGTCAACGCTGCCTCCGCGTGGCGCTCGAAGGCCGCGGCCAGCGCCGGAAGGCGATCGCGCGCGACCGTCAACCCCGCGGCCGCGCGATGACCGCCGTAGGCGTGAAGGTGCTCCGCCGCCGCGTGCAGCGCGCCCAGGAGGTCGAAGCCGGGGACGCTGCGTCCGGACCCCCGGGCCAAGGGCTCTCCGTTCAGCGCCACGAGGATCGCCGGCCGGTGATAGCGCTCGGCGATCCGCGAAGCCACGATTCCGATCACGCCGGGATGCCAGCCGGCGCCGGCGAGCACATACGCGCCCCGCTGCCCGAGCTCTGCCAGCTGAGCCTCGGCCTCCCAGGTGGTGCGCTCCTCAATCGCCCGCCGTTGCGCGTTCAGCGCGTCGAGCTCGGCGGCGACCGCTGTTGCGCGAGCCGGAGCATCAGTCAGCAGCAGCTCCACTGCCGCGTCCGCGCGCCGGAGCCGCCCTGCGGCGTTGAGCCGCGGCGCGAGCCTGAAGCCCACCGCACCGGCGTCGAGCGAGCTGGGATCCGTGGAGGAGACCTCGAGCAGCGCGCGCAGGCCTGGCTTCGAGGTGTTGGCGAGGTCGGCCAACCCCCGGCGCACGAGAGTCCGGTTCTCGCCGCGCAGCGGCACCAGATCGGCGACCGTGGCCAGGGCCACCAGCTCCACGTCCTCGCAAGCCGTTGGCGCACCGAGTGCCTCGGCCAGCTTGAACGCGACGCCGGTGCCACAAAGGTCCGGGAAGGGGTAGTCGCAGACCGCCGGATGGAGGATCGGAGCGCTCGGCAGCTTCAGGTCCCGGCGAGGCGAGTGGTGGTCGCAGACCACGACCTCCATCCCCGCCGCTCGCGCCAGTTCGACCTCCTCGATCGCAGTGATTCCGCAGTCGACCGCGATCAAGAGCTCCGCGCCGCGCGCCGCAAGCCTCCTGACGGTCGCAGCGCACAGTCCGTACCCCTCCGCCATACGGTCCGGCAAAAACCATCCCACGTTCGCGCCCAGCGAGCGCAACGCCCTGACCAACAGCGCGGTCGCGCACACCCCGTCCACGTCGTAGTCGCCGTGGATCACGATGCGGGCGCCCGCGGCGGCGCGCCGCCGGATGGTTCCGACGACCTCCTCGAGGCCGGAAAACCGGTCCGGAGAGTGAAGCTCCGAGCCATCAAGGAGGGCCTTCGCGTGCGCGGGCGTCGAGAACCCCCGCCTGACCAGGACCTGCGCCAGGACGCGGCCGATCCCCAGGGCGCGTTCGAGCTCGCGCGTCGTGGCCAGGTCGCACGGGGGGATCTGGAGGCGGGCACGGGGACGCTCCGGGCGGGGCGGGGACTCCCCGCCGTCCACCAGGCGCAGCGGTGGCCGTGGCGCGGTCGTTGGCCTTGGCTCGGCCGGTGGCCGTGGCGCGGTCGACGGCGTTGGCTCGGCCGTGGTCCGGGAAAGTGGTTCGCTCACCGCAGGCAGCGTATGTCTCGCCCCCGACGGATCCGCGAACTACGACTTGCGTTGACGCCCTTCAGTTACGTGCCGCGACCATGGCGCCACAGCGGCGCTTAGAGTTACCGCCGTGGAGCCGCACACGAAGGACGCCGCTACGGATGCGGGCCGTTACGGAAGCACCGTGGAGGAAGGCGTCCTCGTCCCCAAGGGCCTGAAGCGCAACGCAGTCGGGCTCTTCACCAGCACGGCGATCGGCATGGCCTCGACCGCTCCCGCCTACAGCCTTGCGGCCACGGTCGGCTTCGTGGTCGCGGTCATCGGGCTTCAAAGCCCTCTGCTTGTGATCCTGGCCTTCATACCCATGGTGTTCTCGGCCTGGGCGACCATGCAGATGAACAGGGCCGATCCCGACTGCGGCACCAGCTTTATCTGGGCGGCTCGCGCGCTGGGCCCACGCACGGGGTGGTGGGCCGGTGGATGGGGCACGATCGCCGCCGACCTGCTCGGCATGGCCAGCTACGCCCAGGTGGCTGGGCAATACGTGTTCCTGCTCCTGGGCCTCAACACCATCGGCCAGAACGCCTCAAGCGTCTGGGTATTGCTGGTCGGCATGGGCTGGATCGTCGGCCTTACATACATCTGTTATCGCGGCATCGAGGTCTCCGCGCGGGTGCAGGTGGCGCTGGTCACGATCGAGGTCGTGCTGCTGCTTTTGATGTCGATCGTCGCGCTGATCAAGCTCGCGCAAGGGAGCGCGCCGCCCGGCCACCTCACGCCGTCCTGGAGCTGGTTTGACCCGGGGAAGCTCGGCTCTTTCAGCATCTTCATGCAGGGAATGCTGCTAATGGTCTTCATTTACTGGGGCTGGGACACGACGACTTCCATCAATGAGGAGAGCGACGAGCCCAGCCGCATCCCGGGAACCGCCGGGGTGCTGTCAACCGTGCTCCTGCTCATCACCTACCTGCTGGTGGTGATCTCCGTGCAGGCGTTCGCGGGAATCGGGACCCGCGGCATCGGGCTCGGCAACGCAAACCACCAGAACGACGCCCTGTCGGTCCTCGGTGGCGCGATCTTCGGGCACTCGACTGTCGGTACCGTCCTCAGCCGCCTGCTGATCTTCATGGTGCTGACCTCGGCGGCGGCTACCACGCAGACCACGATCCTGCCCAACGCGCGCACGACGCTGTCGATGGCTTTCCATAAAGCGATCCCCGCCATCTTTGGACGGGTCCACCCCCGCTACCTGACGCCGACCTTCTCGACCCTCTCCTTTGCGGCGATCTCGATCGCTTACTACGCCGCCCTCAACTTTCTCTCCCACGGCAACGTGATCTCCGACGCCGTGACCGCGGCCACCTTCTTCGTGGCTGTGTACCTGGGCATCACGGCGGTGGCCTGCGCATGGCAATACCGCAAGGATCTCTCGCGCGGCCTCCGCGCCGCATTGGGCAATGTCATCGTGCCCGCGTTCGCCGCCGTGTTTCTGTTCGGGCTGCTGGCCTGGAGCGTCAAGCTCTACCTTGATCCCTCGCAGAGCTATGTCGTGGTCCGCCTACCGCTGATCGGGCAGGTCGGCGGCACGCTGCTGGTGGCCGGGATCACGGCGCTGATCGGTCTCGTCTGGATGGTCGTCTGCCAGTTCACCCACCCGGGGTTCTTCCGTGGGGAGGCGCGCCGCTCGGGGGTCTCGTTGAGCGAGGATGCGACGGTACTGGCCGCCGGAGGCGGTCCGCGGGACGCGCCACCTCAGGCCGACGGGCCGCGCCAATCCTAACCGCGCGCGCCCCGGGCTCTACGGGTTGGGGGGGCCCTGAGACGGACCCGGCGCTTGCGGACTCGCGGGCGCCGCCGGCGCCTCGGGGTCCGTCGGGTGGCGTCGCCCGAAAAGGTGACCCAAGCGGGAGACGTCGCGCTCGGCCTCGGCCATCGGCGCGAGCGCCGCGAGCAGCCCGTTCAGCTCCTTGACGAGCGCATTCACCGAGTCGGTGAGCGCGGGAACGGATGCTGCGAGTGTGTCGACCGCTGCGACGTGGTGTTCCATCGACTCGGACGCGCGGTGAATCGAGGCGACAGCATCCTGGAGTTGGTGCTCGAGCTCGCCGGTGTCGGACAGCAGCGTATGTGCATCGCGCTCCATGTCCTCGGTGGTGCCCAGCAGAGAGCGCAGAGGGGCGGTGAGCGAGTCAAGCAGGCCCATTTAGGCCGCCACCGCGGCGCGGTGTGCCCGCTCGCGCCGCAATCCCTCCAGATATACGAGACCCATCCCGATCAGCGCCCCCGGGATCCCCTCGAGCGCCGTGGATAGATGGGTCGCATGGCGGCCAGGTATGACGAAGCCGTGGATGATCAGCCCCACCAGCACCGCGCCGACGAGCGCCCCGATCAGACCGCCGACGATGCCACCCCAGAAATGGTCGGGCAGCCAGATCGTGAAGTGCCACAAGGCCAGGCCCATCATCACCCAGGCAAGCAACCCCATCAGCGGCGTCTCCCGTGTCGGCGGTTACGCGACCGGGACGAGCTCGCCTTTGGTCGCGGCTTGGGCGCCGGCGCGACGCCCTCGTTCTCGGGGATATCGGGCGCCGGAGCGGGTGGCTCGGCCTCGGGCGTCGCGGCGGGTGGGATCTCCTCGGGCGCGGGCGGCGCCGACCGGGTCGCTGTCTTGCGCCGCGCCGCCCGCGACGCACCATCGGCGCCGGCGCGGGTGCGCCGCGCGGCCGGTCCGGGTGCCTCCGGCTCCGCCGTGTGGGCAAGGCGCTTGGTCAAGGTCGAGGTCTGGCGTGGCGAGAGCGCCGCCTCCTGTTCGTCGATTTCAAGGTCGCGCTTCATCTGCTCGAACTCGGCCGCCGACACCGTGTCTGGCTCGGGGGCGGTGAGCCGCCCCGTCCGGCGCGGACGCTTTGGGGTGGGCTCTACATCCCCGCCGGCGGTCGCGTAGGCAGGCACGTAGCCAAGTTCAGCGGTGATCCGCTTGCGGCGAGTACGGTACCCGGCCTCGCGCTCCTTCCAGTGGGTCAGGACCGGCGAGGCGATGAAGATCGACGAGTAGGCACCGGAGGCGATCCCGATCAGCAGCGCGAAGGCAAAGTCGCCCAGAACGCCGCCGCCGCCGAACAAAAGCAGCGCGATCACCGGCAGCAGCGTGCACGAGGTGGTCGCCAGCGACCGGGTCAGCACCTCCGACATCGAGCGGTTGACGATCTGCGAGAAGGCAGCTCGCGGCATCCGGGGGATGTTCTCGCGCACCCGGTCAAAGACGATGATCGTGTCGTATAACGAGTAGCCCAGAATCGTCAAGAGCGCTGCCACCGTGTCGACGGTCACCTGCCGGCCGGTGAGCGCGTACACGCCGCTGGTGATCAGCAGGTCATGCGCCAGCGCGATCAACACCGGCACCGCGAACTTCCACTCGAAGCGCAGCGCCACATAGACCGAGATCACCAGCAGCGAGGCGATGATCGCGATGACCGCGGCGTCGGCGATCGTGCGGCCGAAGGTCGGGCCGATCGACGTGGAGTCCCACGTCCGCACGCCGAACTTGCTCTGGAAGTCGCTCTTGACGGCGCTGACCTCGCCGGGCCGCAGCTCCTTGGAGGAGATCTGGAACGCGTAGGGGCCCAGAGCCCTGTTGTTGGTAACCCTCTGCACCTGCGGGTTGATGGCGTGATTCGAGGTCATGACCGAGCGCACCTGGGCGATCGTCGCCCGGTGCTGGAGACCCGTGGTGATGCGTGTGCCCGAGGTGAAGTCGATGCCCAGGTTGAGGCCTTTGCCTCCGACTGCAAGCGCGCCCACGAGCAGGATCACACCCGACATCGTGAAGAAGTACCTGGAGGCGCCCATGAAGTCGAAGCGCCAGCCGAAACGCCGCTTGCCCGCGCCGAGCGCCGAGGGCCGCGCGATCAGGCGCGAGCGGCCCATCGTCATGAGGATCGCCTGCGTCGCCATCACCGCGGTGAAGAGCGAGACGAATGTGCCGATGCCCAGCGTCAGCGCGAACCCCTTCACGTCCGACGTGGCGAGCACGAACAGGATGAACGCGGTCATGATCGTGACCACGTTGGCGTCGATGATCGCGGTCAGCCCTTTGCGGTACCCGGTGATGATCCCCTGGCGGATCGATCTCCCGGCGCGGATCTCCTCCTTGACCCGCTCGAAGATCACGATGTTCGCGTCGGCCGCCACGCCGATGGTGAGGATCAGGCCGGCGATCCCTGGCAGTGTGAGCGTGACGGGGATCAGCTTGATCAGGGCGTAGAAGTAGAGCGCGTAGACGAACAGCCCCGCCGTGGCGATCATGCCGAGCACGCGGTAGTAGAAGAGCAGGAACAGAACGACAATCGCGAGCCCGGCGAGACCCGCGATCAGCCCCTGGTGGAGCGCCTGCTTGCCCAGCGTCGCAGACACCTGTTGCTCGGAGATCAGCTTGAGGTTGATCGGCAGCGCGCCCAGGCGCAGCACCTGCGCCAGCTGCTGTGCCGTCGTGGCGGTGAAACCGCCGGTGATGTCGGCGCCGTTGCCGCCGATGATCCCGTTGGGGTACAGCTTGAAGTCGATCTGCGGGACCGTGACCAGGTTGGTGTCGAGCGCGACCGCAAAATGCTGGTTCAGCCGGGGACCGAGCCCGCTGACCTGCACACCGCGCTGGGCGATCTCGTTGGTCACCTGCTGGAACTTGGTCTGACCCCTCGAGCTGAAGCCGAAGCTGACGTCAGGCGCCCCGGATGTGTCGGTCGACTGCTGCGGATTTGTGATGTCGTTGCCGAACAGCGCGACGTTGTCGTTGAGGACATAGAACTGCGCGGTGGGGCGCCAGATCGGGCTTTGCCGCAGAGAGAAGCTCGGCGACGTCGCCTGGAGCACCACGGTTCCCTGCGGCACCTTGAGAACCTGCCCCTGCGACTTCGCCAGCGCCTCAGACACGCCGGCCGGCAGCCCCGAGTAGAGGTTTGTGAGCGACGTATCGGGCCCGTTCAGGAGACAGTGGAAGCCAGTTGGCGCAGAGGCAGCGATTCCCTCGCTGCGCTCGCCGGCGCTACAAGCGGCGCTGCCGGGATTGCCGAACAGGTAGTACTGCGATCCTTTACGGGCGTTGTCTGCGCTGGCGTGGACCGGCTGCTTTGAGGCGAGCTTGACCGCGTCGTACAGCGGCACGCTGCCTTGCCCGGGGGCGCCTCCGCCCTGGCTGATCGCGACCGCCAGCCTCTGGTCCGAGGACAGCAGGCTCTGGTTGCTCTGATACCCGGGCGGAAGTCCCGCGAGTGCGCTCGCGACTGTCTTCCCGTCCGGCAGCAGCACGTTGCGCTCCCAGTCATAGAACTCGAGGCGAGCGGTCGTACCGACCTCCTGGATGGCGCGGGCCGTGTCCGTCACATCGGGCAGCGCGACAGTGATCTGGTTGCCGCCCGAGGTCTGGATTTGCGGCTCGGTAACACCCAGCTGGTTGACGCGCGCGTTCATGATGTCGACCGCGCGCTGAAGCGCGTCCTGGGTCACGTGGGGCGTCTGGGGCGTGGGCTGCCCCTGGTAGACGAGCTCGACACCGCCCCTCAGGTCCAACCCAAGGATTGTCTTTCTCTGCGAAATGATCACGGCCGAAGCCGCGATCAGCCCGGCCACGAGCAGCAGAATGAATCCGTAGCGCCGCCGATCACTCATGACTTGCGCTGGATGCTAATGGCTCTGGAGCTGGACGCCGTTAGCCGGCGTGGCCGTGGTTGGTGGGAGTGAGGACCAGCAGGACTCCACCTTCCTCGTCGTCGTAGGCCGGGAAGATGTCGGCTACGGCGCTCGCCGGATGGTCGTTCTCGCCCTGTACCTCGACTGGCTTGCCCTGAACGCGCACCTCCCAGTCCAGGGCCGTTTGCACGTGGTCGGTCCCGTCCGCGAACTCCAGGCCCAGCACCTCCCGCACGGGCCGCCCCATCACCTGCTCGGTCTTCAATCCCGTGAGCTCGAACGAACCCTTGCCACAGTTGACGATCCGTCCGCCCGCGTCACAGGCGAAGAAGGCCGCGTTGGGAGCGGGGTAGTAGTCGTCGAGGAGTTCGAACAGGTACGCAAAACCGCACTTGTCGCAGCCCCGAACCTCGCGACCGAAGTCCGTGGTGCGGTCGGTTCCCATTGAGCGATGTCCGCAGTTGGGGCAGATGAAATAGTGCTCCTTCGACACTGCCTGGTCAGGATAGCCAGCGCGGTCGCCGCGCCGCTCCAGCGCTCAGAGCAGGGTGGGCTGCCCCGGCGGCTCCAGTCCCAGGTGGGCGAAGGCGCGGCGGGTCGCGGTCCGCCCGCGGGGCTTTCGCTCGATCAGACCCCGCTGCAAGAGGTACGGCTCGTAGACGTCCTCGATCGTGTCCTGCTCTTCCCCCACTGCCACCGCGAGCGTCGATAGGCCCACGGGACCGCCGGAGAACTTCTCGCAGATGGCCCGCAGGATCTCTCGGTCGAGGCGGTCGAGCCCCTCGTCGTCTACCTCCAGCAGCTCTAGCGCCTCCACAGCGATGCGCTCGATGACCGCGCCGCCTCCGCGCACCTCGGCGTAGTCCCGCACGCGCTTGAGCAGGCGGTTAGCCACGCGCGGGGTCCCACGGCTGCGCCCGGCGATCGCGCGGGCGCCCCGGTCCTCGATCTCGACGTCGAGCAGCCGCGCGGAGCGATGCACGATGCGCGTCAGATCCTCGACCGAGTAGTGCTCGAGCCGTTGCTGGATGCCGAAGCGGTCCCGCAGCGGCGCGTTGACGAGCCCCGTCCGCGTGGTGGCGCCGATGAGCGTGTAAGGCGGCAATTCGAGCGTGACCACACGCGCACCTGCGCCCTGTCCCACAGTTATCGGCAGGCAGCCGTCTTCCATCGCCGGGTAGAAGGTCTCCTCGAGCGCGCGCGCCAGCCGGTGGATCTCGTCGACGAAGAAGACCGCCCCTGGCTCGAGTGCCGTGAGGAACGCGGCGATATCGCCCTTGCGCTCCAGTGCCGGCCCCCCCGTTTGCACGAACTGGACGTGCATCTCCGCCGCGATGATCTGGGCCAGCGAGGTCTTGCCGAGCCCCGGCGGTCCCGCGAGCAGCACGTGGTCGAGCGCCTCCTGGCGGCTGACGGCCGCCTCGATCGAGATCGCCAGCTGCTCCTTTATCGCTGTCTGGCCCACGAAGTCCGCCAGCCGTCGTGGTCGGAGCGACCGGTCGAACTCGTCGTCGGCCAGCTCCTCGGGAGCCTGCAGCCGTGGCTCGGGCGCGTTCCTCACCGCTGGAGCCTCCGTGGATACGCACCCATCATCGCCGGGCCATCCTCAGCGCGCCCGAGATCAACTCTTCGGGCTCCTGCCCGCTCACGCCTTCCAGAAGCTCATCGGCCTCGGCCGCGCTATAGCCGAGGCCTATCAGGCCCTCCCGCGCGACCGAGTGCGGATCGTCCGGCCGGGTGAAGGCGACCGTGGTGCCGGGCAGCGTGTCGCCGACCTTCTCCCGGAGCTCGACGACGATCCGCTCCGCCGTGCGCTTGCCGATTCCCGGGACCGCCTGGAGCCGGGCCGCGTCGCCCGCCGCGAGCATCGCCAGCAGCTCGCGCGGAGGACCGCCCGAGAGCACGGCCAGGGCCATCTTGGGCCCGACCGACTGGACCGACAGCAGCATCAGGAACAGCTCGCGTTCCTCCTCGGTGGCGAAGCCAAAAAGCGCGATCGCGTCGTCGCGCACGATCAGGTGGGTGTGAACCGTCGCCTTCCCCCCGACCGCCGGAATATGGCGAAGCGTCTGGGCTGAGACCGCGAGCCGATAGCCGACACCGCCGCAGTCGATCACGACGTGGTCCGCTCGGCGGACGGCGACCGTGCCAGAAAGCAGCGCGATCACCGCGGCGCTCCCCGGTGGACGGAGTTGCTCTGAGCCGCGGCCGCTACCGCGCGCGCAACCGGCGCACGGTTGAGGTGACAGATCGCCACGGCGAGGGCGTCGGCCGTGTGGTCTCGCGGCGGAGGCGGCGGCAGCGCGAGCAGCCGCGCGACCATGTTCCTCACCTGGTCCTTGGCCGCTCCGCCGTGGCCGCAGACGGCGTCCTTGACCTGCTGAGGGGTGTAGGAATGGGGCGGCACTCCTCGCTCGCCCGCGGCCAGGAGCACGACCCCTCGCGCTTGGCCGACCGCGAAGGCGGTGCGGGCGTTGGCGCCGAAGTAGAGCCCCTCGATCGCGAGCGCCTCGGGCCGGTGGCGGTCGAGCAGCTCGCACACTCGAGCATGGATTTCGGCCAGGCGACGCTCCGGGGGTATTCCGGCCCTGGTATCGATCACTCCGGTCGCCAGCGCGTGCAGTCGCGTGCCGCTGGCGCGCACGACGCCGTAGCCGGTGCTGGCGGTCCCCGGGTCGATTCCCAACACGATCATCTGCGTGTCAATTCTGCTTGCGGGGGCGGACGCCTCCCCGCGCGTGGACGAGCCTGCCCGCGCGCGGCACGAGCCTCCCCGCCCGTGGACGAGCCTCCCGTTCGGTCTAGGAGACGTCGTGGAGGTCGACCACGAATACGAGCGTCGAGTTAGGCGGGATCTTCGAGCCGGCGCCCTTCTTCGCATACGCCAGGCTGGGCGGGATGATCAGCTCTCTGCGGCCCCCGACCCGCATTCCCGGGATGCCCTGCGTCCAGCCCTTGATCACGCCGCCGGCCAGGGAAAGCTGGATCGGCTGCCCGCTGCCGTCGTTCCACGAGGCGTCGAACTGCTTGCCGTTCTTATAGAGCACGCCCACGTACTGCACGGTCACGGTCGAGCTCGGCGTCGCGGCCGCGCCAGTGCCCTTCACCAGGTCGATCTTGACGAGATGGTTGGGGGGCGGGCCCTTCGGCACCGTCACTGTCGGCTTGTGCTCCAGCGCCGCAGGGAGCGGCGGCGGGGGCGGCGGTGCCGTCAGTCCTTCGGACGGCGCCTGGACGACGCCTTGCGCCTTCGAGCTCCCACCACAGCCGGCGAGCCCCACGGCGAGCGCGACGCCCGCCAGAAGTGCCGTCGCGATTCGGATCACGAGGCGATCCGCTCCAGCACGCCAGCTTTGATGTCGAAGTTCGCGTTCACGGCGGCGACGTCGTCCGAGTCCTCCAGAGCGTCGATCAGGCGGATGAGCTTGGGGGCGACATCGTCACCGACGGGCACGCGGGAACGCGGTCGTTGCACTACATCGGCGCTCTCGATCGCAATCCCCGAGCGCTCGAGTGCGTCGCGCACGCCCTGAACACCGCCCGGCCCGCAGATCACCTCGAGCACGTCGTCGTCGCGGACGATGTCCTGCGCGCCGGCGTCGATCGCGGGCATCAGGTCGTCCTCGTCGTAGCGGGTCGCGTCGAGGGTGATCACGCCTCGCTTCTCAAACAGGTAGGAGACCGACCCTGGCTCCCCGAGGCTGCCACCGTACTTGGAGAAGGCGTGGCGGATCTCGGCACCCGTGCGGTTGCGGTTGTCGGTGAGGGCTTCGATCAGCAGCGCGACTCCGCCGGGCCCGTACCCCTCATAGACCACGGTCTGGATCTGGTCGGTGTCGCTGGCTTCACCGGTTCCTTTGGTGACCGCGCGCTCGATGTTGTCCTTGGGCATCGAAGCGTCCCGGGCCTTCTGGATCGCCAGGGCCAGGCCCGAGTTGCCTTCGGGATCGCCTCCTCCTTCGCGTGCCGCGACCGTGATCGCGCGAGCGAGCTTTGTGAACTGCTGGCCGCGCCGTGCGTCCACGACCGCCTTCTTGTGCTTGATCGAATGCCATTTAGAGTGACCGGACATCGGCGCGGAGTGTAGGGGCACTGTGACCGCCGACGCCGCAGGCCCAGCGCGCTTCGCCACGCCCCGAGGAGCTACCGTTCCCGATGGCGGGCGCCCGGGTACCATCGGGGCGCGCATGGGCCCTCTTGCCCCGGAGATCTTCAAGGCTTACGACATCCGCGGGCTTTATGGCACCGACATCGACGCCGATGCGGCGTACCTGATCGGCCGCGGGTTCACCCGGGTGATCGCTGACCTGGAGGAAAAGCCCCCGCATGGGCTCCGGTTGGGACTCGGCCGGGACATGCGGCTGAGCGCGCCCGAGCTCGCCGCGAGCTACTGCGAGGGGATGCGCGTCGAGGGCGCTACGGTCGTAGACGCGGGCCAGATTGGCACCGAAATGCTCTACTACCTCGTCGGCTCGCGGGACCTCGATGGGGGGCTGATGTGCACAGCCTCCCACAACCCAAAGGCTTACACGGGGGCCAAGCTCGTGCGGCGCGGGGCGGTCGCCCTCTCTGGGGACGAGGGTCTAGCGGAGATACGCACCCTGCTCGACGAGGGGCTTCCCTCGCCCCCGGGCGGCGGAAACGTGGAGGAGGTCTCCATCTACGGCGATTTCCAGGAGGCAGCGCTCGCGTTCATCGACCCCGCCGCGGTAAAGCCCCTCCGCGTGGTGGTAGACGGCGGCAACGGCATGGCGGGACCGATGGTCGGGCCGTTGCTCGAACGGCTTCGTCTCGACCTGGTGACCTCCTATTGGCAGCCGGACGGGAGCTTTCCCGACCACGAGCCCAACCCGCTGCTGCCCGAAAACCGGCAGTTCATCATGGAGGAGGTAGTGCGCCGCGGCGCGGACCTCGGCATCGCGTGGGACGGCGACGGCGATCGCTGCTTCCTCATCGATGACACGGGGGCGTTCGTGGATGGGGACTTTCTGACCGCGCTGCTCTCGGACTCGATGCTGCGCAAGCAGCCCGGAGCCACGATCCTTTATGACGTGCGAGCGAGCCGCGCCGTCCCCGACACGGTCTCCCGCGCCGGCGGCCGCGCGCTCATCAACCGCGTCGGGCACGCTTTCTTCAAGACTCGCATGCGGGCCGAACACGCCGTTTTCGGCGGCGAGGTCTCGGGCCACTACTACTTCCACGACTTCTACTGCGCCGACTCGGGAACGCTCCCCGCGCTCCTGATCCTGGAGCTGGTCTCGATCGAGGGGGCCAAGCTCTCGGCGCTGCTCGAGCCCTATCGCGCGCATTACTTCATCTCCGGAGAAATCAACTCCGAGGTCGGCGACCAGCAGGAGAAGCTGGACGAGCTCGCGGCGCATTACCGAGAGGGAGATCAGCAGTGGCTGGACGGCCTGTCGGTCGACTATGAGGACTGGCACTTCAACGTGCGGCCGTCTAACACCGAGCCCCTGCTTCGTCTGTGCCTGGAGTCGCTGCGCTCGCGCGCTGACATGGAGCGCCGGCGAGACGAGGTGCTGGCGCTGATCAGGTCGTGAGCGAACAGCAGCAACGACGGCGGCGTGACACCGACTTCCTGGACCGCTCCAGGGAAGTCGGCGCGATGATCTCCGAGCGGGACCCGATCTGGGGACCGCAGTTGGTCGTGGCGGGCGCGATCGGGCTCCAGTTCGCACTGCCAGAGAAGATCACCATCGGACCCTCCTGGCTCATGCCCGCCATCGAGGTCACGCTGCTGTTCGGCCTGGCTGGCGCCACGCCCCACCCCCGAGTGCGCCACTCCCCGCTGCGACGGAGGCTTGCGCTCTGCCTGATCGGATTCGTGAGCGCGGTCAACGTCTTCTCGCTGATCGAGCTGACGCGCTATCTGGTCCACGGCGGCAAGGCCGGTGGCCGCGAGCTGATCTTCTCCGGCCTCGCGCTGTGGCTGACCAACGTGCTGCTGTTCGGACTGTGGTATTGGGAGCTCGACCGCGGCGGGCCCCTCGCCCGCGCGCAGCGAACAGACGCCATGCCCGACTTCTTCTTTCCCAACATGACCACCGAGGGCCGCCAGATAGCGCCGGATTGGACCCCCGGTCTGATCGACTACCTGTACCTCTCGCTGACGAATTCGACAGCCTTCAGCCCCACCGACACGATGCCACTGACGGCGAACGCCAAGATGCTGATGAGCGCGCAGGCGCTCGTCGCGCTGCTGATCGTCGTGCTGGTGGTGGCCCGCGCGGTCAACATACTTGCGTGAGGATGGACCGAGCGCAGCCATCTCCGCCCGTCGAGAAGCGCGTAGACGGCGCGGTCTCCAACCCCGAGCTCGAGCGGGAGATCAAGCAACTGGGCGGCGAGCTGCATGGCTCATTCCCTTCGGCGCTGCGTCACCCGGTACGGGCCGTCGACGCTCGCGCCATGGAGATGGCTTCCTCCGATCGTGAGCTGCGCGCGGCGCTGTTTCGCTTCGTCGATGTCGTGCCCGCGTGCCGGTCACTGGACGACGTGGCTCGCCACCTGACTGACTTTCTCGACGAGGTGCCCGAAGCGCCGCCGCCGCTCGAGGCGGCGATGCGCATCGCTCACACCAAGGCGGGCCGCGCCGCGCTCGGCGCGGCTGCCGCCCGTGGCGTGCGCCACATCGCCCACCGCTTCATCGTGGGCGAGACTCCGCGCGCCGCGCTGAGCGTGCTCTCGCAACTCTGGAATCGCGGGATCGCGAGTTCCGTCGACCTTTTGGGCGAGGCCACCGTCACCGCCGCCGAGGCCGACCGCTACGCGCACCGCTGTGCCGCCGCGCTGGCGGAGCTCGCGGCCGCGGTGCGCGGCTGGCCGGAACGTCCAATGCTCGAACGCGACGCCACGGGAACGCTTCCCCGCGCCAATTTATCCGTCAAGGTCTCCGCACTCACGCCGCTTTTGCGAGCGGACGCGCCCGCGCTTGGCAAGCAGGACGCCGCCAGGCGGCTGCGCCCTTTGCTTGTGGGGGCGCGCGAGCAACGCGCGCACATCCACATAGATATGGAGTCGCTCGACTCGCGTGAGGCGGTGCTCGACCTCGTGCTCGAGCTGCTCTCGGAGCCCGAGTTCGCCGAGGGCCCCTCGGCGGGTGTGGTGTTGCAGGCGTATCTGCGCGACTCGCCACAGCAACTCGAACAGATCCTCGCGTGGACGCGTGCCCACACGCGCACGCCTCCGCTACAAGTGCGCCTGGTCAAGGGCGCTTACTGGGACCACGAGCTGGTGCAGGCGCGCCAGCAGGGTTGGCCGGCACCGGTATTCGAGGTCAAGGCCGAGTGCGACCGCAACTTCGAGACTCTGACGCGCCGGCTCCTGGAGGCGCGGCCGGCGGTGCGAGTGGCGGTCGCTTCGCACAACCTCCGCTCGGTCTCGCACGCGATCGCCTACAACCGGCTTTTAGGAGCGCCCGATACCGAGCTCGAGCTCCAGGTGCTGCGCGGGCTCGGCGACGAGCTCCAGGACGCGCTCGCGCAGCATGGCTTTCGAGTCAGGACCTACTGCCCGGTGGGCGACCTCGTGGCCGGCATGGCCTACCTGGTCAGGCGGCTGCTCGAGAACACCAGCAACGAGGCGTTCATTTCAGAACAGGCCCGCAACACCCCGCTCGAGACGCTTTTGGCGGCGCCCTGAATTCAACTCGGCCATCGGCCGCGAGGGTCTGGGCGCGCCTCTAGGCTTCACGGCGATGGACACCTGGCCGCGGCCATGACCGTTCTCAACCGTTCTCCTTCCACCCCCGCTCGGCTCGCCCCGTTCTCCAACGAGCCGGTGCTGGAGCTGCGCCGCGCCGCCGTCCGGGCGCGGCTCGAGGACGCCTTGACGGCCCTAGACCGCGGGTTGCCGCTGGAGGTGCCGGTCATGGTGGGAGATGACGCTCGGGCGGGGGCGGGAAGCAGGTTCGACTCCACCGACCCCGGCGACCCCGAGCGGGTCGTCGCTCGGGCGGCGCAAGCCCACGAAGGAGAGGTCGCAGCGGCAGTGGCTACCGCCGGCGAGGGATTCCGGAGGTGGAGCCGGAAGAGCGCCGGTGACCGCGCACTGGCTCTCACCCGCGCGGCCGGCTGGATGCGCGACCATCGGTTGGAGCTGGCAGCGCTCGAGGTCAGGGAGTGCGCCAAGCCGTGGCCCGAGGCTGACGCCGACGTCTGCGAGGCCATCGACTTCCTCGAGTACTACGCGCGGGGGGCGGTCGCGCTGGAGGCCGGACGGGAGCTCATCCAGGTGCCCGGAGAGCGCAACGAGCTGCGCTACGCGCCCCGCGGCGTCACGGCCGTCGTCTCGCCGTGGAACTTCCCGCTCGCGATCCCATGCGGAATGGCTGCCGCTTCGCTCGCCACCGGAAACGCGGTCGTGCTCAAGCCGGCCGAGCAGTCCCCCGCGTGCGCGCTGCGGCTGGTGGAGGCGCTGCGCGCGGGCGGCGTGCCCGCCGAGACCATCTCCCTGCTGCCCGGGACGGGAGAGGTCGGCGCGGCCCTGGTGAAGGACCCCGGAGTGCACACGATTGCGTTCACCGGCTCTATGCAAGTCGGCCTCGAGATCGTGCGCGCCGCGGCCGAGCCGCACCGCGGTCAGCACCATCTGAAAAGGGTCGTCGCCGAATTGGGCGGCAAGAACTGCGTGCTCGTCGACGCCGACGCCGACCTCGACGAAGCCGTACCTGAGATCGTCTCCTCGGCGTTCGTGTACGCCGGGCAGAAGTGCTCGGCGGCCGCCCGGGTTCTGGTCCACGAGGCGATCCTGGAGCCGTTGCTCGAACGTCTCGCCGGCGCAGTCCGCGTACTCGTGGTTGGCCAGGCGGCCGACCTGGAAACCGTCGTGCCGCCGGTGATCGAGCGAGCCGCCAAGGAACGGGTCGACCGCTACCGAGAGCTCGCCGGACGCACGGGTCGCCTGGTCGCCGCGGCCGAGCCGGTGCCCGAAGGGGGCTGGTTCTGCCCCCCGACGCTCGCGACCGACCTGCCTCCCGACTCGCCGGTCTTGGCCGAGGAGATCTTCGGGCCGCTGCTCACGGTCGAGCCTATCGGGGACATCGAGGAGGGCTGCGAGATCATCGAGCGGCTGCCGTACGCATTGACCGGCGGCTTGTTCGCCCGCGACCCGGCAACAGTACGTTTTGTCTCAAGCCGCACCCCGGTCGGCAACCTATACGTCAACCGCGGCACCACCGGCGCCAAGGTCGGGCGCCAGCCGTTCGGGGGCAACAAGCTCTCCGGCACAGGCAGCAAGGCGGGCGGGCCGGACTACCTACTCCAGTTCGTCGAGCCGCGCGCGGTGACCGAGAACACCATGCGCCACGGCATCGTGGTGCACTAGTCTCGCCCGCCGTTCATTCCTAGCACGAGCTCGTGCAGGCGGCTCTCACCGGCGAGCTCGGGGTGAAACGCGACCGCCACGAGCTTCCCCTGGCGGACGGCCACGGGGTGGCCATCGACGGAGCCGAGCACCTCGACTCGGGCGCCGCAGACCCTCACCCACGGGGCACGGATGAAGACCGCGTGGACGGGGCCTCCGCCGAGGCCCGACAGCTCGAGATCCGTTTCGAACGAGTGCAATTGACGGCCGAACGCGTTGCGCTCCGTGGCGACGTCGAGCACGCCCAGGTGGTCGCGGTCCAGCATGATCATGCCCGCGCACGTGCCGAGCACAGGGGTGCCGCGCCGGACAAGCTCTCGCAACGGCTGCGCGAGGCCATCCCTCTCGATGCCGAGCGTCATGACCGTGGACTCGCCCCCGGGGATGACCAGCGCGTCCAAGCCCTCCAGTTCGCGCGGGAGCCGGACCTCCCGGGCCTGCGCGCCGAGCGAGCGGACGATCTTCTCGTGCGCTTCGAACCCTCCCTGGAGGGCAAGGATTCCTACGGTCGGGCTCATCTGGCTACCAGCCGCGGGGAGCCAGCAGCTGCTCAGGCTCGAGCTTCGAGCTCTCGAGGCTCGTCATTGGCTGGCCAAGGCCTGTCGACGCGGCGGCGATACGGGCCGGATCGTTGAAGTGGGTGGTCGCCTCCACGATCGCGCGGGCTCTGCGCTCGGGATCCTCGGACTTGAAGATGCCCGAACCGACGAACACGCCCTCCGCGCCGAGCTGCATAACCATCGCGGCATCCGCGGGGGTGGCGAGCCCGCCCGCGCAGAAGAGAACTACTGGCAGCCTCCCCTCGCGTCCCACCTGGCGGACCAGCTCGAGCGGAGCCTGGAGCTCCTTGGCGGCCGTGGGCAGCTCGCCCTCGTCGACCGCTCCGAGGCGGCGCACCTCGCGCCGGATCAGCCTTAGATGGCGAACCGCCTCGACGATATCGCCGGTACCCGCTTCGCCCTTGGAGCGAATCATCGCGGCGCCCTCGCCGATTCTCCTCAGGGCCTCACCGAGATTGGTCGCTCCGCACACGAACGGGACGCTGAACGCCCACTTGTCGATGTGGTTGGCCTCGTCCGCCGGGGTCAGAACCTCCGACTCGTCGACGTAGTCGACCTCGAGCGCCTCGAGCACCTGGGCCTCGACGAAGTGGCCGATCCGTGCCTTCGCCATCACTGGGATCGTCACGGCTTCCTGGATTGCGCGGATCATCACGGGATCAGACATCCGTGCCACCCCGCCGTCGCGACGGATGTCAGCGGGCACGCGCTCCAGCGCCATGACCGCCGCCGCACCCGCGTCCTCCGCGATCTTCGCCTGCTCGGGGGTGACGACATCCATGATCACGCCGCCCTTGAGCATCTCGGCGAGGCCCGCCTTGACCGTGAATGTGGCCTCGTCGCGCGGGGTCTGGTCCCCACTCAGACTGAAGTCCTCTGCCATCGCGAACGTGAGTTTAGAGCCGGACACCCGCCCCAAGGGTGCCGGAGCGTCCAAAGCTAGAAGGCGCCGCTTCTCCTGCATTGGCCCATCGGGACGCTAGGGTGCCGCCGATGGCCGAGGCGGTCTTCTTGCCGGACGGGTCTCGGTTCGTGGCGACCGAGCTGGCGCGCGGCCCCTGGGATCCGGCCGCGCAGCACGGCGGCGCGCCGGCGGCACTGCTCGTACGTGCGTTCGAGCGGCTCGAACTCCCGGCAGAGCAGATCCTCGCGCGTGTCACGTATGAGTTCTTGCGCCCGGTTGTCCTGGGGACGCTCCGGGTCAGCGCGGAGGTGGTGAGGGCTGGGCGTCGAGCGGCGCTCGCCGAGGGGAGCATCTATAGCGACGGCGGAATGGAGGTCGTGCGGGCGGGGGGTCTGTACGTGCACCGGACCGTCGTCGACGCAAATGCGACGCCCGGGTCGATTCCGGGTCCGGACACCGCTCTTGCCCACGACTTGCGGGCAGATGCCGAGCGCGCGACGTTCACGACCGACGCCATAGAGATCCGTTTCATCGCAGGCAAGTTCTGGGAGCCCGGCCCGGCGACCGCCTGGTTTCGCTTGCGGGTGCCGCTGGTCGCCGGCGAGCAGCTCTCACCGCTTCAGCGCCTGGCCGCTGCGGCGGACTTCGGCAATGGCATCAGCGCGGTCGTCAGCTGGCAAGACCACCTGTTCATCAACCCCGATCTGACCCTCTATATCGCTCGTGAGCCAGACAGCGAATGGATCTGTCTGCAAGCCCAGACGCACGTCGCCGCGGGCGGCGTGGGCGTGGCCGAAAGCGTCCTCTATGACCAGCGGGGGTTCGTGGGTCGCGCTACCCAGGCATTGTTGGTGGAGCGCGTCGCCCGACAACCGCGCCCGTAGCGGGCAGCCGCTACTTCAGCCGAAAGGCTTTGATGCGCACGTCGTACTGCTGTGAGTCGCGCGCGTAGACGCCGTAAGCGAGGGCCTGGATGAGCGACAGCAGCGCCGTGTGCGAGCGCACGAATGCCGGCGTGTTCGAGGAGTAGTAGAGCTTTATCCGCGCAAGCTTGGCTACCTCGGAGAGGGTGGCATCGGTGATCGCCAGCGTGGGCGCCTTGCGGTGGCGCGCGAGCTTCATCGTCCTCGTGATCAGCGGGTGCGGACGGCCGGCGGAGAGGCCCACCACCAGCGTGCGCTCGTCAATGCGGCTAAGCCGCCCGAGCGCCTCCTGCGATGGGCTGGCGACGATCTCCGCCCGCAGGTCGAGGAGCATCAGCAAGTGCCGCATGTAGCTCGCGAAGAAAGCCATCTGGTCGGTCCCCGCGATCAACACCCTCTCCGCCGTGACGATTGCCTCGACCGCGGCTTCCACCGCGGTCCGGGAGAGCTTGCGCGCGGTCTCCTCCACATTCACGTGGTCGGCCGCGAGCGCGGACTCGAACTCGGTGTGGTCGAGCGAGAAGAGCGGCGTGGCCACGACCGCCGCGCTGGTCGCGTTTGCCGGTCGCCGGCGGTACTCCTCTCGGGCCGCCTGCTGCAGCTCCGGAAACCCCTCAAAGCCGAGCGCCTGGGAGAAGCGCACGACAGTGCTCGAGGACGTCGAGGCGCGGCGCGCCAGCTCTTCGGCGGTTTGGAACGCCGCCTCGTCGAGGTGGTCGACGATGTACTGGGCGACGTCCTTCTGCGAGCGCGAGAACTCGTCGAAGCGCGCCTGGATGTAGGCGGACAGCGCCTGGTGACCCTGGCTGCCGGCACCCGATTTCGAGGCCGCGCTGGTGCCATTGGCAGCTCGCGAGACGGTCGCGGCGGTCGCCTCGGACGGTGTCGCGGCGGACTTCATCGGCAGCGGTGTCATTCGACATCGTCCCGTCCCCTTCCTTCAAAGGACGCGCAGGCCCGCCGGTACAGACCGGGTTCGCTTGGCGCTGACGGCGGCCGCGACGCGCGCTGTTGCCGCCGCGCAGCGGCGGCTAACGCTGCCGGCGCTCCCGGTTTTGTCGGTGCTCGCCCAGGACCTGGGCCACGATGTAGACGATCAGCACGTTGACGATCACGCCGATGCCCAAAAACGTCACCACCAGCGCGAACGTCTGCGAGAAAGCGTTTGAACCGAAGACCAGCATCTGGCCCGCAAGCGTATCTCACCGACGGGCCCGATAGGTCGACGATCGGCCGCGCCCCGAGTGCTAGCTTCGCCCGGCGTGGCCCGGTAGCTCAGTGGTAGAGCAGCGGACTCATAATCCGTCGCGCCCAGGTTCGAATCCTGGCCGGGCCATGGGGAAGGGCTGGAAATCGGCAGTTTCTGTCAGATGGGGATGTGTGCCAACTTCGAAATATGTCCCCAATATGTCCCGAGATCGGCGTACTCTGTGTGCGGTGACAGGGTCTTTCCAGGTCCCGACGGGGCATGTCTTCCGCGTCGAGCGGCGGCGCGGGCCGCAGTGGTACGCGAAGTTCCGCCTGCCCGACGGCCGCCAGGTGCAGAAACGCATCGGGCCCGCCTGGACTGAGCGCGGGCGCCCACCCGCCGGCTACTTCACGAAGCGGCTCGCCGAGGATTGGTTGCGACGAACCCTCGACGATGTCCGGCGCGGAACGCTACCCGGGATGGTGCGCAGCGGCGCGACCTTCGCCGACGCGGCCGCCGAGTACCTACGGTACGTCGCAAAGGACCGGGGTCGGAAGGCCTCGACAGTGGGCGACTACCGCTCCATCATCCGCGTCCACCTGCTGCCCGAGTTCGGCGAGACACCCCTCGAGGACATCACCGTGTCCGACATCGAGACGTTCCAAGCGCGGCTGGGTAAGCGCGTCTATCGTGGAAGGCCGATCACAGCGCGGACGGGGAACAAGGTGCTGATCGTGCTCCAGGCGATCTTCACGCGCGCGAAGAAGGTCTGGAGGCTTCCGTTCAACCCGGCCGCGGACGTCGAGCGCCACCCGGACCGAAGCAGCGGTGACATCGAAGTCTTCTCACCCGAGGAGATCCACGCGTTGCTGCGGGCCGCTGCCGATGAGCGTGACGCGGCTGTATACGCCACCGCTGCCTTCGCCGGACTACGAATGGGCGAGCTGCGCGCGCTGCGCTGGCGCGATGTCGACTTCCCGCGCTCGGTGATTCGGGTGCGGGCCAGCTATGCGGAAGGCGAGCTAAGCGTCCCGAAGTCGGGGAAGGTCCGGTCGGTGCCGATGGTCGACGAGGTCGCTCAGCGGCTCGCCCGGCTGAGCGAACGCAGGTGGTTCGTCGACGATGACGAGCTCGTGTTCGCTGAGGTCGATGGCAACTGGCTGAATGACGACCGGCTCCGCCGACGGTACGGCGCTGCGCTCGGGGCCGCCGGCCTGCGGCGCCTCCGCTTCCACGATCTCCGTCACACGTTCGGCTCACTCGCGATCACGCGCGCAGATATCGTCGAGGTGCAGTCGTGGATGGGCCACGCCGACATCCAGACGACGATGCGTTACCTGCACTACCGGGACCGGCGTCAGGCGGCGGCGCGGCTCGGGGACGCATTCCGGGTGCAGACGCCGTCACCGGCCGCACGCTCGCGATAGATGCCACGGCCCGAGATCGGAAGGCCTCTTCCCCGTGGTCGTGAGGCCTACGTGGACGAGATCAAGTGGCTTGGGTACGTGCTTGCCGACGAGGGTCACGGCCGCGAATGGCGACGTGTGTTCCAGGCCGAGGCTCATCAGGCAGACGCGCTGTGGCAGGCGATCGCAAGCCTTGCCGTCAGCGCTCCTGTGACGGATTTGCGTCCTGGCTCCCGCGGCATGGGCTGTGCGGTTCATGCGGCGCTGACGTTCGGTGAGCGGACCGCACACGTCGTGCTTGCCTGGCTCTACGACGAGCCAGATGATCGCCCGCGACTCGTAAGCGCGTACCCCTCGCCCTAAGATGAAGGCATGGCAACTGTCCGTGACATAGGGCTGTTCGACATCGTCGAGCTGCTCGAGCCGGTCAACAAGGTCCCGGTCGGTGCTACCGGCGCCGTGCTCGAGTTCCGCGACGACGGCAAGGTGGCCATGGTCGAGTTCACCTCGATGCCCCCAGAGCTGACCCTTGAACGCATCGAGTTCGTATCGCTCTCGAAGCTGAGGCTGCTCAAGTCGCGCGACACCACAGCCGCATCGCGCTAGTCCTGATCGCCGGACCGCGGCATAGTTCGGGCTCAGTGAGCCGAAAGGGCGGTTCGGACACTTTCTGCGCTCGCAGAGGTCCCGAAGTGTTTCGAAGCGCTGGGGCGCGGCTGCCGAGTGGCTATCCTCCCCCTCTCCCGCGGATGTCACTGACAAACGGCGCCGGACGGCGGGGCTGTCACCGAGCCGCGTAGCGGCGAGGGGAAGCGAAGCCGAAGGCGAGTTGACCGGCCCGCCGCAGGCGCCACCATTGAAGACATCCGGGGATAGCGCGCGAAAGGCGCTGGCATCTGCCTTCGACGCCGATGATCTCTCAGCTGTCTCCCAGGCTGTCCGAAGCGTCCCCAAACGTGGCGAAGCGTCCCTGGGCGTCCCGGGACGCTTTGCAAAGCGTCCCAAAGCGTCCTTGATACGTCCCGCGTCACGGCTCATGCTGTCGCCGATGGGAAGCCCTGATCGACACCACGAACCCCGGGGCGCTACGCCGCACGTCTCGCCTTCTCGTTCACGCGCGCGGAGACGATGACCTTGTCAAAGACCGCTGAGCTCCTCCCGCTGCTGGCGCGCCCGGTCGACTACGTTGGCGCCCACGGGAAGCTCGTTGCGCCCTGGTTGGAGAGGGCCTCGCGCTTTCTGCGCTCGCCGTTCGGGAGTGTCTCGGCTGCTGACCGTGCCCGACCCGCACTCCGTCAGGCACGACAAGCCGCCGCCGCGCACGCCCGATTGCTCGCCTCCCAGAGCGCATACGACGCCGTCGGCCTCGGAGCGGCTCATATCAGGTCGCCTGGCGCGTCACGGAACCGATTGCTCCGCCGAACTGCGGGGGCTTTCGGTGATCTCCGGCGTCGATGATGCAGCCCTCCGCCGGTTACGAGCCGGCGATTGCTGTGGGCGCCGGTTGAATACTGGGGTCTTGCTGAGAGACCGGGGTTGAGGGCTTAGAACGAAGACATCCGCTGCCCTTTCCAGGCTTCGCGTGGTCATCAATCGCGGAGCTAGGAGGAACAGCGGATGCAGGATCACGTTAGCCGTCTGCTCGGTCTGGACGGGT
>JAFAPR010000339.1 GCA_019247075.1 Solirubrobacterales bacterium
GAGCGTCGAGTCGGGGTCGGGGTTGGCAGCGACCTCGAACAGGGCCACGCGAGCTGATGTTGTCATGAGGCCTTGGCTTGGGCGTCGAGCCGCTCGAGCAGCCCGTCGAAGATCTTCAGCCGCCCGACTTGCCCCTTGTTGGCGGCGTCGTCGCGCTGACGCTCGAGCGTCGGGCGGAACTCGAGCGTGGTCTGAAAGTAGGTGCACGATTCGCAGATCGACTCGAAGTGGCAGTCCAGCCCGACGGGGCGGGCGCAGTACCCATTGCCGAGCATCCGCCGGTGCATCTCTGCGCGGAGCTTGCGCATCTCCGTCCCCTCCACCTCCGGCGGGAGCTGCTTCGGTGCGTCGTAGAGCGCCTCGACCTGCTCTGAGACCCTGAAGTACTCATCGGCGACAGTGCGGTTGGAGATCTTGGCGTAGACCATCGTCATCCGCATCGACTTGTGCCCCAGCAGCGCGGCGATTGCCTCCAGCGACATGCCGCGGTTGATCGCCTGCGTGGCCAGTGTGTGGCGCAGCTGGTGCGGGGTTACTTTCTCCAGGCCTGCCTCCTCCGCGACTTTGAGGATCGCCTTGCGGACGCTCTCGGGGCCAAGCCGGCGGCCGTGGTCCATGAACAGCCACGGTTCACGGAGATTCGCCGGACGGTGAGCGACCCACGCGTCCAGCAGCTCCTTCAGCTGCGGGTGCAAGGGGATGTAGCGGTCGGTGCGGAGCTTCCCGAGCGGCACGTGCAGCCAGTACGCGGATCCGATCTGCACGACCGAGTCGACCGTCAAGTCCAGGAACTCGCCGCGGCGCAGGCCGGTGCGGGCGAGGAACTCGACCACCAGCCGTGCGAACGGGTCCTCGGTCGCGCGGGCGGCCTCGATCAGCTTCTTCGCGGCGCCGTCGTCAATGAACCGTGGTAGTGGGTCATCGAGCTTGGGCACATCACCCGGGAACATCAACGTGCGCGCCGGTGCATCCTCGCCGTCCCACTCGCCGAGCCGCTCCAGACAGATCCGCAACGTGCCGAGCGCGCCGGCGATCGTCCGCTTCGAGAGCGGCTGTCCGCGGCGGCTGGAGCGCTCGGCGAGCTGACGCTTGTAGCGCTCGATATGCGAGCGGCGAAGGTCCCGGACCGCCTGCACCTCGAGCGCGTGGTCTGTGAGCCACAGCGCGAACTGCCGCAGGGTGTTCTCCATGTGCGGGACCGACGATGGGCGCAGCGTGACGCGCATCTGCTCCACATAGCCCTGCAGCGTCTCGGCCAGCCGGGGCGGGACGCTGGCCCACTCCTGCGCTCTCGTCTCGGACCGCTCGCGCGTCCTGCTGCGCGGCAGACCATCGATCACTCCGGCGTGATACAGCGTCGCCTCCGCCCCGTAGAGCCGGGTGTTCAGGTTCCGCGGCGGGGACGGCTGGCCGGGATACAGCTTGCCGATCGCCTCCAGCAGCCGCTTGCCGCCCTCGTCGAATGTCCCGCGGGTCAGCTGATCGGGCCGGACGCCAGCGACCGCCGCGACCTTCGCGACCGCCCACCACTGGAGGTTGGCTGCGACGCGATCGAACCCGAGCTCGGCCGCGGTCGCGACAAACCGCTGATGGAACTGGCGGTGCACCCAAGCCGCGATCTGGCCAATGTGCACGTTGCTGCGCGCGAGGTACTCCGGTGTCGCACGCGCATGTCCGCCGGTGATCAGCCACAGCACCACCCGTGTGTCGCGTGTCGAGATCTGGCACTGCTCCTCGAACGTCATCCGCTCAAAGCCCTCCGCGCCACCAATCCGCAGCAGGAACGCGCGCGCCGGCGAGATCACCTCGCTCTCGGTGTATTGCCCGGTGTCGAGAAGATCAACGTGCAACGCCGTGATCAGCCGCTCCACCTCTGGGTCACGCCTCAGCAGCCGCGCCACTATGCCGCCTCGTCTCCGGTCGGGTCGGCCTGCGCGTCGATCGCCTCCGCCGCCCGCAGGTACTCGCCCGCTAACCAGTCATTCGCCAGGTGCAGGTAGATCCTGGTGGACTCGATCGACGCGTGCCCGGCCTGCGCCTGCAACGCCTCCAGCGACATCCCCTGCTCGCGCAGCCTGGTGAAGCACGTGTGCCGCAGCATGTGGCAGCTCAACCGGGCAAGGCCGGCGCGCGCCCGCGCCCCGTCGATTACCTGATCGAGCCCGGCCGCCGTCAACGGCACCCCGCGGCGCGGGCCCTTCAGCACCACAAAGCACGCGTCGCTCAGCACCTCAGGCGGTCGCTCGAGCTCGAGACATTCGCCAAGCGCTTCGAAGAACCACGGCGAGATCGGGACGATCCGCTCCCGGCCGCCCTTCCCGTTGGCGACGAACAGGCGCTGCTCCCCGGGGTTGACGTCCTGCAGCCGCAAGCCCAGCACCTCGCAGCGCCGTAACCCAGCGAGCAGCATGGCCAGCACGATCGCCCGGTCGCGCTGCGTGCGCAACGCGCCTGAGATGGACGCCCGTGTCAAGGGCTGAGCGGAGATTTTGGTGTTGGTCGGTCATGGTGGTGGTTGCTGGGGTCGGGCGACCGTCGTGAGGCTGTCGACGACTGTCACTCTGAGATGCGCGGGTCGGGACCGCAGGACAGTGTCCGGTCGTTGGCTGCCTCGAACTAGAGTCGCGAGTCGGAATCGCATAGACGCATCGAGGGTCCCTCCGGCGCTCACGCCGGTCGCCGGACCCCAGCTCGTTTGAAGGGTTGGTGGGTTCGGTCGGGGTGTCAGGCTGGGCGGGTTAGGCGGCGAGCTTGTCCTCTCGTGGTGGCTGGTCGGTGAGCTCGGCCCAGAGGAAGCCGGCGAGTTCGCGGGCGACGGCGACGGTCACGACGGTCGAGCGCTTCCCCTGCGCGGTGAGGTGGCGGTGGCGGTGAAAGAGGCGGATCTGCGCCTGCCACGCGCGATCGGATGGCTGCGCGCCGCTGCTGGGGCGGCGGGGCGCGTGGCGGTAGTGCCACGCGGCCTCAATGAGCAGCCGGCGGGCGTGGTGGTTGCCGGCGCGGGTGATGTGACCGCGGTGCTGCTGCTCGCCGGAGGAGTACTCGCTGGGGGTGATTCCCAGCCAGGAGGCGAGCTCGCGCGGATGGCCGAAGCGGGCGAAGTCGCCGACCTCGGCGATCAGCCCGAGGGCAGTCAGCGTGCCGATCCCGCGGAACGCGCGGAGCTTGGCGACCTGCCAGCCCCAGGGCTCATCGCCGGCGAGCTGCTCGAGCTTGGCATCCAGCGCGGCGAGCTGGCGATCGAGGCCGTCGAGGTGGATCAGCATCTGCACCAGCGCCTCGTGCGCGAGCGGGTCGGCGAGCCGCTGGCGGCGGACCCACGCCTGGTGCTTGGCCGTCCAGGACTTCTTGCCCTCGCGGAACACGTGCCCGTGGCGCAGCAGCTGCTTGCCGACCCGGTGACGAGCCGCGGTCCGTGCGCAGCGAATGTCATCGCGGCAGCGCAAAAGATCCCGCAAGCCCTCGGTCTCCGGCGTCGGTGGCCGCACGAACCGCAGCAGCCCCGCGCGGTACAGGGTCACGAGCTTCTTGGCGTCGCGGCGGTCGGTCTTGACCCGATCCCCGGCGCGGACCGGGATCAGCGACGGCGCGACCACGTCACAGGCGACACCCATCGAGGTGAGCAGGCGCCACAGCGCGAACCCGCCGGGCCCGGCCTCGTAGCAGACCGCCAGCCCCTCCCCGCCGCCCAGCCGGTCGATGAACCGGCGGATCGCCTTCTCGGTCGTCTCGATCCGTTCGACCTTCGGCTGACCGCCCGTCGGCGGCAACGTCGCCGCGACGATCGAGAGCTTGTGCATGTCGAGCGAGACGAACATGCGCACATCGGCAGGAGCGAGAGAGATACCGTCAGGCATGGCTGGTCCTCCACAGGTCGTATGCGGCTCTGGCCCTTGCGGACCCTTGACAACCGCGATTGTCCAACCCGCGAGAGATGCGACGCGCGAGGACCAGCCTCATGCGTCCATACTGACTAGCTTCGTCCTCGCCGGCTGGCGCAGCGCTGCTGCCTCGGGCTCGCGGCCCGCTCGGCATCCAGCCTCGCCAAAATTAGCCGCGCCCGAGTCATCCGGCTGCCTCCTGCGTCCTCGCCAGCCATCCGCCCGTGACGGCTCTCCGTGCGACCGTGCTTACGGCGGGAAGGACGGCACTACTCGCGCAATTCGACCGGGGAGAGCTCGAGGTCGAGCAGCTTCTCGCCACGCAGCACGCGGACCGTGAGCCGCCGGCCGATCGCTTCATCGCCCATCAGGCGCTGGACATCGTCCACGCGCTCGATCGAGCGCTGGTCGAGCTCGACGATCAGATCCTCGGCCCTCAGCCCCGCGCGCTCCGCCGGGCTTCCCGGCGAGACCTCGACGATCTCGACGCCCCCGCCCCTCCCGAGCCGCGCGCGCGCGTGCGGAGGCAGTGGCCTGGGACCTCCGGCGATCCCGATGTACGCACGGCGGACGCGTCCATCGCGCATCAGCGAACCGATGATCTGCCGGGTCGCCGCATTGATCGGCACCGCCAGACC
>JAFAPR010000323.1 GCA_019247075.1 Solirubrobacterales bacterium
ACTCGAGCTCCTGAAGCGCCGGGCTGGGCGCGAGTCCAAGCTCGCCACGCAGCAGCTCACTTGCCTGGCGGTAGGCCGCCAGCGCCTCGGCCTGCCGCCCGGAGCGGTACAGGGCGAGCATCAACTGCCCGCGCAGCCGTTCCTGCAACGGGGCCGCAGCGATCATGGCCTTGATGTCCGGGACCATCTCGCGGTGGCGGCCAAGCGCCAGCTCGGCGTCGATGCGCTCGATCTCAGCAAGCAAGCGGAGCTCCTCGAGCCGCCTGGCTTCCGGCTGCAGGCAATCGATCAGCGAGAGGTCGGCCAGAGGGGCTCCGCGCCATAGATCGAGACCCGCGCGCAGACGCTCCAGCGCGGCCGCGGGCTCGCCGCGGGCGAGCAGTTCCCGACCTTCGTCCAGCAGCCGTTGGAACTCGATCGCGTCGAGCTGGGCCGGCTCGACCTCGAGCTTGTACCCACCGCGGCACGTCCGCAGCACGCCACCGCCGTCGCCGAGCGCCCGTCGCAACCTCGATATGGCGACGTAGACCGCGTTTGAAGCCCGCTCAGCCGACCCCGTGCCGAACAGCTCGTCGGCGATCCGCTCGGTGGTGACGAGCTCATTCGCGTGCACCAGCAGGAGCGCGAGCAATGCGCGTTGGCGCTCGCCGCCGAGACGGACCTGCTCGTCATCCCGCAGCGCAGACAACGGCCCGAGGATCCGGAACCGCAGCACAGCCGTAGAAACGGCCCGCATCGAGATCGATTATCGGCCACTTGTCCGACCTGCGCAACGGCTGCCTTACCGGTTTCTGTAAGCGCCGTGTTAGGGGTCTGTAAGCCCGCCACGCGAGCTTTTGCGTACCAGTTCACCTGCCATCGCCGCCGCGGGTGCAGCCACCGAACAGGAGGAGGACAGCGTGAAAAAGGGCATCAGGCTAATCGTGGCGACTGCGGTCGCTGCCGTGGTGCCGATGGTCGTCGCAGCATGTGGTAGCTCATCGAGCGGCTCGGGCGCCGCGGGCAAAGAGGGCGGCACGATCACGATCGCGTCCGGGACCGCTCCCCAATCGGCCGATCAAGGCCTTGACTTCTCGACCCAGGGCACCGAGCTCACATCGGTCGTCAACACACCCCTGTTGACGTTCGTGCGGGGGGTGGAGGGAGCGGCCGGCAGCAAGATCGTTCCCGCGCTCGCCACGAGCATGCCGACCGTGTCCCACGGCGGATTGACGTACACGTTCTATCTGCGCAAGGGGCTGCACTACTCGAACGGCAAGTCGATCGTGGCGAGCGACGTGACCCGTGCGCTCGAGCGAGATCTCGTCATCCCCTGGCAGGTGGCTTCGTTCGTGGGCGCAAACATCCAGGGCGCAAACGCCTACGCGAGCCACAAGTCCAACACGATCTCCGGTGTCCTCACGAATAACGCGACGGGACAGATCGTGCTCCATCTGACGCACCCATTCGCGCCGATCATCGACATCTTTGCGCTGCCCGGCACTGCGCCCGTGCCTCCCGGCACGGCGATGAGAAACCTGGCGTCCACCGGCACGATCGGCGACGGCCCCTACCAGTGGGGGCCGATAACTCCTGGACACACCTACACGCTGCTCAAGAACACGAAGTTCGACGTCCCCGGCATTCCCCGCGGACACGTGGACAAGATCGTCTACAACGTCAACTCCAACGTGCTCGCCAACGCCGAGTCCGTGCTGCGCAACCAGGCCGACGTGTTCGACCCCGGCGACACCCTGCCCGCCTCGATCTTAAACCAGGTCGAGACCCAGGCCAGAGACCGCTACCAGCCGGTTCCCACCAACTCGTCCTACTACTGGTTCTTCGCGGTCAACAAGAAGCCGTTCAACAACATCTACGCCCGCCAGGCCGTGCAGGCTGCGCTCGACGCCCGCGCACTCTCGCGGCTCGACTCGGGCTTCATCAAGGAGGACTGCCACCTGATCCCGTTCGGGATCGTCGGCCACTCCGACCCGTCCAATTGCCCATTTCACAATCCCGCCGCGGCACCCAACATGAAACTCGCAAAGCAGCTAATGAAGAAGTCGGGCATGATCGGCCAGCCGGTCACGGTGTGGGGAGAGGAGCGCTCGCCGCGGCGCCAGTGGCTCGACTACTACGCCAACGTGCTCAACAGCCTCGGTTTACACGCGACCGAGAAGGTCATCTCCTCCGGCGTCTACTTCACGACGATCGGGGCTCCCAGCACCAAGCCGGAGACCGGCTTTGGCGACTGGGTGCAGGACTTCCCGGTCCCGTGGGACTTCATGCAGCTGTTTACCTGCACGGCTGGCTCGTCGCTGAACTACGGGTATGTGTGCGACAAGCACTACGACTCGCAGGTCAACGCGCTCGTAGCGAAGCCGCCGGACCAGGTCGCGAACCAGTGGGCGGCGCTTGATCAATACGCCGTGGGCAAGGCCTACTTCGCCGCCTTCGGCCACCAGGAGTTCCCGAAGTTTTACTCGGACCGGCTGGTGTTCTCCAAGGGCGTGCTGTCGGTCGAGTACCAGACCGACCTGACGAGCCTTCAACTCAAGAAGTGACCGATGCGAGGATCGGGGGCGCCCGACCCGGCGCCCCCGGTCCTTGCTTACCATCGTCGCTATGTCGGTGAAGTGGGGGATCATGTCGACGGCTCGCATCAACCGGCTGTTTCTTGCCGGCGCGAGCCAGTCGACAGAGCTCGAGGTGGTGGCGGTCGCCAGCCGCACCCGCGATGGCGCGGAGCGCTTCGCGCGGGAACACGGGATCGGGCGGGCAGTGGCGGGCTATGAGGCGCTGCTGGACGATCCAGAGATCGAGGTCGTCTACATACCGCTTCCCAACGGCCTCCACGTCGAGTGGGCTGTGCGGGCGCTTCAGGCCGGCAAGCACGTCCTTTGCGAGAAGCCGCTCGGTCGCCGCGCCGGGGAGGTTCGTCGGGCGTTCGACGTCGCCGAACGCGAGGGAAGGGTTCTGATGGAGGCATTCATGTACCGCCACCACCCGCAGACCGGGCGCCTGCAGGAGCTCGTCCGGGGCGGCGCGGTGGGTCGCGTGCGCGTGATCAGGGCGGCCTTCGGTTTCCCGCTGCGCGGGCGCTCCGACATCCGCATGGAGGCGGCGCTCGATGGTGGCGCGCTGATGGATGTCGGTTGCTACTGCGTCAACGGGGCGCGCATGATCGCGGGCGAGCCCGAACGCGTGAGCGCCGAGCAGACGATCGGAGGCGACGGCGTGGATGTGACCTTCGCGGCGACGATGCGGTTCCCCGGCGATGTTCTGGCTCACTTCGACGCGGGCCTGGCAGTGGCCGAGCGCGACGAACTCGAGGTCATCGGCGAGGAGGGGGCTCTGTTCCTCGACGACCCGTGGCATTGCCGTCGCCCCGGAATCCAGCTACGTCGAGACGGCGCAGCGCAACGAATTGAGGTGGAGGCGGCAGACAGCTACCAGCTGGAGGCTGAGAACATGTCGGCGGCGGTCCGAGGCAGAGCCGATCCCCTGCTCGGCCGCAACGATGGCGTCGCCCAGGCGCGGGCGATCGAGGCCCTATACGAGTCGGCGCAATCAGGCACCATGGTGGTGCCGTAGGCCCAGTCGCTGGTGGTGGTGTAAGCCCAGAGGCGGGGCGCCCGCGCGTAGCGGCCTGGGGCCCACGCGTAGGTCGCCCGTCCGGCCGGAGTATCATGTACCATTGTACTCGGCGGAGACTTCTGTCTTACGAGTCGCGGAGACTCTGTCTTGCCGGTCGTCAGCAGGCAATGTTGGAGGGAGTCGGTCAGTGAGAGTCACCGGCGTCGACATCCACACCGTCTCGGTGCCGTTCACCCATCCGGAGACCTGGCGCTTCGGGCGGATGTGGGGGTTGACCAACGCGATCGTCGAGGTCCACACCGACGAGGGCATCACGGGCATCGGGGAGGTGCCCGGGAGCCCGTTGATCGCCTTGGTTCGCGAGGCACTTGAGGCGACGGTGCCGTGGATCGTGGGCGAGGATCCGCTGCGGATCAATCAATTCCTACAGCGGGCGCAGGACCGGGGCTGGCACCACTACCCGTACCTCGGCAACGGCGCCACGGCGGCGATCGAGATGGCGCTGTGGGACATCTGCGGCAAGGCCTACGGGTGCCCGGTGTACCAGTTCTTCGGCGGGCTGGACACCGAGCGGGTTCCGTTCTACTGGTTTGTCGGGGTGGATGATCGGACGGCCGCGACCGCGCGGGCGCAGGCGGCGGAGGGGGCGGGGCGCGGGTTCGAGACGGTTTACATCAAGATCGGCTTCGACCTCGAGAACGACCTGGCGCTTGCGCGTGCGATTCGTGAGGAGGTCGGCGACGCGGTCGCGGTGCGGGTGGACGCCAATGAGGCTTGGTCGGTGTTTGAGGCGGTAGACGCCCTGCAGCGCTTCGAGCAGGTGGGCGTCGAGTTCGTCGAGCAGCCGATCGACATGCACGACATCGCCGGTCTGGCCAACCTGCGCGCGAAGTCGAGAGTCAGGATCGGCGCTAATCAGTCCGCCTGGCTGCCGTGGCAGGTGCCGGAGGTGATCAGACAGCAGGCCGCCGACGTGATCGTCACCGACCCGCATCAGCTCGGGGGGCTGGTGCCGTTCCATAACGCGGCAGCGGCGTGCCAGGCGGCCGGCGTTCCGATCTGCAAGCACGCGTTCGCGGACCTCGGCATCACCACGATCGCCGCCTCGCACGTGCTCGCCACGCTCCCTTTGCCTCAGCTCGGACACCAGCAGTTCCTGACGTTCCTGGTGCACGACCTGCTCGAGGAGAAGATCGAGTTTGTGGACGGAGCGATCCCCGTTCCCAACGGACCGGGCCTCGGCATCGAGCTCGACCGAGAGGCGCTGAAGTTCTACGAGGGGATCTACGAGCAGTACGGGGAGTTTGAGGGTTACGGGCCGGTTACCCCAGAATCGCCATTGCCGGCCGACCTGCACGTTTCAAGGCGCTGATGCAGACGTTTACCCCTGACGATCTCAAGTACACGTACAGTCCCGCACACGAGCCGATCGGGATGGTTGCGCCGGGGGAGACTTTCGCGGTCATCACCGAGGACTGCTTCACGCGCCGCTACGAGACTCCGGACGGCTTCACGGCTGAGTCGTCGGCGTGGGTGCAGGAGAACCTCGATGGCGTGACGGGGCCGATCGCCGTCGGCGGGGCCGAGCCGGGCCAGGTCGTCGCTGTCGCGATCGAGGAGCTTCAGGCCACCACGCCGGGAGCCGTGGTCGTCAGCCGCTGTGAGGCATATTCGCCCGCCGACTGGTGGCACGAGGAGGACCACGTCGTGAACCTGAACCTCGCCGAAGGGCTGATCAGCCTCGGTGACAACTGGCTGGTACCAGCCCGGCCCCTGATCGGATGCCTCGCCACGCAACCGTCGCGGGAGACGGTCCTCAGCCGTCGCGAGGGTGACTACTGCGGCAACGTCGACTGTGGCGAGATCACCGCCGGAGCGACGGTCATCCTGCCAGTGGCGGTTGCCGGCGCCGGTCTCTACTTCGGTGATTGCAAGGCGGCGATGGGTGACGGCGAGGTGGTGGCGGCACCCGAGATCGGTGCGCGTATCGTCGGGTCCGCCCGCCCGCTTCCTCGCCCCCGGTCGATGGGTACGCCACGGGTGATCACACCGCAAACGTTGACCACAATCGCCTCGGACATCTCGCTTGCGGATGCATGCCGCACGGCGTTCAAGGAACTAAAGCTCTGGCTTCAAGACGAGTGGCGGCTGACTTCGGATCAGGCCGCGGTGCTAATGGGGATCGGCGCTCACTGCCGGATCGGCCAGATAAGCAATCAGCTGCACACGGGCAAGTGCTCGATCGATCGCTCCCTGCTGCCTGATACAGACGGGAGAGCTGCCCATGGCTAGCGCTCCTTGGCATGGGGTGCTGGTTGCCAACCCGGTCGCGCTGGACAGCCGTCTCGACGTCGACTACGACCGCTACGGCGAGCACGTCGCCTGGCTGGCCGAGTCCGGATGCGACGGCGTCACCCCGAACGGGTCGCTGGGCGAGTACCAGACGCTGAGCGAAGTGGAGCGCACCCGAACAGTAGCCACCGCGCTCGAGGCCGCGCCGGACGGCTTCGCGGTCATCCCCGCGGTCGGCGCATACGGGTCGCGTGAGGCGGCGCAGTGGGCGCAGCGAGCGGCGGAGGGCGGTGCTCCGGCAGTGATGGCGCTACCGCCAAACTCCTACCGGGCCGACGAGCGGAGCGTATTCGAGCACTACCGGGCGGTCGCGGCCGTGGGCCTTCCGGTCATCGCCTATAACAACCCATACGACACCAAGGTGGACCTGGTTCCGGAAACTCTCGCTCGGCTGCATGCGCAGGGCTTGATCGTGGCGGTCAAGGAGTTCGCGGGCGACCCCCGGCGCGCATACAGGATGCACGAGCTCGCGCCCGAGCTTGATGTCCTGATCGGATCCGACGACACCGTGCTCGAGATCGCCCTGGCCGGCGCGAAGGGGTGGGTGTCGGGCTTCACGAGCACCTTCCCGCGCGCCTGCGTGAGGCTCTACAAGGCAGCGATCGCCGGGGATCTCGAGACCGCATTGCCCCTTTACCGCGTGCTGCACCCCCTGTTGCGATGGGATTCAAGGACTGAGTTCATCCAGGCGATCAAGCTCTCGATGGACATCGTCGGCCGTTACGGAGGCAGCTGCCGGCCGCCCCGGGTCCCATTGTCCGCCGATCAAGAGGCGGAGATCCGTGAGCTGACCGAGCGTGCGCTGGCCTGTGGGATGCGATGAGCGCTGCCGCCACCGCGGGGAGGCTGATCAGATCTCCTCACGTCCCACCCACAGGCCGCGGACGTGCTTGATATGCGAGCTGATAACCCGCTTGGTCGCGGCGGCGTCGTGCGCCAGCATCGTCTCGAGCAGCTCGTGGTGCTCCTCGGCCGACGCGACCAGCCGACCCGTTTCGACGAGTTTGCCGAGGCCGTATAACCGGGTCTGTCGGCGGAGGCGGTCCACGAGCTCGGTCAGCCTGGCGTTCCCCAGCTGCGAGATCAGCTCGACATGGAAGCGCCGGTCGGAATCGAGATAGTCGATCAAGTCCCCGCGCGCCGCGGCGGCGACGATCTCCTCGGCGATCGCCGCCAGGCGCTCCAAGACTCTCGGCGAGATGGTCTTAGCGACCTCGACCGTGCTTGGCACCTCGAGCAGCAAGCGGATCTGCGAGATCTCGTCGAGGTCGGCGTCCGACATCTCGACGATGCGAAAGCCGCGGTTGCGCTCGGCGACCACGAAACCGTCCTTCGCGAGCGCGAGCATGGCCTCTCGCACCGGGGTGGCCGATACGCCGAAGCGCTGCCCCAGGGTCGGGGCCGAATACAGCTCTCCAGGTCTCAACTCGCCTGCCACCAGAGCCGCCTCGAGCGCCCGCCGCACCTGATCGCGGAAGCTCCGGCTCTGGATCTGCCCGATATGACTCGTGTCGGTCTGGGGGCTGGTAGCTGACGGCATCGAGCGGCTTTCTCCCTGGCCGGTTAGGCTCGACACAGCCGGGGCGGCCCAGCTTGATTGACGATATGACATGTGCCATGCTACATGTCACGACCGGCGTGCACGGATCTCGCTAGAGCGCAGCCGACCAGACTGGAGGAGCGGCGGTGGCATCGACGACTGGCCCGTCAACGGGCGTACCGGATGGTGCATCTACTCGCGAGCCCACACTCGCCAGGAACGAGATGGGGCTGGTGGGGTCCACGGTGTTTGCGTTTGCGGGCGCGGCGCCGGGACAAACCGTGTCGATCGTGCTCGCGTCGCTGGTCGCGGCTTCCGCCTATGGAACGATTCTGCCGCTCGCGTTCTCGGGCCTCGCGCTGCTGTTCATCGCGATCGCGTTCCAGCGGCTGAATATGTGGCGCCAGAATGCCGGCGCGACCTATGAGTGGGTGTGTCGTTCGCTGAGCCCGTACGTTGGCAACCTGGTCGGTTGGTTGATGCTGGTCGCGTTTGCCGGCTTCGTGTTGATCGACGTGATCACGCTCGGAACGAGCTCATTGGCACTGCTGGGGCTGTCTCCCAACAACCAGCTTGCTGGAGCGATCGCGATCGTCGTGATCGGAACGTTTCTTACCGCGACGGCGGTCATCGGGCTGCGGCCTAGCGCACGGCTACAGATCACCGTCGCGGCGATCGAGTTCTCGATCTTGCTGGTGTTCGTCGTCTGGGCCTTCATCGAGGTCTACCTCGTCCACAAGGCAGGCACGGTGCGCCCAACCACTCACTGGCTGAGCTTCAGCGGCACCGGGTCCGGGGTCTTCAGCGCGGCAATGGTCATTGCGGTTGCCTCGATCGCGGGTTGGGACGGCGGCATCTACGTCAACGAGGAAACCGAGCGGCCCGAGAGAAACCCCGGCCTGGGCGCCGTCCTCGGGGTGGTGGTCGTCGTCGCGATGTTCCTTTTGATGTTCGCGACATTCCAAGGCATCGCGCCGTTGTCGGCGCTGAACGCCCATGCCGCCAACGCCGCTGCGTTCGTGGGCCAGCGCCTCGGCGGTACCGCCGGCGACCGCGTGATCTCGCTCGCTGTCTTCCTCTCGGTGATCGCGACGACCCAGGTCGCGATCATCGGCACCGCGCGACTGACCTACTCGATGTCCCGCGACCGCGTGCTGCCCGCCAAGCTCGGAGAGGTGAGCCCGCGATTCCGCACCCCGGCCTTCACGACCGCGCTGCTCGGCGCGTTGACGATGGCCTTCGGCATCGTCGACATCTACGTGAGCTCTGTCGCAACCGCGATCCTCGATCTGGTCACGGTGAGCGGCTTGCTCTATGGACTGTTTTACGCGATCACCGGGATGGCGGCCTCGTGGTACTACCGCCGGTTCATCTTCAAGTCGCTCAAGGACGTGCTGATCCTCGGGGTGATGCCGCTCGCCGGAGCCGGCCTACTGCTGTGGGTGGCCTATAAGGCCGCGATCGCACTTACCTCGACCGAGAGATGGATCCTGATCGGGCTCGCCGTGCTCGGAGTGACGATGCTGATCGTCGCCGTCAAGGTCTATAAGTCGCCGATCTTCAAGATCAAGGCCGAGGCCGCTACCACCACCGAGCCGCAGCTGAACATCGGCGCCGGCTGATCAACAGCGCAGCAAAGCAAGGCACCAGATGGAGCGTCTGGATGGCCAGGTGGCGATTGTGACCGGCGGCGCCCGCGGGATCGGCGCCGGCATCGTCGGCGTACTGCGCGAGGAAGGCGCGAACGTTGTTGTCGCGGATAAGGACGGCCGCGCGGCCGAGGAATTTGTGTCCTCACTCGATCCGGGGGGAGCCGACGCCGCCGCGCTCGCGGTCGACGTGACCAGCCGCGACGACCTGGCCGCACTGGTTGCAGCCACGCTCGAGCGCTGGGGGCGCATCGACATCCTCGCGGCCAACGCGGGCATCTACCCCCACATCCCGTTCGCCGAACTCGACCCCGAGAAGTTCGATGAGCTGATCGCGATCAACGTTCGCGGCGCCGTGTTCGCGGCCCAGGCCTGCAGCGAGCCGATGCGGTCCCGACGCTACGGACGGATCGTGCTCACCTCCTCGATCACCGGCCCGATCACCGGCCAGGCCGGGTACGCGCACTACGGCGCCTCAAAGGCGGCGATGCTCGGCTTCATGCGATCCGCGGCAGTCGAACTCGCCGACGCCGGCGTTACGGTCAACGCGGTCCTCCCCGGAAACGTACGCACCCCGGGTTTCGGTGACCTGGGCGAGGAGCATCAACGCGCCATGCTCGCGGCGATCCCGCTCGGAGTGCTAGGCGAGCCCTCCGACGTCGGCTGGGCGGTCAGGTTCCTCGCCTCCCCGGAGGCGCGCTATATCACCGGACAGACGTTGGTCATCGACGGAGGACAGGTCCTGCCGGAGAGCGTCTGAACTGTCTGGATCGCGGCCGGTTTGGCGTCCCCGCCTTGGCTGCTACTCGCGCCCGCCCGGGAACAACTGGAGGAAGGACAGGAACACGTTGAGGACGTCGAGAAAGATGCTCGCCGCGATCGGCACCGCGCTCTGGCGACCCGCACGACGTAGACGGTTGAAGTCAAAGATCGTGTAGCCGCCGAATATCACCAGCCCGCCGACTGCCCAGATGATGTTCGCGTGGGGGATCGAGCCAAAGATCGCCACGATTCCGAACACGATCAAGGCCAGCAGCGCGAAAAAGAGGACGCGCGACCAGGAGGAGAGGTCGCGACGCGTCGCGTAGCCGGCTGTGCCGAAGGGCGGCGACGAACGCGCCGGTGGCCCCGGCGGCCTGCCAGACCGCTTATGGAGCGGCGGTCGCGTACGAGGCCAAGACAGGACCAAGCGCCAGTCCCAGCAACAATCCCAGCCCGGACAGGAGTGCGATCGCGAC
>JAFAPR010000143.1 GCA_019247075.1 Solirubrobacterales bacterium
CTGGCCCCCCGCGCGCGAAGGACCCTGGACGAACGGCTCGAACAGCCGCTCGCGGGCGAGCGGATCGATGCCACCGCCCGAGTCGGCGACCTCGACCTCGAGGCCGCGGTCGGCTGCCGGCCAGGCACGCACGACGACGCTGCCGTCGGCGGGGGTGTGGCGGATCGCGTTCTGGATCAAGTTGAAGAGCACGCGCTGGAGCTGCTCGGGGTTGCCCTGCGCCGGGCGCAGCTCGTGCGCGAGCTCGGCGTGCACGGTGATCCCGCCCTCGCGCGCCTGGGGTCGCATCGTCTCGATCGTCTCGCGCACGAGCTCGTCGAGGCGCACCTGCTGCATCGACCAGCGGATGTCTCCGGCCTCGAGCCGCGAGAGCTCGAAGAGATCGTCGATTAGGCTCCCCAGAGCTCTGACCTGAGCGGAGATCAACCGCAGCTGTTCGCGCGAGTGATCGGGTTCGAAGATGCCGTCCTCGAGACCCTCGGTGATCAGCCTCATGTTCGTGATCGGGGTGCGCAGATCGTGGGAGACCGACGCCACGAGCTGCCGGCGTGTGCGCTCCTCGGCCTCGAGCTTCGCCGCCATGCTCTCGACGTCGGCCGCGAGCGACGCGATCTCGTCCTCGCCCTCCACGTGGACGTGCACCGTTCGACTCCCCTCCCCGACCTCCGCGAGCGCCGTGCGCACGGCTTCGAGATCGCCAAGCGCGCGCCGGGCAACGAGCCGCGCCGCTCCGAGCCCGATGAGGCCCGCGTACCCCGCCGCCAGCGCCATGAAGAAGGCGTCGTGGGGCGAGACGAACATCAGCGACGCGAAAAGCGCGACCGCGGCGACCAGTTGGGCGGCCACCAGCACGGCGAGGGCGCCAAGCCGGCGGCGTACCCCCGCCACCAGGCGGGGATGGTTCGCGATCACTTCGGCGATCACCGCCGTGCAGGCGCCGAGCGGCACCAGGATCTCGAGGCAGCCGAAGAAGGCGGCGCGCCCATAGGCAGGCCAGGCGATCGCCGAGACAGCCACGGCCGCCCCAGCGGCGAGCGTGGCCTGGATCGCCGCCCGCCTCACGGTACGAAACGGTAGCCCACGCCCCACACCGTCTCGATGAACCGCGGCAGAGCCGGGTTGGGCTCCAACTTCGCGCGCAACCTGCGGATGTGCACGGTCACCGTCGAGGTGTCGATGTAGAAGCTGAATTGCCAGACCCTGGTCATCAGCTGCTCGCGGGTAAACGCCTCCCCTGGGTGCCGTGCGAGGAACAGGAGCAGCTCGAATTCCCGGGGGGTCAACTCGATGCCCTCTCCGTCCAGGACCACGCGCCGGGCGGTCGGATCGATCTCCAAGCCGTCGAAGCGAAGCGCCTCCTGCGCCTCGCGCGCCGGCTCGATGCGACGCAGAACCGCGTCTACGCGCGCGACCAGCTCGGCCGGGGAGAAGGGCTTGACCACGTAGTCGTCGGCGCCGAGCCGCAGGCCCGTGACCCGGTCTGACTCCTCCCCGCGCGCGGTCAGAAGGATGATCGCGGTTTGCTTGAGGCCATCGCGGCGCAGGCGCCGCATGACCTCGAGGCCGTCGAGGTCGGGGAGCATCAGGTCGAGCACCACCACGTCCGGCCGCGCGCTGGCGGCGCTCGAGAGCGCGTCCTTGCCGCTCGCCGCTACCGCGGTCTCGTAGCCGGCGCGATCCAGGTAGCGGGAGACCACGTAGCTGATCGTGGGCTCGTCATCGACTACGAGCACCCTCGCGTGTGGCATGCGCGCATTGTGAAGCGGTTTTCCCGCCTGGGAATGGGGCGCCGGCGATTGTTCAGCACTCCGTAATCGACCGCGCCGCGACCTCGTCATGTACCTGATGACGTCCACTTCTCACACGAACTTCCGGAGCGGCGCTCGTGCTAGCGCCCAAGAACCCTGAATTCTCCGGCCTCGAGCACCCATTCTCGCCACCCGCCAGGATCAGGACGCTCTAGCGGCTTGCTCGCGCCGGCCTCCACACCGCGTCGTCGCCGAGTGGCTCGCGTAGTGCCTCGCCGGCGGCGACCAGCTCGAGCAGCGCCGCCTCGGCGCGGGCGCGATCGGGCGGGTCGTTGTGGGCGGACAGCAGCGCCGACACCTCCTGCGTGGTCAGTCCGTCACCAAACCGCGCGAGCAGCGGCTCCGGCGTCTGCGGCGGCGGCTCGCGCCGAAGCGTGGGATCGAGGTTGGCGAGCAGCACGTCGTACGCCTCCACCGGCTGAAATCCCCCCGCGACGAGCCGCTGCCCGTCGCGCCCGAAGACGACCGAGGGAGCTGTGAAGCGGACGGGTCCATCGGTCGTGGCGGTCTTGCCCTGGAGCTGCGCCGGCGAGCCCTTTGCGCTGCGGGTCTCGGCTCGGTCGCGGTCGTAGGCTGCAACCACCTCGGGATCGTCGATCCTCGACACGAGTCGCCGCGCATCGATCCCGTCGAGGCGGCTGAGCGCGGCCGCAAGCTGCTCGTCGTCTTCGAGCACCAGCGGCGTGGTGAAGTTCGCCAGCTGCAGCGCCCGCAGGACGCGCCATTCGCTTCCGTCGTGCTCGAGCCGCGCAGCGACGATCACCCGGCAGGCACGAGAGGTAGCGCTGACGCGAGCCTTCGGCGCGGGCGCAAAGGGCATGCCGTAGCGCTCGCGGAAGCGCAGCTGGCCCAGCGCGCCGCGCAACGGCGTGTAGCCGCGTGCCTCGTACTGGGTGGCGTGTTCCGTCAGCCCGACCATCACCAGCCGCCATCCCAGCTGGTCGCCATAGCGCCAATCGATCACGCGCAGCGCGGGGATCTCCGAGTAGGCCCAGGGGCAGCCGGGGTCGGTGTAGAGCGTGGCCGAGATCATGCTGCCCACGCCTCGGGCGTGTGCTCCATGGGAGCGGCGGAGCAGTGCGCGGTGGGGCTGATGGCCGCAGAGCCGTCGGGCCGGAGCAAAGGCACGCGCTCGATCGTACGCGAGGGTGTCTGCGGGTGGTGCCGCTCAGTGGTGCTAGTGGCGCGGCTGAGCCGCGGCTACTCGAGGGCCGCCTCGAGCCGGTCGAGCAGCTCCACCTGGGCCGGATTGACCTTGTCCCGGGCCACCGCGAGCGAGAACCACTCCGCCCGATCCACCTCCGGAAAGGCCTGAAGCTCGCCCGAGCGGGGTGGCCACTCGATCGAGAAGGCGTTGCTCCTGATCGCGGTCGTGTCCAGGTCGCCGGCGAGCGCCCAGGCGACCACTCGCTTTCCGGCCTTCTGCGTGATTTCCCCCAGGAACAACGGCTCGCCCTCCGGCGGTTCGACGCCTAGCTCTTCTGCGAACTCGCGCCGCGCGCCCGAGTACGGCTCCTCGTCTCGTAGGCCCTCCCCCTTTGGGATCGACCAGGCGCCCTCGTCCTGGCGCCGCCACCAGGGGCCGCCCGGGTGGACGAGCAACACCTCGCGCCGCCCGCGAGAACCGCGATACAGAACGATTCCGGCGCTCTGGGCGTGCGACCGCGGGCGGCTGGCTTTAGACCGGCCGGCGCGTCGACGCGACCGGGAACCGGCGCTCGAGGCTTTGCGGCGCTCCGCCACGGCTCAGTTGGGCAGGTGGTCGGGTCTCGACCGGCGCGGGCGCGTCCACCCTCGTGGACCCCATAGACCCCAAACCATCTCTCAACCCTCCTTGGTAACTCCCGGAACGCGGCACGCTATCCGCCCGCCGCGGCGGCGTCAAGCACCTATCGGCCCTCCGGAAGAGCTGGATATGGGGGCCTACGCTGACGAGGGAGCCCGCGAGCCGTTCGGTTCGCGGGCTCTCGGTAGCTGGGCGGTGAAAACCGCGCTACTGATGCCGCTGGTCGCCGCCGATCGTGTGCTTCTTCGCGCTGGCAAACGGCCTGACTGCGCCTATCGCGGCCATCTTTACCCAGAGGGTACCGGTCAGCTTTCCGGTCGAATACCCGGAGCTGCGTCCGCCTTTGAAGGTCGCTTTTCCGGCGATGCCACCTGCGCCCTTTACTGTCGCGGTTGAGAGCTTCGGGCCGACGGTGTAGTCGGAGCTCGGCTCGTTGGCGGCTGCATAGGTGTAATAGAAGCCCCAGCCAGATCCGCTCTTCGTCACTTGAATCATCTCGCTTGCCTTGGCCGATGCGCTCGATTTCGCGGCGCAGAGATACGAGGAGCCGTGGGTACCTTCGAGAATGTAGCCGTGGGTTGGGCACGAGGGGCTGGGCGGATTACAGGTATCGCTGGCGTTCGAGAGCGTCGCCCTGACTGATCTCAGCGTGATGGTTCCCAACTTGTCGGCTTTGATCGTCAACGAGCCCTTCAGGACACCCGTGCGCTTGTGACCTGACAGACCCCCGCATGCCCCGGGTGCCTTGGATCGTGGGCCGCTCGGGCTGAACGTCATATTGATGGACCCTCGTCCGCCGGCAAGCTTCCCCTTGATGCGGCCCGAGCTAAGGGTTTTCTTGCCCGTGAGCTTCACTGCCTTGGTGCTACTGAAGCCGTAATCCACCGTCTGGGTGGCGTGTCCGTTCCTCCGCGTCAGGATCACGTAGAGCGCCGTCGTATTGGGAGCGCCGTAACCCGGGTTCGTGGTGAACGCGTACAGCCGTAGCTTGAAGCTATGGCTCTTCTTGACGGACCCAGTGTGGAGAATGAACTGGGTGGGGTTCGCCAGCGCGCCCGCCGGGAACGCGAGCCCAGCCACCACAACTCCGAACACCAACGGCTTTCGGATTGTGGGCGGTCGTCCAAGAATGCGCGCGATCATTTACTTCCCCCTTCTCTCGAAACTTCGACTAGCCCCTCTTCTGGGAACGCTCCTGACCTCGCCTAGGATACGCGGCCACCAATTGAAAAGTATCGATCCGCGAAGCGACCGGTCAAACAGAAGCGTTTGTTACGCCGCGAGCAGCTCCCGCTCCCCCGCCTGCTTCGCGGACTCGGCCTCCGCAACCGGCTGCTGCGCACGCCCACCGCTGGAGCCCGGCCGCAGCAGCGATCCAGCAAGGACCGCGCCCGCGAAGCACAGCGCCGCAGCGATCGCGAAGGCGACCCCGAACCCGTCTGTCATCGCCTGTCCGGCGCCCACGCCGACGGCGCCCTTGGCCTGAGCGTCGGCGATCGTGCTGAGCACCGCCAGGCCGAGCGCGCCACCCATCAGCCGCGAGGTGTTCAGGAGGCCGGATGCAAGGCCGCTCTCACGGGAGGAAACCCCCTCCATGGCCGAGATCGTCGCCGGGACGAGCGAGAAGCCCATCCCGAGCGCTCCCACGACCGCCCCCGCGACCACCGCGCTGAAGTAACTACCGCCGGGCGAGACGCCGGTAAGCAGCAGCCCCCCGGTGCCGGCGGCGAGCATCCCCACCGTGATCACGCGCCGCGCGCCGAAGCGGGAGACGATCCTGGGAGCCAGCGTGGAGCCCGCGAAGATCGAGAGCGTCATCGGCAGGAAGCCCAGACCGGCCTCGATCGCTGTGTAGTGCAGGACCTGCTGGAAGTAGAGCGTGAGGAAGAACCACTGCGGAAAGATGCCCGCGTAGAGCAGGAGCACGACTAGGTTGGCGGCGCGGAGGTTGCGCAGGCGGAAGATCGATAGCGGCACCAGCGGCGCGGGCGAAAACCGGGCCTCGACGACCAGGAAGCCCGCGATCAGTGCCAGCCCAGCCGCGAGCGGGAGGATCGCCTGCGCCGAACCCCAGCCGGCCGCGTTGGTCCGCACGATCCCGAAGGTCAGTGCGAGCAGGCCCCCGGTGACGAGAGCCGCGCCTGAGAAGTCGAAGTGGCGGGGCCCCTGCACCGCGCTCGCGGCCGGGATCGCGCGCAGGCCGAGCAGGATCACCACGGCCCCGATGGGCACGTTGATCACGAATATCGCCGGCCACCCGATCAGCTGCGTCAGGATGCCGCCGAGCAAAGCTCCCGAAGATGCGCCGAGCGCTCCCATCGCGCCCCACATGGCCAGGCCGCGGTTGCGTTCGCGGCCCTCAGCGAATGAGCTCGTGATGATCGACAGCGTCGCGGGCGAGACGATCGCGCCCGCAAACCCCTGCAGGGTGCGGGCGCCGATCAGCAGCCCGCGCGAGTCGGCGAGCGCGCAGACGAGCGAGGACAGCGCGAATAGCGCGGTGCCGGTCAAGAAGACTCGCCGTCGCCCCAGCAGGTCGGCCAGCCGTCCACCCAGCATCAAGAAGCCCGCGAATGCGATCGTGTAGGCGTTGACGACCCACTGCAGGTCGATCGTCGAGAAGTGCAGGCCGTCGCGGATGGACGGCAGCGCCACGTTGACGATCGAGACGTCGAGGATGACCATGAACTGGGCCAGGCACACGGCGAACAGCAACCCGCCGCGCGAGCCCGGCCGGGGGAGGTCACTCGCGCCTACCGGCTTTCTTATTGCACTCACTGGGGGCATTGTGCGATTATCCTTATCCGGGTACAAGAGAGGAACTTATCCTGGTAGTAGTCGTGACACCATCCGAACGACAGTCAGATCAACAAGCAGTGCTTTAGGAGCTTGAGCTAAGTCGCCGCACCTCACATCGGCAGAACGGAGCCCAATGACATGAGCGACCCCTTACTCGACAACGACAGTGATGCCCCGAAGACGAACGGGGCGCGGCCCAGGGGACTCGCGAACGGCAACGGCGAGCGCCGTCGGGCCGAGCTGGCCGACTTCCTGCGCCGGCGGCGGGCGAGCATCACGCCCGAGGAGGTCGGGCTCCCGGACGGGGGGCGGCGTCGCACCCCGGGACTGCGCCGCGAGGAGGTCGCGCTGCTGGCGGGAGTGGGCACCACCTGGTACACGTGGCTCGAGCAGGGCCGCGACGTGCGCGCCTCGCTCGAGGTGCTCGAGGCGATCGCGCGCGCGCTGAAGCTCACGAATGCCGAGCGGACGCACCTGATCCTGCTCGGTCGCGGCGAGGACCCGCCGCCCTGTAAGTCCCCCACCGAGCGAACCTCCCCCACGCTGCGCCGGCTGATCGACAACCTCGGCCCCAACCCGGCCTACCTGCTGGGCCGCCGCTGGGACTATCTGGCTTGGAACCGCGCCGCGTCGGCGCTATTCGGCGATTTCGCGCTCGTGCCGCGGGCGACGCGCAACCACGTGTGGCTTACGTTCATGGACCCCAGGCGCAGGGAGATGTTCCCCGACTGGGAGCGGGCCTCGCGACTGCTCGCGGCCAAGTTCCGCGCCGACAGCGCGCGCCACCTCGGCGACCCCGAGTTCGAGGATCTGATCCACGCCCTGCGCAAGTCGAGCCTCGACTTTTGCCGCGCGTGGAAGCGGCACGAGGTCGCACGCGGCGGCGAGGGTCGCAAGGAGATCCACCATCCCGAGGAGGGACTGATGGTGTTCGAAAACGCCGTCTTCAACCCCGCCCAGGCGCCCGACCAGCGGCTCGTGCTCTATACGCCGCTGCAAGATCAAGACACGCCGGCGAAGCTCGCGCGGCTGATGGCCACAACGGAGCCGGTGGCCGCCTAGAGCGCGGGCTCGCTCACGTCCCGCGACACCAGCGCAGCGTAGGCCCCACCGCGCTCGAGTAGCTGCTCGTGCGTGCCGCGCTCCACGATCCGGCCAGCATCGAGCACCACGATCTGGTCGGCGTCGCGGATGGTCGAGAGCCGGTGCGCGATCGTGATCGTCGTACGGCCCTCTGCGAGCCGTTCGAGCTCCTGTTGCACGGCGGCCTCTGTCTGCGTGTCCAGCGAGCTGGTGGCCTCGTCGAACACCAGCACGGGCGGGTTGCGCAGGATCGTGCGCGCGATTGCCATGCGCTGCTTCTCCCCGCCCGAGAAGCGGTAGCCGCGCTCGCCGACGATTGTGTCGTAGCCGTCGGGCAAAGAAGCGATCAGGTCGTGGATGCGGGCCGTGCGAGCCGCCTGCTCGATGTCCTCGTCGCTTGAGTCCGGCCGCGCGAAGCGGAGGTTCTCGCGCACGCTCGCGTGGAATAGATACGTCTCCTGCGAGACGACGCCCACCGCCTGGGCCAACGAGGCCAGGGTCACGTTGCGCACGTCGACGCCGTCGATCGTCACCCGCCCCCGCTGCGGGTCATACAGGCGCGCGACCAGGTAGCCCAGCGTCGTCTTGCCCGCGCCCGTCTCCCCCACGATCGCCGTGCGCGTGCCGGCGGGCACCACCAAGTCGATGTCCTGCACCGTCCATGGGCCGTTATCGGAGTAGCGAAACCCGAGATCTTCGAACCTCACCTCCCCCAGCAGCTCTTCCTTGCGCAGGGTGACCGCGTCGGGGGCGTCTTCGATGTCGACCGGCAGGTCGAGGTACTCGAAGATCCGGTCGAAGAACGCCAGGGAGGCCTCGACGTCGGCCCCGACCCCCAGCAGCTGCTGAATCGGGAACAGCAGCCGGGTCTGCAGGGTCGTCAGCGCGATCACCGTTCCCACTGAGATGCTGCCGATGATCGAGTGCTGACCCGCAAGGAAGTACACGATCGCCGGCTGGATCGCGAAGGTCATCTGGATGGTCGACATCACCCACCGGCCGGCCATCCGTGAGCGGACCTCCAGATCGGCGATCTCCGAGGACTCGCCGGTGAATCGGTTGGCGAGGTCCTGGCCCCGCCCCATCGTCTTGCCGAGCATGATCCCGGACACCGACAGCGACTCGGCCACCAGCGCGGAGAGGTCGGCCAGCCGACGCTGCTGCGTCATCGTGATCCTCCGCCTCACCTTGCCCACCCGCCGGGTCAGATAGACGAACAGCGGCAGAAAGACCAGGGAGATGGCGGCCAGCCGCCAGTCGAGCAGTAGCATCGCGACGATCGTGGCGATCACGGTGGTCGCGTTCTGCGCGATCGTCGTGGCGGTGTTGGTGAGCACGTTGTCGAGCCCGCCGATGTCGTTGGCGATGCGTGACTGCACCTCCCCCGTCCGGGTGCGGGTGAAGAACGCAAGCGACATTCGCTGCAGGTGGTGGTAGACCGCCGAGCGGAGGTCGTGCATCACGCGCTGGCCCACGGCGTTTGACATATAGGTCTGCCAGACGCTGAACACGGCGGTCGCGATCGCGATCGCGATCATCCCGCCCACGCACTCGGCGAGCACCGTGGAGTCGTGCTGGAGGAGCCCGACGTCGACCACCTCGCGCAGCAGGAAAGGCGAGACCATGCCCAGGCCGGCGGAGAACATGATCAGCAGCATCGCCGCCGCCAGGCGCCGCCTGTAGGGCGCGAACAGCCGCAGGATTCGGTGCCTGTCGCGCTTCCGGGTGGGGTCCATCAGCTGCGGCGGCTGCTCGCGACCGCGCAGGGAGCGCATCGCCCCGGTGCCGACAGCACCCTGCGACGCTCCAAACTCATGTCCACCAGAACTCATCACACCGATGATGGCAGCGGCGAGTGGTGGCGACTCAGGGTCGGCGGGGGCGACCCCCGGCCCCTGGTGAGCCAGTGAAAGAAAACCGCCACCGCTCACGGCCCCCTGCACAGCGGGGATACTTCGCACGGTGGACGAAGAGCTGACCCGGCAGGGCAACGGCAGCAGTAAGCTGGCGCGGGCCCAGCCGGCGGGGGTCTCCGAGGAGGCGATCCGCCGCTTGGCGGGCCAGGTCCAGCGACCCACGACCGCCTTTCCGCCGATCGCGGGATACGGCTTCCTCTCGGACTGCGAGACATTCGCGCTCGTGTCCCCCAGCGGGGGAGTCGAGTGGCTCTGCCTGCCGCGTCCCGACTCCCCGAGCGTCTTCGGCGCGATGCTCGACCGCGACGCCGGCTATTTCCGCCTCGGCCCAGACGGCGTGGCGGTGCCGTCCTCGCGCCGTTACTTGCCCGGGACGATGGTGCTCGAGACGAGTTGGGGCACGGGCGCCGGGTGGGTGATCGTACGCGACGTGCTTCTGATCGGGCCCTGGCGCCACGAAGAGGACCGCTCGCACTCTCACCGCCGTACCCCCACCGACTACGACGCCCACCACGTCCTGCTCCGGATGGTCCGGTGCGTCAACGGCGAGGTCGAGCTGTCGCTCGACTGCGCGCCGGCCTTCGATTACGGCGCCAAGCCGGCGTGGTGGGAGTACACAGGCCCGGGCTATCACGAGGGCATCGCCCGTGCGCGGGGCG
>JAFAPR010000157.1 GCA_019247075.1 Solirubrobacterales bacterium
GGCTCGAGCGAGACCTCGCCGCAGACGCAATGGCTGATAGACGATGAGGTCCACGGTCTGATCGACGACGCCCATGCCGAGGTCACGCACCTGCTAAGCGACCATCGCGACCAGCTCGACAGCCTCGCTCACAAGTTGCTGGAAGCCGAGACGCTCGACGCCCCCGACGCCTACGCCGCCGCGAACGTGCCCATGCGCGCCGCGGAACTGCAGCCAGAGCCCCGTTGACTTGCCCATCGTGGCTTGATCCCTCCGAACCGCGGATCGGCATCGGCTGCATGCGCCTGCGCAGCGACGGGCAGCTCGCGCCCGAGGCGATCCTCGCCGCTGCCCGTGCCGGCCTGACCGTGTTTGACACGGCGCACGCCTATGGGGAGGCCGGTCCAGGGGACAACGAGCGCCTGGTGGCCCGTGCGCTGCGAGCCGCCGGTTGGCAGGGGAGCGCGCGGATCGTCACCAAGGGCGGGATGACCCGACCCGGTGGCGCATGGGTACCAGATGGCCGCGCGAAGGTGATCGCGGCCGATTGCGAGGCCAGTCTGGCGGTGCTCGATGGCCTGCCGATCGACCTGTACCTGATCCATGCGCCCGACCCACGGACACCGTGGCGCACGTCGGTGCGTGCGCTCGCCCGCCTCGCCGATCGGGGCCTGGTGCAGCGCGTCGGGGTCGCTAACGTGACCCGCGGCCAGCTAGACGAAGCGCTGCAGCTAGCGCCGATCGCCGCCGTGCAGGTCGCGCTTAGCCCGTTCGAGGACCGGGCGCTGCGGGGCGGCGTGGTGGCGCGCTGCACTGAGCTCGGCCTGACTCTGATAGCGCACTCCCCGCTTGGTGGCCCGCGCCGCGCCGGCACCCTGGCTCGGCGCCGCGGCCTCACTGAGATTGCCGCGCGTCACAACGTCACCGTGGCGGAGACGGCGCTCGCCTGGCTGCTGCACCTCTCGCCGAACATCGTCGCGATCCCGGGCGCTCGCAGGCCGGAAAGCGTGCGCTCGGCCGCCAGCGCGGTCGCGCTCGAGCTAGACGATGACGACCGCGCGGCGCTGACGGCGGCTTTCGGCGGATCGCACGGTCCTGCCCGAGACCCCAAGGTGAGCGCCTCTGCGGGCCTGAGCGGTCGGGGCGAGGTCGTCCTTGTGATGGGCATCTCCGGTGCTGGCAAGAGTCGACTCGCGGCCGACTACGTGCGACATGGGTACGTACGCCTCAACCGGGACGAGCGCGGTAGCTCGCTGCGCGCGCTCGCCGGCGAGCTTGACGAACTGCTCGCGGCCGGGGTCCACCGAGCGGTCCTCGACAACACCTATCTGACGCGTGCGGCCCGCAGCCGCGTAGTCGAGTCTGCACAGCGACATTCACTGCCCGTGCGCTGCGTATAGCTCGACACGCCTTTGGCCCAAGCGCAGGTCAACCTTGTCGAGCGGCTGTTGGAGCGGTTTGGCTCGCTCCCGACCCCAGAGCAGATCCGCAGCGCGGCTCCGCGGGAGCCGTGGTTGATGCTGCCGACCTCGCAGATGCGGGCGCTTCGAGAGCTCGAGCCCCCCTCGATGGACGAGGGGTTCAGCGCAGTCGAGACGGTGCCGTTCGCCCGCGTTGCCGCCGGTGGGCGGTCCGCTGTATTCGTCGGCGCCGCCGCGACGACGCGTCCGGGCATCGCCCAAGCGCTGGCCGATGCGGACACCTCCGCGCCTCTTCTGCTCTTCGACTGGACCCCCGACGGTGACCCCAGCACGCTTCGCGGAGGGGCGGCCCTGATCTCAAGTGCGCTCACCGGACCACTTGAGGTGGCCGTCTGCCAGCACCCGGGAGGACCGCCCAGCTGCTGGTGCCGTCCGCCGCTCCCGGGCCTGCCGCTGGCGTTCGCGCGCGCTCACTCAATCGACCCTGCGCGATCGGCGCTGGTCGGTTGCTCGCGAGCGCACGCGACGCTCGCGGCGGCGCTCGGCGCCCGCTATATCCCCGTCTGACGCGCGTACTGCCACCAGTTACCGTAAGGCGTCCGACGCGCAACAAAGGAGCAGGCAGTGGATCTTTCTCGCTTTCAGACTCGCGCCGGTGGGCGCGCGCACAGGATGGTGTGCCCCGCGGTGGCGGTCACCGTTCTGTCCGTGTTGATGCTGGCGCCCGTGGCGCAGGCGCTCTCCCTGCCGCGCATCTACTGGGCCAACTCGGTCTTGAGCGCGATCGGAGAAGCGAAGCTTGACGGCACCCGCGCGAAGCAGCGCTTCATTTCCGCGAACGCCCCGTACGGGGTGGCGGTCGGTGGCTCCCATCTCTTCTGGGCCAACATGGGCTCGAACACGATCGGGGAGGCGAATTTGAACGGCACCGGCGTCAGGCAGGACTTCATCACGGGGGCCAAGCAGCCGGCCGGGGTCGCTGTCGAGGGCTCCCACATCTACTGGGGCAACCTCCGCTCGAACTCGATCGGCGAGGCGAATTTGAACGGCACCGGCGTCAGGCAGCGGTTCATCCGTGCACACGACCCGTACGGGGTGGCGGCCAACGGCTCACACATCTATTGGGCCGACCTGGCCGCGAACACGATCGGGGAGGCGAACTTGAACGGCACCGGGGTCAGGCAGCGCTTCATCACCCGGGCGAGCGCGCCATTTGGGGTGGCGGTCGAGGGTAAGCACATCTTTTGGGCCAACCTTGGCTCGAACAAGATCGCAGAGGCGAGCCTGAACGGCACCGGCGTCAGGCAGAACTTCATCACCGGGGCGAGGGAGCCGACCGGGTTGGCGGTCGACGCATCTCACATCTACTGGGCCAGCTCCAAAGCCATCGCAAAGGCGACTCTGAACGGCACCCGCGTCAGGTGGATGTTCATCCGCACGGACGCGCCGTACGGGGTGGCGGTGTCCAGCGCGGCCATTCGGAGTCATTGACCGCGGCACGCGGATCGCCGACAGTGCGCCGGAGCGAATGCGGTTGATTATCCGACGAGCAGCTTGAACCCGTGGTCCCACGCGCCCCGCGCACCGCCGATCTTCACCCACGCGATGCAGATCGCCTCGAGTTCGCGCGACCCGTCGATTCCGCCGATGTCGACCGTGTCGACCCAGCCAAAGTCGGCCAGCGCGTCGCGTACGGTGCGCTTGGCGCCGTCATCCTCTCCAGCGATCAGCATCGTCGGCGTGCCGTCGGAAAATTTTGGGTCCACAAAGTACGGGTTGCCGATCGTGTTGAACGCCTTGACCACCTTGGCCTCGGGCAGCGCGCGCTGGACACGCTCGCCAAGCGAGTCGTCGCCCGAGATCGAGAGCTTCGGCGGGAAGCCGCCCGAGAAATCGAGCGGATTCATGGCGTCGATCACGACCTTGCCGCTGAAGTTTGCAGCGCCGACGTCGGC
>JAFAPR010000097.1 GCA_019247075.1 Solirubrobacterales bacterium
CTGGTGGGCCCCAGTGGCCGTACCTACCGCCAGACCGATGCCTTCACCCTGGAGACACAGCATTACCCCGACACGCCGCACCACATCGGCCAGCCTGGCTGGCCCTCGGTAGTGCTGCTGGCGGGCCACACGTTCAGCTCGACGACCGCGTACGCGTTCTCACGCGACCGGTAGCCGTCTGAGGCGAGGTGATGGGCCGGGCCACAAGCGGCCCGGCCCATCCGCCACAATCACGGTTCGATGACCGCTATCGCGCTGCAGACCGCCGAAGAGAAGATGCGCGCGGCGGGCGAGCACGAAGAGGCGATCGCGGCCTTTCGCCGAGCCTACGAGCGGTTCGTGGCCGGCGAGTCGGCGCTGCTTGAGAGCGCCGAGCTCGAACCCGTAAGCGACGTGCCCGCGCTCGAGGACCTACCCGCGGCCGACGCTCGCGCGCTCGAGGGCGTGGCGGTGGTGAAGCTCAACGGCGGACTCGCTACGACCATGGGGCTGCGCCAGCCGAAGTCGCTGGTGGAGGTCAGAGAGGGCAGGACCTTCCTCGACATCATCATCGGCCAGATCGTCTCCCTGCGCCGCCGATACGGGATCCGCTTGCCGCTGGTCCTGATGAACAGCGAGGTGACCCGCGAGCAGACGCTTCGCGCGCTCAGAGACAGGCCGCAGCGCGGCGACGAGCTGCCCGCAGTCGACTTCCTTCAGAGCGTGGTGCCCAAGCTCGACTCCAGGTCGCTTGAACCGGTCAGCTGGCGCGCCGACCCGGCGCTCGAGTGGGCGCCTCCGGGCCACGGCGACGTGTACGGCGCACTGCGCCGCTCGGGCATGCTCGCGCAGCTGCTCGAGCAAGGGTTCGAGTACGTCATGATCTCGAACTCCGACAACCTCGGCGCAACCGCTGACCCGAGGATCGCCGCCTACTTGGTCGAGCACGGGGCGCCATTTTTGCTCGAGGTCGTCGAGGGCACCAAGGCCGAGCGCAAGGGCGGCCACATCGCCCGTCGGCGCGACGGCCGGCTCGTGCTCCGCGAGAGCGTGCAGGTGCCGCCTCACGACACCCGCTCGTTTGGCGACTACCGCCACTGGCGCTACTTCAACACCAACAACCTCTGGGTCAAGCTGCGCTCGCTGGCCGAGCTGCTGGACCGCCAGGGCGGCGTGCTCGAGCTGCCCCTCATCGCCAACCGCAAAACGGTCGACCCACGAGACGCAGACTCGCCGGCGGTGGTCCAGCTCGAGAGCGCCATGGGCGCCGCGATTGGGGTGTTCCCCGGAGCGCGCGTGCTGTGCGTGCCGAGGACGCGCTTTGCTCCGGTGAAGACCACCGACGACCTGCTGCTGGTGCGCTCCGACGTTTACTCGCTTACAGCGGAGTGGCACCTGGAGCCACTGCGGGAGAGGGCCCGCTCCCTGCCATTTGTCGAGCTCGATCCCGCCTACTACAAGCTGCTGGATCGGTTCGATGACCGCTTTCCGGCAGGGGCGCCCTCGCTGCGCGAAGCCGTGCGGTTCGTCGTCCACGGCGACGTCACGTTCGAGGGTGGTGTCGTGGTCCGCGGCTCGGTGCAGCTGAGGGCCTCCGAGCCGCTGCGCATCGACCGCGGCGCCGTGCTCGAGGGATAGCGGTCAGCTCCCCCACCACTCCGCGAGCACGCGGCGCCAGTTTCCCCATGCGATCGCCTCGAGCTCGCCCGTGTCGAAGCCGGCGCGGGCGATCACCTCGAGCAGCCCGGGCATGGTGCCGGCATCGAGCCCACGCGGCACCGTCGTCCCGTCGAAGTCCGAGCCGAGCGCGACATGGTCGACGCCGACCCTGTCCGCGACATATTGCGCGTGGGTGGCGATCAGGTGCAGTGGAGTGTCCACGTCGTCGGCGAAGTCGGGCCGCAGGAAGCTGCACGCGAACACGATTCCCACCACCCCGCCCGAGGCGCCGATCGCCTGAAGCTGGGCGTCGGTCAAATTGCGGGAGCTCGCGCACAGCGCGTGCGCGGCCGAGTGCGTCGCCACGAGTGGCCCCGGCGCAAGCCGCGCCGCGTCCCAGAAGCCGGCCTCGTTCAGATGGCTTAAGTCGACGAGAATGCCGAGCTCGGAACAGCGGCGGACCAGCGCTTTGCCCGCTTCGCTGAGACCCGGGCCATGATCGGGCGTGGCCGGCGAGATGAAGGGCACGCCGTGCCCGAAGGCGTTCGCCCGGCTCCAAACGGGGCCGAGGGAGCGCAGCCCGGCCGCGTACCACAGCTCGAGGGCCTCGAGCTCCGGATCGATCGCCTCCGCGCCTTCCAGGTGCAGCACTGCCGCAGGTGGGCCGTCGTCGGCGAACGCCTGGTCTAGGTCGCCGATCCCGCGCGCGAGGCGCAGATGTCCGGTCAGTTCGAGGTCGTGGAGGCGGCCGGCCGCCGCGGTAGCGTGGGCCGCAGCGCGCGCGTGGCTCACCGGCTGGTCGTAGCGAAACTCGAGTACGCCGTCTTGTCGAGGCAACGCACTGTGGCGCGAGCCTCGCGACGGAGTGAAGATCGAGAAGATGGCGCCGCGGATCCCGCCGGCGCGCATCTTGGGCAGGTCAAGGTGGCCGCCGGGTCGCCCTTGTGCGAAGCGGGCGTAATCCTCGCGCGTGAGCGCGTCATTGTGTCCGTCGAAGATCTGAATCATCAACTACATGTTGGCTGGCGCATGCGCCGACCCGAACTATTTGATGAACAGGATCTCCGAGTACTTGGGCAGCGGCCAGATGTCGTCTGCCACCACCTTCTCCAACCTGTCGGCGTCCTCGCGGACGCTTGCCATGGCCGGGATGACCGCGTCGCGCATGTACATCGCGTGGTCCAGCACATCGTCGTGAGGTTGGTTGTCCGCCAGGTTCGCGGACTCCAGCCGCTTGATCGACTCGACGAAGGAGGTGATCAGGTCCTCGAGCTCGCGCGTCAGCTCCGGCAACTGCGCCTCGAGCAGCAAGGCGCGGTGGCGAACGGCGGCCGGTAGGAGCATGGTGCGAGCGATTGACGCGGCCGTCTCGGCCTCGATGTTGAGCTTGGTCACATACTGCTCGAGAAAGACCTCGTAGCGCGAGTGCAGCTCGCGCTCGGACAGCACGGAGTAATTGGAGAACAGCGCAACGGTCTCCTCGGATACCAGGTACGGCAACGCATCTGGGGTCGCGCGCAGGTTCAGCAGCCCGCGCCGCTCCGCTTCGGCGTGCCACTCGGGGGTGTAGTTGTCGCCGGCGAAGATGATCTGCTTGTGGGCCGCATAGCTGCGCTGGAGGATGGGGCGCAGCGCGGCCTCGAGATCCTTGCCCTGCCCAAGCTCCTTCTCGAGCTCGTCGGCGAGCGCGTCGATCGCCTCGGCGACGATCGTGTTCAGGACGGTGTTGGGGAGCGAGAGGGACTGGCTTGAACCGAGCGCCCGGAATTCGAACTTGTTGCCGGTGAACGCGAAGGGGCTCGTGCGGTTGCGATCGCCACCGTGCAGCGGGAGGGGAGGCAACACCGGCGTGCCCAACCCGAGGAACGAACCGGGGGTGGTCTCACCGGCCTCGCCGCGCTCGATCGCTCCAAATACGCGCTCGAGCTCCGAGCCGAGGAAGACCGAGATGATCGCGGGGGGCGCCTCGTTTGCCCCCAGCCGGTGATCTTGACCGGCGGACGCGACCGACGCTCGCAGCAGGCCCTGGTGCTTGTCCACGGCCTGCAGCACGGCCGCGCAGAAGAACAAAAACTGGAGGTTGTCGTGGGGCGTGTCACCCGGGTCGAGCAGGTTGTTGCCCGTGTCCGTACCCATCGACCAGTTGTTGTGCTTGCCCGAGCCGTTGACACCCGCAAACGGCTTTTCGTGCAGCAGGCACACGAGCCCGTAGCGCCGAGCCACGTTCTGCATCACCTGCATCGTCAACTGCTGGTGGTCGGAGCCCACGTTGGAGTTCTCGAACACGGGGGCGATCTCGTACTGGTTGGGGGCGACCTCGTTGTGCCGCGTTTTTACCGGCACGCCCAGCTTCGACAGCTCTCGCTCGGTGTCGAGCATGCAGGCGAGGATCCGCTCCGGGATCGAGCCGAAGTAATGGTCGTCGAGCTCGTGACCCTTCGGCGGCTTGGCCCCGAACAGCGTCCGGCCGGTGGTGACGAGATCGAACCGTTCGAAGTAGAACTGCTCGTCGATCAGGAAGTACTCCTGTTCCGCTCCGACCGTGGTGAACACGCGCGCAGAGGCCTTGTCGCCGAACAGCCTCAGCGCCCGGATCGCCGACTTCGACAGGGCGTCCATGGAGCGCAGCAGCGGGATCTTGTGGTCGAGCGCCTCGCCCGTCCAGGAGGCGAACGCGGTCGGAATCGACAGCACCGCGCCGTTCGGGTTCTCGAGGATGAAGGCAGGCGACGTGGGGTCCCAAGCGGTATAGCCGCGCGCCTCGAAGGTCGCGCGGATGCCGCCGGTGGGGAAGGAGGACGCGTCCGGCTCGCCCTGGATCAGTTCCTTGCCCGAGAACTCAGCCAGCGCGGTCCCCTCGCCGGTCGGGGCCCAGAAGCTGTCGTGCTTCTCGGCGGTCGAGCCTGTCAGCGGCTGGAACCAGTGGGTGTAGTGGGTGGCACCGCGCTCGAGCGCCCACGCCTTCATCGCCTGCGCGACCGCGTCAGCCAGCGAGATGTCGAGCGATCCGCCGTGCGCGAGCGTCTGCTGGAGCCGCCGGAAGATGTCCTTTGGCAGCCGCTGACGCTGCACCGCGGTGCTGAACACGTTGGCCCCGAACACCTGGTTGTCGGGCGAGGTCAGATCCGGCGCACCGATCGCGCCCCCATTGGGGGTCCACTGCGCGGCCAACACGTTCTGCGGTCGAATTCGAGGCATGGGCTCAGGCACTCCTTCTGTCGGGCGGTGCAAGCGTAGGCGATCGGTGTTTGCGCACCATGGCCAAATGTCCAAACAGCGGAAAGTTCCCTTGCTCCGTGGGGCGAAGGGGTCTGTGTGGACGCTTCTTGGATATTTACCACGAATAGCGCGGTAAATATCCAAGAGGACGCCGCCAAACAGGCGAGTGGAGCAGGCTACGTTACGGCGTGGTGACGATCTTGCCGCTGTTGCTGACGTAGGCCTGCGGCGGCTTCCGGCTGATTCTTACGGTGAACGAGCCGCTGGGCGGGCCACCGTTAGCCGTGACTGCCTTCGCGTTGCCGAACAGGCCCGCGGCGACGCGCCAGTTGACGACGAAGGCGCCGGGTTGGACTGCGGTCAGATGCCAGGCGAAGCTGGCCGTCTTGCCTGGCCGCAATTCGCCCAGCGTCCAGGTGTTGGAGAACGCGGTCGCGGCTCCCCCCGGACCGCCGTTTTGGCAGCTGTAGCGACAGGGGCCGGGGGGCTTGTCGATTATCCAAACCGGCCGCGAGTGGTTGGCCACATTGCTTATCTTGAGCCGGTAGGAGAATGCCTGCACCTGCGTCCCCATGTTCGGCTGGCCGGGCGTCCCGTCGGTGATCGTGACTCCGACATCCGGAAGTGCCTTTGGGCCGGTGTTCTTGACCGCGACCACCAGCGTCGTGTGCTCGGCGAGGCGCTGCCTTGTCGGAAACGTGGCCCTGGCAGCGACGGGGAAGTTTCCCTTCGGCTCGCTCGGAGCCTGCGTCTGAGATGACCCACAGGCGGCACCCGTCGACCCCGCTAGCCCAACGAGCGCCAACGAGGTGCACGTTCTCCAGCCGCTCACACGCGGCGAAAATACCACGGGCACCGTGTTCGCCGCGGCGGTTGCCCTTGGCGTTCGAGACGACAGCCGCGTAGGCTTACCTGCGCTTGCTAACGCGGTCGCCGGTAGCCTGAGCCCGCGATGGCGGTGATGCTTGAGAGGGTGGTCAGGGCCATCGCAAGCCGCCCGCTCGCCGCGCTGCTGGTCGTCGTCGTGCTGGCGATCGGTGGAGGGTTGCTGGCGCTGCAACTCGAGCCGTCGACCGGGATCGGCACGTTCGTCGGCAGCTCGTCATCCAGTTACCAGGCGACCGTCGATGACCAGCGCCACTTCGGTTCCGACGCCGTGGTCGTCCTAATCGGCGAGCCGCTGACCGATCTGGTGCAGACAAGCGACCTCGGCACGGTCAGTTTTCTCGAGGCATGTCTCGCCGGGAACGTAGTCGCGCCGAACGTCCAGCTCGGGGCCTACACCGAGGCGCCGCGAGGCACGACCCCCTATGGGGGTTGGAACAGCCCCTGTGGGAAGCTCATGAAGCACAGGCCCGTCAAGGCCGTCTACGGTCCGGCCACCTTCCTAAACCACGCCGTCGTGGCCGTAAACGAGGCCATCGGCACGATGAGCCGCGGCGCGCAGCGGGCGATCGCCGCCGCGGAGCATGACGCCTACGCGCTCGCGCGAGACGAACACAAGAGCCCCCAGCAGGCCCAGCGGGTCGCGCAGGAGGCCGGCGCCTTGGCCCAGCAACAGCAGCTGCAGCAGGCCGAGCGGCTCGCGCTGCAGTCGGGGCTTAGCTCTACGCCGCGTATCGACAACCGGTCGTTCATCTCCCAGATCGTGTTCGACCCCACCCGCGGCCCGAACCAGCCCAAGGCGCGGTTCTCCTATCTGTTTCCGACGTCGCGTTCGGCTCTCATCCAGGTCCGCCTCAAGGCGTCTCTGACTCCGACGCAGCAGGCGGAGGCGATCTCCTGGATCCGTGCTGCGGTCAAGATGCGGAGCTTCCGTCTCGGCCACGGCGGCACGTACACCGTAACGGGGGCGCCGGTGGTGCTCTGCGATCTGTCCTCGACGCTCACTGGCTCGATCGCGGCTCTGCTGCTGGTCGCGGTTGCCGTGATGGCGATCGTCTTGCTGTTCGTGTGCCGCACCAGATTGCGACTGATGCCGTTGGCAATCGCGCTGATGGCGGCCGGAATCACCTTCGGCGCGGTCGAGTTGGCAGGCGGCTCTCTGACCATGGCCTCGCTGGCGGTGCTGCCGGTCCTGATCGGCCTCGCCGTCGACTACGCGATTCAGTTCCAGTCGCGCGTCGAGGAGGCTCGAAACTACCGCAGGGCGCCCCCGAGGGGCCCGGCGAGCGCTCGCTCCGCGCCCGCCACCGGTGAGGAGATCGCGATCACCGCCCGCGTCGCCACCCCGGCGATCGCAGCGGCCGCGCTTGCGACCGCCACCGGGTTCCTCGTGCTGTTGCTGTCGCCGGTGCCGATGATGCGCGCCTTCGGCGTCCTGCTGGTCGTGGGAATCGCGGTCGCCTTCGGCTGCGCGCTGGTCGCGTGCACGGCGGCGCTGGCGCTGGCCGATTGCGGCGGTAGTAACGGTGGCGGTGGCGGAATCGTCTGGGCGTCGCTGAGGGGAGCGGGGGAGATCGTCGGTGGGCTCGTGCGCCCCGCCTCGCCCTTGGCGAAGCGAGCGCGCAGCGGGGCTGACCACGTCGCCGCCGCCGGCCGCGGAGCGGCGCAACTGCTGGGCGCCACTGTCGCCCCGGTCCGCCGGCGTGCGATCACGCCGCGAGGCCCGGTTGCGGGAGTCGTTCGTCGTCCCGCGCTGGTCCTGTGGCTGGCAGTCGGGTTCGCCGTTCTCGGTTGGGTGGCCGACACGCAGACCACCGTCCAGTCGGACGTCACCAAGCTCGTGCCGTCCTCGATGCCAGCGCTCCGCGACCTGCATACGCTCGAACGGGTCACCGGCGTCTCGGGGGAGATCGACGTCACCGTCAAGGCACGCGATGTGGCAACGCCGGCCGTGGTCGGCTGGATGACCCGCTACGAGCAGCGCCTGCTCGCCCGCTTCGGCTACCGTGAGAGCAGAGGCTGCGCCCGCGCCACGCTGTGTCCCGCCCTCTCGCTGCCGGACCTCTTCTCGACCTCCGGCGCCACGAGCGGCACTTCCCTGACCAAGGCTTCGATCGACGGCCTGCTGGCGGCGGTGCCGCCATATTTCAAGCAGGCGGTGATTACTCCGGACGGCCGCGAGGCCACGCTCGCATTCGGGATCCGGCTGATGCCACTGGCGCGTCAGCAGCGGGTCGTCGACTACATGCAGGCGCGCCTGCATCCGCCGCGCGGAGTAAGCGCGCGCCTGGCGGGAATCCCCGTGCTAGCCGCGCAGGCCAACGCCGTCCTCTCGTCCTCGGCGCGCCGGTTGCTGACGCTGCTCTCTGGGCTGATCGCCGTCGGAGCCGTGCTGTTAGCTGTCTTCCGGCGGGCGGCACGGGCGCTGCTGCCGCTCGTCCCGATCGCGCTGGCGACCGGCTGGTCCGCCCTGATCGTCTTCCTTCTCGGGATCCCCCTCAACCCGATGTCGGCCAGCCTGGGCACGCTCGTGATCGCGATCTCCACCGAGTTCAGCGTGCTCCTGTCCGAGCGCTATCGCCAGGAGCGCGCCGCCGGCCTCTCTCTGGAGGAGGCGCTGAGGCGCACATAC
>JAFAPR010000147.1 GCA_019247075.1 Solirubrobacterales bacterium
TATGTCGAAGCTCTGGAACGCGACGGGCACGCGGTCGCGATCGTCTCTGCGGGTGGAACCAACACCTATGACATGACCGGCGTCCATCCGCGGGTCACCGAACTGCAGGCTGGAACCTATGCCGTCGTGGATGCGGCTTACGCGCGCCTGGTGCCGGCGTTCCGGCCGGCTCTGACGCTGATGGCCACGGTCGTCAGCCGCAAGGCGGGCACGGCGATCCTGGACTGTGGGACGAAAGCGCTCGCCGTGGAAGTGGCGCCCCCGGAGCCGCCCTCTGGAGAGGTCCGTGAGGTCCACGAAGAGCACACGTTGCTGGACGTCAGAGACGATGAGCGGCTTGCCATTGGCGACGTCGTGGAGCTGGTGGTCGGCTACAGCGGCGGCACTGTCAACCTTCACGATGCATATTTCGTCGCGTCGGGCGAGGAGATAGTCGACGTTTGGCCGATCGTAGCCACAGGGGCGGGCTGGACGGCCGGCTTCGCAATGGAGCGCCCGTCGGATCGTCAGGCGCTCGGGAGATGAGCGGCGTCGCGCCGAAGGGCCGCCTCTCGCGGCACGAGCTCTGGTATGGCCGAGCGCAGGAGCCGGTCCAGCGCCACGACCTGCGAGCCGGCGACCTGATAGTTGAGCTGGAGCAGGCCGAGATCCGGGCTGTTCGCGCCGGAGACATCAAGCTCCTCTCGGGGCTCTACATGGCGGTCCGCGATGAGCAGTGGGGAACGGTGCTCGGCCAAGCCTCGGGCCTCGTGGTCAACCGGAATGAGGATCACTTCACGGTCGACTTCGAGATGACGCACCGAGGCCCATCGGTGGCGTTCAGCTGGAGGGGCAAGCTCGATGGTCTCTCGTCGGGCGCCATCACCTACGAGTTTGCAGGCGTCGCCGAGAAGGCCTTCAAGTACTCCCGGATAGGTTTCTGCCTCCTGCACCCGCCGTCAGAGTGCGCGGGCCAGCCGTATCGGGGGCGCTCACCGAAGGGGCCCGTTGAGGGAACGCTTCCCGTGTCCATCGGGCCGCAGCGGTTCGAGCGGGGCGTCTACTGGCCGCTGTTCCCCTCGGTAAGCGAGCTCGAGCTCTCGCTGGCAAGCGGATTCGACCTCAAGATGCGGTTCGAAGGCGATCTCTTCGAGATGGAGGATCAGCGCAACTGGACAGATGCCTCCTTCAAGACGTACTGCACGCCGCAGGAGCTGGGTTATCCATTTGACGCCCAAGCGGGTCAGCAGTTCTGGCAGAAGGTCACGGTCGAAGTGGTCGGCACGAGAGCGCGGCGCACAGGGGCAGCTGCCGGACGGCGGGCCGATCGCGCGACGGCTCACCGGGTAACTCTCGAACCGCCGGACCCACGACAGTTGCCTCCGGTGGGTCTCACACTTCCACGAGAGTTGGACGAGCACACAGACGAGGAGACTGCGCTCCTGGCTCAAGCGGCGCCCCGTCACCTGCGCGTCGACCTCGATCTTTCGACGCCGCGATGGATCGAGCGGGCAACAGCAGCCGGCAGGGTTGCATCCTCGCTGCGCTGCCAGCTCGAGCTAGCGGCGTTTGCCGGCGAAGAGGGGCAGCTCGATCAGCTCGTGGCGGAGATGAAGGTCCTGCCGGTCGTCCGCATGCTCGTGTTCACGCGCGGAGCGGAAACCTCTGATCCGTCGATGACCGCGCGTGCTCGCGCGCTGTGCGCTGACACGAAGGTGAGAGTCCCTGTGTTCGGGGGAACCGATCTGTGGTTCGCGGAGGTCAACCGCGAACGGCCCGACACGACGGCGATGGACGGGCTCGTCTATTCGATCACTCCCCAGGTGCACACGTTCGATGAGGCGTCGATCGCAGAGTCGCTCGAGGCGCAACCGGAAACGCTGAACACTGCGGCGACGTTCTCCGCGGGACTGCCGATCAGCGTCAGCCCGGTGACGCTGCGCCCGCGTGACGCGATCGAGGCCGATCCGCCGGATCAACAGCACCAAGCCAGCGACACTCCCTTCAGCGTCGATCCCCGGCAGCCGTCGCTGTTCACAGCGGCCTGGACGGTGGGAAGCATCGCGAGCCTCGCCGGTGCGGGCGCCGCGAGCATCACCTACTACGAAACGGTGGGGCCCCGCGGGATCGTCCCGGGCGGCCAGCCGCTACCTCCGCGCGAGCTGTTCCCGAGCCCGGGGAAGGGCGGCGCGTTCGCCGTATTCCACGTGTTCGCCGATGTTCTCGAGCTGGGAGAGCGGGCGATGCTCGTCCCTTGCCGGTCGAGCAGCCCGGCGGAGGTTGCGGCGCTGGCGTTGCGCGCCGGCGATCTCCTTCGAATCCTCATCGCAAACCTCACGGCGGCGCCGATGGAGGCGACCGTCGGTCCGATCGAGGAAGGAGCGATCGGCGTGCGCATGCTCGATGAGTCGACCGCCAACGAAGCGCTGGCAGAGCCGCAGCTTTACAGGTCACGCCCCGCTGCACCAATGTCACTTCGTGATGGCGAGGCCTCGATCGACCTCACCCCATTCGCTGTCGCCCGACTCGACGGCATGCCCGGAGGACGGCCGTGACGCGTCTGCTGGCGCTCGACCTCGGGACCACCTCGTTCAAGGCCGTCCTCTACGACGAGAGTGGGAGAAAGCTGGGCGAGGAGCGCGCCCAGCCCCCCGATCGCAGGATCGATATCGACGGTGTGCCCGTCGACATCTGGGACACCGACGTGCTCTGGTCCACAATCGTCGACCTCTTGCGGCGAGCCGTCGAGCCTTTCAAAGGTGACGTGGACGCAGTTGCGATCGCCCAACTGGGACTGATCGGCGCGCCTCTCGATGCCCATGACGAGCCCCTGTATCCGTTCGTCACGTGGCTCGATCCAGCCGCCGGCACCTCGAGGACCCTGGCGCGCAGCGGCCTCGACGACGCGTCCCTGTTCGCGGTCGGCGGCAACCGCCTCAATGCGATTTACCCACCAGCGTGGATCGGCTGGATGGCACAGCACGAGCCGCGATTTGCGGACGGGATGCGCCGCTGGGTGTTTGTCGGCGACTGGCTGAATTACCGCTTGTGTGGCGAGTTGGCAACGGACTACTCCATCACCTCTCAGACCCTCGTGCTCGACCAAACACTGCTCGCCCTTCGCGATGATCTCCTGAGGGCGTTCGACCTACCTCAGGACCTGTTCCTTGTCCCGGGCCAGGCAGGAAGGAGGCTCGGCAACGTGACTGCCGAGGCGGCACGAGTGACCAGCCTGAGGGCCGGCGTTCCGGTCGTGGTTGGCGGCGCGGACTGGCTCGTGGGGGTGTTCGGGGGAGGATTGACCGAGCCAGGTGACGTGGGTGTGCTAACCGGCACCTGGGAGCTGACGTTCACATGCCTGTCGGAGCCTTGCTTGACCTCGCTCGCCTGTCACAGCGGGGCCATCTGCGACCCGCACGTCGTGCCTGATCGCTGGGTGCTACGGATCGAGGCCTTGTCGGGCGAGGTCACCGAGTGGTTACGGCGTCAGCTGCCGGCGGATGGAACTCTGAATTCGGGATCCGGCGACTGGAGCGAGTTGATCAGCGCATGCTCGGACGTAATGCCGGGATCGGGCGGGCTGGTTTTCGTCCCACATCTGTTCGGCTCATACGGCCCGCGGCATGATGCGCTCGCGCGCGGCGCGTTCGTCGGCCTCACCGGGGAGACGACCCGGACCGCGATGGGGCGAGCCGTGTTCGAGGGGCTGAGCTTCCAGACCCGCGCGTCTCTCGATGCGCTGAGCGCTGCGAGCGGCGTTGCGCCCGAGCGGGTGGTGTTGATGGGCGGGGGCGTCAAGAACAAGCTGTGGTTGCAGACCCGCGCCGAGGTCCTCGGGCGAGAGATCGAGGCGGTGGAGGACCCTGATGTCACTCCGCGTGGCGCCGCGATGCTGGCGGGACTGGGCATCGAAGTGTTCGCCGATTATCACGATGCCGTCGCGAGGTTCGCGCCCACGACCGTCACCGTCGAACCCGATCCAGACCGCGCGCGGCTCTACGAGCAGCTGTATCACGAGGCGTACGTTCCGCTCCAGGACTCACTCGAAGCGGTCAATCACCGGCTCGCTGAGATCGCCCAAGGAGGAGTTTCTTGACGGGGCCACAACCGATGTCCGATGCCTTGTCATCCGTAAGTGATGGAGCCCGTCCGACCGTTCACCAGATCGCCTCACTCGTCCATGACCTGGATAGCAGTGTCAATCGCCTCAAGGAGCTGATGGGCTGGGGTCCCTGGGAGGTTTATGACTATGTCCCGGGTCGCCTCAGGGAGCTCACCGTACGAGGGGAGCGGACGGAGTTCACCTGGGTCGGTGCGGAGGCACAGATCGGCACCGATCTGTATGTGGAGCTACTTCAACCCACGTCCGAGACAGGCATCTTGTATGAGTGGCTGACCGCGCATGGAGAAGGTGTCCACCATGTCGGCTACTGGGCACCTGACATCGAGGCCGCTGAGAAGATCCAGCGCCATCTTCTACAGGCGGGCACCGACGTTCTGCTGAGCGCCTGGATCGACGACGTTTACTTCTACTACATGGACACGAGGCCGATGATCTACGAGGTCTGGGCAGGAGATCTGGAGACCCTGGCACCGGTCAGGCGCATCGATGCCCCTCCAGCTCCGGTCGACTGAATGTTTCGGAGCGTAGGAGGCGACCTTGATCCACCACTCAACCGATCACCCAAGCGACTTCGAGCCATTTCCGTTGCCCGACGTCAGCGAGGGTGATCCAGACGCGCAGGTTCATTGGCTCCGGGTGCAAGGAAGCGACGGCGCAACACTGATGGCGGGGGTGTTCACGGCGCAGCCGTCCCGGTTCCGCTACGTATTCGAGATCGATGAGACGATTCATGTACTGGCCGGACGGGTGAGGATCGAACTCGACTCAGGAGAGGTTGTCGAGCTGGGGCAGGGCGATATCGCGTCCTTCCCCAAGGGCGAGCACGCCACCTGGGAGATCCTCGAGCCGTTCCGAGAGTTCTTCGTGCTCAGCGGCCAGTGATCGATAAGTGGCAGCCGTCGGCGGCTGGATGATTAGGGCGGAGGCCCGGTCGTGCCACAGTCCACTTCTGTCGCGCCGGCGAGAATGAAATCCTCGAGCTCGAAGCTGTTGTGCGCCTCCGCCACGTGTTCTTGGACCGCTCGGACCAGTTCCTCGTCGTTGTTCGCCTCGATGACCCGTTCGCAACCTGCCTCGAGGCACACGAATTGCTTGCGCTTCACCGGCTTCGCCTTACCCCGCGGTCACGCCGACGACGAAGTCGATGGATGGATCGAGGATCTGCTCGATCAGGGTCTCGTCAGGCGTCACACCCATCTCGCGACATCGGTTCCGATAGTGCCTCACCTTGCCGACTTGGTATTTCTGCAAGTCGAGCTCCGGAACCGCTTTCTGATACTCGACCAGACCGACGATCGTGCCACGGAACTCGTCGAAGACCTCACGGACGAGCTGATCCCATTCTGGATGCTGGTCAAGAAGGGTACGGACGGCCGAAGTGCCGAACGTGATATGCCTGCCCTCGTCGGACAGAATCCGCCGGTAACCCTGCTTTAGCGCCGGAAGTACGCCCCAGGCGGCGCACGCGTCGACGACGATCTCATAGGATGGCATCGTTAGGACGCCTTCCACATGCGCGTTGTAGAGAGTGAGAAAGCGCAAAAAGGCGCGCTCGATCTTCTGGCGGTCCTCGGTGTCAACCGCGGCCGTCAGTTCCCGTGCGTACCTCGGAATCCCCTCATGAACGACCTCGCGAAGCTCGAAGCGACCCGTCGGGTCGACCGTGGCCGCGCGCTCTAGAAAGTAAGGCGCCAGTTCCTCCGGCTCCAGAATTCCCGCGACCCGCTCGTGCCATTGCGCGAAGAACTCTGCGTGCTTGCACTCCTCCATCACAAACGTGCTCAGGTACATCAGCCAATCGAAGCGATCAAGCGCCCATGCGGCTTGGATCATCGGGATGAGGTTCTCCGCCACGGCCTGCTCGCCGGCG
>JAFAPR010000352.1 GCA_019247075.1 Solirubrobacterales bacterium
CACGCTGTTTCCGCGCAACGCCGGGACCGACATCCCCACGCACCAGGCGGTGATCGTGGTCTTCGATGACGAGAACGGACGGCCCACGGCGCTCCTTGACGGCACCGCGATCACGGCCGCGCGCACTGGTGCCGTCTCGGCGCTCGCAACCCGGCTGCTGGCGCGCGAGGATTCGTCGACGATCGCGATCCTGGGAACGGGCGTACAGGCCCGATCACACGCGCGCGCGGTGACGCGGGTGCGCGAATTCAAGGAGCTGCGCGTAGCTGGTCGGGATCCCACAAAGGCGCAAAAGCTGGCGTCGGAGCTAGCCGGGCAGCTCGATCTGACGATTCGTGCTGTCGCGTCATTCAAGGAGGCCTGCGAGGGCGCGGACGTGGTCTGCGCGGCGACCCACGCGCGCGAGCCGGTCGTCAGGCGCGAGTGGCTGTTCCCCGGCGCCCACGTGAACTCCGTCGGCTACGACCCCGGAGGCCGCGAGGTGGACGACGCGACGATCGTCGACGCGCTCGTAGTGGTCGAGTCGCGCGCTACTGCGCTCGCGCCCGCGCCGGCGGGCTCCAATGACCTGCTCACGCCAATCGAGCGGGGGCTGATCGGTGCCGAGCATGTGCACGCCGAGCTCGGCGAGCTCATCGATGCCAAGAAGAGCGGGCGGACGTCGGCGCAGGAGATCACGCTCTACAAGTCGGTGGGGGTTGCAGTCCAAGACGGCGCAGCCGCAGCGCTGGTGCTCCGTGCCGCGAGCGAGCGCGGCAGGGGACACGAAATCGAGATTTAGTGCTCACGGCGCGCAAGCACGCGAGGCCATGGAACGCGCCCGAGGGTTGCTATGTCTCGACTAGGGGGTAGAAGGGGCAACGATGAACGAGGCGCAAGCACGCCTATCTGCAAGTGCGTCGGGTGCCTTCGCCATCGGCGGGGAGAGGGCTGTGAGTCGCCTCGGCTTCGGCGCCATGCGGCTAACCGGCGAAGGCATATGGGGCGAGCCGCGTGATCCGGCGGAGTGCAAGCGCGTCCTGCGGCGCGCGGTCGAGCTCGACATCAACCTGATCGACACGGCCGACTCTTATGGCCCCGATGTCTCCGAGCGGCTGATCGCCGAGGCGCTGTATCCGTATCCCGACAATCTGGTGATCGCCACCAAGGGAGGATTCCTGCGCAGCGGCCCCAACAGATGGGACCCGGACGGCCGGCCGCAGCATCTGCGCCAGGCATGTGAGGGCAGTCTGACTCGTCTGCGGTTGGAGCGAATCGACCTCTACCAGCTCCATCGCATCGACCCCGAGGTAACTCTTGAGGAGTCCGTCGGCGCACTCGTGGAGCTATGCGATGAGGGCAAGATCGCGCGCATCGGTTTGTCGAACGTCTCACTCGATCAGCTCCGCCGAGCCCGAGAGCTGACGACTGTCGTCTCGGTCCAGAATCGCTACAACCTCGTCGATCGTACGGCCGAGGACGTGCTCGAGGAATGCGAACGCGAAGGGATCGCGTTCCTCCCCTGGTTTCCGCTTTCGACCGGCAAGCTCGCCAGCGGCAACGGGCCGCTCGCGCAGGTCGCCGAGCGACATCGCGCGACGCCCGCCCAGATCGCGCTGGCGTGGCTCCTTCGCCGGGCGGCGGTCATGCTCCCGATCCCGGGGACGGCGTCGGTCGGGCACCTCGAGGAAAACGTTGGAGCGGCCGCCATCGAGCTATCCGGAGAGGAGGAGAACCTGCTCGCAGGGCTAGGCGCCGAGGGCCACTGAGCCTTAGGCGCGAGCTCAGGCGGCTTTGTCGCGGTAGTAGGCGGCGTTGATCTCGGTGAACCCTCGCCACTCCTCGGGTACCTGGTCCTCAGCGAAGATCGCGTCGACGGGGCATGCCTCGACGCACGCGTCGCAGTCGATGCACTCCTCGGGATCGATGAAAAGCTGATCGACGCTCGCGTAGTCGGGCTCGTCGGTGGTGGGGTGGATGCAATCGACCGGGCAGACCTCGACGCACGAGTAGTCCTTGACCCCGATACACGGTTCGGCGATCACGTAGGTCACGGCGGGCGTCCTTTGCTCGTAGGTTTGCTTTTGCGACGCTAACTAGCAAAATATTACCGATGCGGTCTCCCGACCAGGCTCTGAGAGGCTCTCGCCGGTGATACCCGATGGCCCGGGCGGCCGCACTGACATGTTGGCGCAGCCAACGCGCGCGCATCTGTTCGCCCGGCTGGCACGGCTCGGTCGGGTTGCCAGCACCAACGAGCTCGCCGATGAGCTGGGGCTCCACCGGAGCGGCGTGCGCGTGCATCTCGAGCGCCTGCGCGCTGCTGGGCTGGTGTCGCGCGAGCGTCTGCCCCAGCCGCGCGGCCGGCCTCGCTACGGCTGGCAGATCGCGCCGGACGCGCTTCCGCGCGGGGAGCCGCCCGACGCATACGGCACGCTGGCACGGTGGCTGGCGCGCAGCATCCCCCCACGGCCGGTCCGCGTGCGGGAGGTCGAGCGGACGGGACGCGAGCTGGGCCGGGAGATCTTGCGGTCGGGCGGCATATCTCACGCGGTGCAGGAGATGGGGCGCACGCTCACGGCACTCGGCTTCGCTCCGCAGAGCGAGTTGAAAAGAAACGGACGCGTGGTATTTACGCTCGGCAACTGTCCCTATCGGAGCGCGGTGCATGAAAATCAGGCGGTCGTTTGCGGACTCCACCGCGGATTGACCCAGGGACTGCTGGATGTGCTCGAACCATCAGCGAAATTGGTGAACTTCGTGCCCAAGGATCCCGATTGCGCCGGGTGTCTGATAGACGTCGAGGGGCTGGCGGGCCAGTGAGGCAGAACACGCGACTCGAGGTGGGGTTTGATCTCATGAAAACGCCATGAGCGCTGACCGGCGAAACGGGCCGGGCAAAGACGGCGGGGCGGCCCCGCCCAGTCCGCTCCTCGAGGCGCACCGCTTCCTGCGCCGTGGCCCGGTGAACGCCGAGGGGTGGAGCCAATTGGTGGCCAAGGATCGGGACTGGGAGCGCTCCTACCGGGGCCGGTGGGCGCACGACAAGGTGGTGCGCTCGCGGTCTGGCTCTTGGTCTTCGCGGCCATGGTCCGCCGCGCGCCGGCGCTGGCGCGGCCGAGCCCTTCGGCACGCGGCGTCAGAACGTGATCACGCTGCGGATGCCGTCTTGGCGTTCCATCAGCTCGAAGGCGTGGTTGACGTCCTCGAGCGCGATGCGGTGGGAGATGAACGGGTCGATGTCGAGCCGGCCGTCGAGGTAGAGCCCGACGAGCTGCGGGACCTGGTCGCGACCCTTGACGCCGCCGAAGGAGGACCCGCATACGCGGCGGCCGGTGATCAGGTAGCGCGGGACGATGTCCAGCGTCTCGCCTTTGCCCGCCACGCCGATGACCGTGCACAGCCCCCAGCCCATGCGGGAGGCTTCGACGGCCTGGCGCATTATGTGGACGAGGCCGGTGGCCTCGAACGTGTAGTCGGCGCCGAAGCCGCCGGTCTCCTCGAGCACCCTGTCCACCGTGTCGTCGCCGCCGATCCAGGTCTCGGTTGCGCCCTGGCCGCGCGCCAGCGCGAGCCGGTCCTCGGAGAGGTCGACGCAGATGATCCGCTGCGCCTGCCTCAGGCGGCAGCCAGCGACCACTCCCAGCCCGACCATCCCGGCGCCGAACACCACGCAGGTGGACCCGGGCTTGACCTGGGCGGTGTTCATGGCTGCCCCAAGGCCGGTGGAGAGGCCGCAGGCGAAAAGGCAAGCGCGGTCGGGCTCGGCTTCCGGGGAGACCCGGGCCAGCGCGATCTCCGGCATCACCGTGTACTGCGCGAACGTGCTGGTGCCCATGAAATGGCGGATCGGTTCGCCCTGGCGCGACAGCCGCGTGGTCCCGTCGGGCAAAAGGCCGCGGTTCTGCTGGTCGCGAATCGCCAGGCACAGGTTCGTGCGCGGATCCCGGCAGTGGACGCACTCGCGGCACTGGGCCGAGAACAGCGTGACCACCCGGTCGCCCCGCTGGACGCTTGAGACCCCCGGGCCGAGCCGCTCGACCACCCCGGCGCCCTCGTGCCCCAGCACCGTGGGCGCGTACCCCGACGGGTCCGCGCCCGACGCCGTGTACATGTCGGTGTGACACACGCCGCACGCCTCTAGCGCAACCAACACCTCGCCCGCCTTGGGCTCGGCTAGATCCACATCGGTAACTACCAACGGCTCGCCAAAACGCTCCAGAACAGCGGCCCGGATGTTCATCGTGGAGCCACCCTAAGCTGGGCGCTCGCTGGCGGGCCGCAGCTGAGGTCGTCCGAGCCGGCGGTGTCCCCGCAACAGCGGGATGGTCTCCTCGTCTGCGAACTGCTCGCCGCTGACGCCGCTGACGAAATGGCCGCCCCGGGTCAGGCCGCGAGCCTCCAGCCGGCGCAGGGCCCATAGGATCTCGCGCCAGGGCAGGGCGAGCCGCTCCTTCAGGTAGACCTCGCGGCAAACGACTCCCCAGCGCAGCAAGAGCTGCGACGCGACGGTCTCCGAAAGCTCCTCGACCTCGGCGATCGGTCCTGCCGACGGCAACAGCGTCCAGCGCCCCTCGACGGCGTTGCGCCAGCTCCCTCGCCGCCCGCGGGCGGCCCGTCCCGGGTACGACCGCTGGCGACGGGCAAAGCGGGTGCGGGCGTTGAGCAAGGAACGGATCGCGTTGAAGCCGTCCGCGGTTATGAGCCCCCTGGCCACGCCGTCCCACAGCCCCTCCTCGATCTCGGTCGGCAGACGGCCGGTGACGTCCTGAAGCTCCGGGTGAAACAGCGCGCCGCGGGTGCGAAGCGCGTCGAGCACGTCCCGCCCGGGGCCGGTCGCCGGCTCGGCCGGCTGGGTGCTGCCGCGGTGCGCCTGGAGCAGCCAGCCCAGGTCCTGGCGGAGCATGAAGGTGATCGGCGTCCGACGGGAGGGAGTCTTGCCCGTCCACGCGCCCGACTGGTCGGCGCTGCCGTTTCCCGAGTCGGCTCGCTCGAGCAGCGACAGCCGACCCCACACCACCTCTCCCGAGAGGCATAGGTCATCGAGCCACTCGGGCCGGTAGGCGTGGACCCGCGCGCCCAACAGCCGTTCCCACTCACCGGCCGGCCATTCTGAGCCCTGGAGCTGGTCGATCACCTCTGCGACGCCATCTCGCCCGTAGCGCCGCGTTCCCGGCGCCAGATGCCACCAGGACTGCAGAAACTCCTCCCATTCCTGCCGGCTCACTGGGCGGACCTGGGCGCGCCGGCGCTCCCTGGTGTAGCTGTGGATCCGGGCCAGGAGACGCCGCGCGCACCATTGCTCCCCCCGGCCCTGCTCAAAGCGCCCGCTCACCGCGAAGCCCCGGCCCCGAAGCGCCTCCAGCGCGATCGCCACCGTGGCGGGCGCTAGACCGGTGCTGCGCGCGAGCTCCTCTGCGCTCACGGGCCCACTGACCTCGAGGTGGCCTCCAAGCGCGGTCACCGCGCTGTCGTCGGGGTCCGCGAGCCGACCCGCCAGCGTAGGCGGGAGCGGGTGGTCGGGAATGAACCTCACGTCCCGGAACAGCGCCTCGACCTCGCTCCGCCGTTCGGTCGCCGCCCACAAGAGATCGGTCGTGCCCGGCGGGTGGACCTCGAAGCTTCGGCCGTCTGCGGCCAGCGCCTCGAAATGCGCCGCCCACTCCTGTCTGGGACCGGCCACCACCAGCGACAGGAGCACATCGTGCAGCTCGTCGGGATCCCGCACGTCGGGGATCGACTCGCGTCTGACGCGCTCGACGGCGTCGGGATCGAGCCGGCCGAGCTCGCGAGGTTCCACCGGCAGCCCCCGCCGCAGCGGCACGGCCCGCGAGCGGCGCTCGCCGATCTCCGCGTCCTCGTCCAGATAGGTGAAGGGCGCGCCGTTCAGGATCTCGTGGGCCAGCACGCTCGGCTCTACCGTGTCGACGAAATGCAGCCGGACGGTTCCCTGCTCGAAGCGGCGAACCAGCGCCTCGAGGCCGTCGATGTCCATCGCCTCGGTGAGGCAGTCGTGCATCGTTTCCCGCACCAATGGGTGATCGGGGATCTCGATCGGCCCTGCGGGCGCGTTGTCCTGGCAGGCCGCGAGCGACGGGAACACGGCGGCCATCAGGTCTGCCGCCTCCATCCGCTGGATGTTGAAGGGGTTCACGCGTCCGCCCTTGTGGCGCAGGACGGCCAGCGAGCGGTTGAGGTTCCAGCGCCACCTCGCGGTGAACATGGGGCTGCGCAGGACCGCCTGGGAGACCGCGCCGCGCGCGTTGTGGGAGCGCAGGAAGGCGGGAACGTCCTCGAGCGGGAACGAGTGTTGGGGCCCGAGGGACAAGAGCACGGCGTCGTTGCTGGCGGCCGCCTGGAGCTCGAAGTCGAAGTTCAGACAGAACTTCTTGCGCAGCCCGAGACCGAGCGCCCGGTTGATCCTCGACCCGAGCGGCGCGTGGACGATCAGCTGCATCCCGCCGGTCTCGTCGAAGAAGCGCTCGAACACGATGTCCTCGTCTCCGGGAAGGACACCGCCCAATTCCGCGCGCGCGGTCCGCAGGTAATCGGCGACCAGGGCAGCCGCTATCTCGTCGACGCCGGATACCCGTTCGAGGTGAGCGATCGCGGCGTCCCGTCCGCCGGCGTCGAGGCGCTCGGCAACCTCGCGGCGCAGCCGCGACACCTCCTGCGAGAGTTCATCGGTCCGCCCCGGCGCCTCGCCCAGCCAGAAGGGAATCGTGGGATGCCTGCCGGTTGCATCGCGCACGCGCATGATCCCGTTGGTGACGCGCGCGATCTGCCACGGATGGGTCCCCAGCAGGAACACGTCGCCCTGCATCGACTCGATCGCGAAGTCCTCGTTGACGGTGCCGAGGAAAACGTCCGCGGGCTCGAGCAGGACCCGATAGTCGCCGGTTTCGGGGATCGCTCCGCCCGACGTCAGGCTCGCGAGCCGCGCACCCCGCCTGCCCCGGAGCGCTCCGTTCACGCGGTCCCGGTGGATGTAGGCCATCCTCCGGCCGCGGCCGGTCTCGATCCCCGAAGAGACCAACTCGAGGATCTCCTCAAACTGCTCCGGCGTCAGATTGCGATAGGGCCAGGCGCGCTTCATCAGCGCGAACAGCTCCTCCTCGGCCACACCTTGCTCGCCCCGCGCGGCCACCTCGGCCACGATCTGCTGGGCGAGGATGTCGAGCCCCATCTCCGGCGGATGCAGCGCGTCGAGGCGGCCCCGCCTGACCGCTGCCAGCAGCGCGGCGCACTCCACGAGCTCATCCCGCGTCGTCGGGTACATGACTCCCCGCGGCACGCCGTCGCGCTGGTGGTTCGCGCGCCCCACTCGCTGCAGGAAAGTGGCGATGCTGTGCGGCGAGCCGAGCTGACACACGAGCTCCACGGGCCCCACGTCGATGCCCAGCTCAAGCGAGGCCGTCGCGACCAACGCCCGTAGCTCGCCCGCCCGCAGGCGGCGTTCGACCCGCTGCCGGCGGTCGCGCGAGAGCGATCCGTGGTGGGCGGCTACCTCGTCGTCGCCGAGCCGCTCGCCGAGCTGGTGCGCGACCCGCTCGGACAGGGCCCTCGTGTTCACGAACACCAGCGTCGTCCGGTGTCCGGCCACGTGGGCCGCGATGCTGTCCAAGAGCTCGCTCAGCTGATCGCCAGAGAGGGCGGCCTCGAGCTCGCCGTCGGGCAGCTCGAGCGACAGCTCGAGCGCCCGTCGGTGACCGCTGTCGACCACGGTCGGCAGCGGCTCGGCGGCGCCGACGAGCAGGCGCGCCGCGGTCTTGATCGGCTTGACCGTGGCGGAGAGGCCAATCCGGACTGGAGCGCGCTGCGCGACCGCGGCCAGGCGCTCGAGCGAGAGCGCGAGGTGCGATCCTCGCTTGTCACGGGCCAGCGCGTGGATCTCGTCCACGATCACCGTCTCGACCGTGCGCAACGTCGCTCTCGAGCGCTCGGCGGTGAGGTAGAGGTACAGCGATTCGGGCGTGGTCACGAGCAGGTTGGGGGGCCGGCGCAACATCGTCTGCCGCTGCGAGGAGGTCGAGTCGCCGGTGCGGACGCCGACCGTCACCGGCGCGGGCTCGTAGCCGAACTCGCAAGCCACCGCGGCGATCTCCTCGAGCGGCTGTTCGAGGTTGGTGTGCACGTCGACTGCCAGCGCTTTCAGGGGACTCAGATAGACGACTTTGGTCACGCCATCGATTGACTCGCCCGCGGCATGGGTCCGGTACAGAGCGTCGATCGCGGCCAGGAAGCCAGCCAGCGTCTTTCCCGAGCCGGTCGGCGCGCACACCAGGGTGTGCCTGCCGGCGACGATCGCGGGCCAGCCTTCCGTCTGCGCCTCGGTCGGGCCGTCCGCGAACCGCCGCGCGAACCACGTCCGCACGGCCGGGTGGAAGTTCTCGAGAACTGCGGCGCGACGGTCGGGGTTTTCCGGCGGGACGCTCACACAGCCAGTGCATCACATTCGCTGGACGACAGTGCCCCGGTAAGCGCCGCCGCGCGGGGCGAAGTGGCGGTTGGCACCATCCAGGCATGACGTACTGCAACCGCCCGACGGGAGCGTGATGGGACTCGGGATCCTGGTGGCGGTCGCCGCGTCGTTGGCCAACGCGTTCGCGATCGTCTTACAAGCCGGTGAGGTTCGCCGCAGCCCGCTCAGCAAGGGTGGTCGCCCCTCGCTCCTTCTGCTGCTGGCGCATCGCCGTCACTGGCTCGCCGGGACCGCTCTCATGGTCGTGGCGTGGCCGCTTCAGATCCTCGCCTTGACATTGGCGCCCATCACCGTGGTACAGCCCCTGCTTTGCACCACCCAGCTGGTCCTGCTGGCCGTGGCCAGGGTCAGGCTGCGCGAGCGGGTTGGGCTGTTCGAGGCCTGCGGAGCGCTGGCCATCGTCTGCGGCGTCGCAGCAGTGGTATGGGCCGCGCCGCGGGAGACGGTGCACGATCCACACGCGCTGCGGGTCGCGCAGCCGCTGCTCGTGGTCGGGCTCGGAGCGCTGCTCGCGTATGGCCTGGGGCGGAAGGTTCCACGCCTCACGCTGGCGTTGGTGATCGGCTCCGGCCTGGCCTACGCGTGGGTCGACTTCGTCAACAAGTTGCTCGCCGACGACCTCTCCAGCGGCCATTGGCTGTTCGCGGCGCTGTGGCTGGTCGCCACCGTCATGTTCGGCGCGCTCGCTTTCTTGCAGGAGACCACCGCTCTCCAGCGCCGCCCTGCGGTCACCGTCGCCCCGGTGGTGGGAGCGGTGCACGATCCGCTGCCGGTGGTGATGGCCCTCTGGGCCGGCGTCGAGGTATGGGGCTCCGCGCCGCACCGGATCGGCGCACTGGCGGCGGGCCTCGCGGTCATCGCGGCGGGCGCCGCCATCCTGGGCCGCTCGCGCGCGGTCGCGCGCGTCTCCGGCGATCGAGAGGCGGCCGGCGCCAGCCGCCGGCGGCCGGCGGCGCCCGCACCGGGTGCAGCCGCGCCTGCGCCAGGTCAGCGGTCGGCCGCCTGATATGCGGCAAGCCGATGGAGCGAGAGTGGTGCGGCGTGACAGCGCCGTCTTGGCAGTAGCGGCCGGCGCGGTCTGGCTTGGTCCTGGTCTTGCGGTGCATTGCCGGCCGGTGGCCGGCGCCCTGGGCGTGCCGCTTCGCCAGGCCCAGTCCTCGGGCGTCGCGCTCACATTCGACGACGGGCCCCATCCCGAGGGCACGCCGGCGGTGCTCGAGGTGCTCGCCCGGGAAGCCGCCACGGCGACCTTCTTCTTGGTCGCCGAGCAGGTGCAGCGGTATCCCGCCCTGGTGGCCGAGATCGCCGCCGCGGGTCACGAGGCGGCCGTCCACGGCTACCGTCACCGCAACCAGATGCGCCTCCTGCCGCGCGCCTTCGCCGCCGATCTGGAGCGTGCGATCGCTGTCATCGGCGAGGTCTGCGGGCGGGCGCCGCGGCTCTATCGCCCGCCCTACGGCGTGTTCACGCTCGCGGGTCTTGCCGCCGTGCGCCGGGCATCGCTGCACCCGCTCTTGTGGTCCAAGTGGGGCCGCGACTGGCGGGCGCACACCACTCCCCGCGAGATCGCGGCGCTGGCTACCAACGGGCTTCGTGCCGGTGACGTGGTGCTGCTGCACGACGCCGACTGGTACAGCCATCCAGGCTCGCACCGGCGGACCGCCGCGGCGCTGCCGGCGATCCTGGCCGAGCTCCGCCGGCTGGCCCTCCCCGCCGTCGCGGTGAGCCTGCAGTCTGCGTGATGCGCGGGCGCCAAAAATCTGAAAGGGTGTGCGCCCCGTGCGGAGAGACGATCTCAAGCGCGCTGGAGTCGCGGCGCTTGCCGCCCTCATGGCGATGGCGACGCTCGCCGTGGGACTGCTACTTCCTGCGGGCGCCGTGGCGGCCGCGAGAAGCAGGTACGTGCCCCTCACCAACCGCACGGCGGCCAGCTCGGAGCGGCCCGGCCATCGGGGCTGAGGGCGAGCTTCCCGACGGCGGGCCCGCCCTCGCCCGATCGATCGGGGCGATAAGGGCCGAGTTCCCCGGGTTGGTGGAAGGCGTCGTCGCCCTGGACGGGGCCGCGGGCACCCTGGTCCCGGCGGCCGTGATCGAGGCGGTCGCCGACGCCATGCGCTTCGCGATGGCCAACGTGCATGGAGCGTT